>DHQK01000138.1 GCA_002411085.1 Marinilabilia sp. UBA5340 | reverse complement strand
ATTGGAATGATGCCTCCTGATAGGGTTTTCTGAAAAAATAAAGAAAGATATAAAATGAAAAGCTTAAAACATTTACCAGTAATAATCATCCTGATGCTTGTCAGCCTGGCATGCCAGAAGAATGATATCAGTGATAGGAGTTCAGGTGTTGAAGAGAAGGTTGAACAGCTGCTGGGCGAAATGACCCTTGAGGAAAAAATCGGCCAGATGTGCCAGGTGAGTGGAGGTCTGGGTAACGAAGAGAGCATTCGACAGGGAATGATTGGTTCAATCCTGAATGAGGTGAATCCTGAAAATATTAACCAGCAACAGAAAATTGCAGTTGAAGAGAGCCGCTTAGGTATCCCGCTTATTGTTGCCCGTGATGTTATTCATGGCTTTAAAACTGTCTTTCCTATTCCTTTGGGACAAGCAGCTACCTGGAACCCGGAGTTGGTTCAGCAAGGAGCCCGTATTGCTGCAAAGGAAGCATCTTCTACCGGTGTTAAGTGGACGTTTGCCCCAATGATTGACATCAGCAGAGATGCGCGCTGGGGGCGCATTGCTGAAAGTCTTGGTGAAGATCCATATCTGACATCTGTTTTGGGTGCTGCCATGGTCAGGGGATTTCAGGGCGACAGTCTGAATGATGAAACAAGCATTGCCGCCTGTGCAAAGCACTTTGCCGGTTATGGAGCTGCCGAAGGCGGACGTGATTACAATACTACTTCTATTCCTCCCCGCGAATTGCGCGATATTTATCTGCCTCCATTCAAAGCTGCAGTTGATGCGGGTGTGCGCACTTTTATGTCCGGTTTTAATGAAATTGATGGTGTACCGGCAACCGGCAATAAACATCTTCTTACTGATGTATTGCGCAAAGAGTGGCAATTCGACGGGTTCGTGGTAAGTGACTGGGCATCGACATGGGAAATGATTAATCATGGTTTTGCAGCTGATGAGAAAGAAGCTGCCCACCGTGCTATTAAGGCCGGTGTCGATATGGAAATGGCCACTACTACTTATAAAGACAATATCGTTGCCCTGGTGGAAGAAGGAGCTTTAAACATTGAAGACATTGATCAGGCTGTTCGCAATATTTTGCGCGTGAAATTTGAACTTGGCTTATTCGATAATCCCTATATCGCTGAAGAAAAGCAAAATCAGTTTGCCAAACCAGAATACCTGGATGCTGTTACAAAAGCTGCTACTCAAAGTATGGTATTGCTGAAAAATGAACATAATACATTACCAATCAATCCATCTTCAAAAATTGCTCTTATCGGACCAATGGCTAATCAGGCTTATGAACAGTTAGGAACCTGGATTTTTGATGGTGATACTACTTTAACGGTAACACCGCTTAAGGCCTTTAATAAAACTTTTGGACAGGAGAATGTTCTTTTTGCTGAAGGAATGCCCATCAGCCGGACTCGTCACCAAAAAGGATTTAAAAATGCCATTGAGCAGGCCAGAAAATCTGATGTGATCGTATTTTGCGGAGGTGAAGAATCCATCTTGTCAGGCGAGGCACATTCTCGTGCGAATATTGATCTCCCTGGTGTACAAAATGAACTGATAAAAGAATTGAAGAAAACAGGCAAACCTCTTGTTTTGGTGGTGATGGCCGGACGCCCGTTGACCATTGGTGAAATCAGTGAACATGCCGATGCAGTTGTTTATGCCTGGCATCCGGGAACCATGGGGGGACCTGCACTGGCAGATATTGTCTCAGGCAAAGTCAGTCCTTCAGGTAAATTGCCTGTTACTTTTCCAAAAGTTGTCGGTCAGATTCCTATCTACTATAACCACAAAAATACAGGGCGCCCGGCTAATCCCGATTCCTGGACTCAAATGTATGATATTCCTGTAAAAGCTCCTCAAACTTCCCTGGGCAATGAGTCGCATTATATTGATGCAGGCTTTACACCCTTGTATCCTTTTGGTTACGGATTGTCTTATACCTCCTTCGAATATGGTGATCTGAGCCTGGACAAGGAGGTTTATGCCCAGGATGAGATCATTGAAGTTCGTTTTACGCTGAGTAATACCGGAGAATTCGCAGGAGAGGAAGTAGCACAGGTTTATGTGCGCGATCTCGTTGGAAATGTTACCCGACCAGTGAAGGAGCTAAAAGCATTTGAAAGAATTAATCTTCAAAAAGACGAAACTAAAACGGTAACATTAACCATCCCTGTTCAAGAGTTGGCCTTCACGAATATTGATATGGAGCAGGTTGTTGAGCCTGGCGAATTCCAACTTTGGGTGGGAGGCGATTCTAACGCCCAACTCACAACCGGTTTTGTAGTGGAGTAATGATTGTGACAGGCATCTGAAAGGTGCCGAATCGCCACAAATCAGGAGTACTATGAATTAGAGGAATCTAGTTATATATCAATGTATATAGTGATATGTAATAAGCTGGTGGTCTTATTACCGGCCACCAGTTCAAAAATACTGAGATGATTGAATTGACCAGGGGTCACATAAAATTGAATATAGAGAAGCCACAGCAAGGTTACATCGGTTCACGTTTCGACCGGACCGGGAAAGTAATTCAGCTTTGGTGGAATGATGTTCCATTTTGTACTTCTGAGCTGTTCAACAGTTATTCAGACCAGCAGGGTAAGGGGTTTTTCAATGAATTTGGCATTGATCAGCCCATTGGGTATGATAAAGTGAAACCAGGGGAATTCTTTCCTAAAATTGGCGTTGGTATGCTTCGGAAAGAAGACAATAAGGAATATGATTTTTTTAATAATTATGAGTGTCTTCCATTTGAATTTTTCGCTGATGTTGATGATGAAAATGTGAAATTTAAATGTACCAACAGTTTTGATCAATTTGCCTTTGTTCTTGAAAAAACGATAAAGCTTACCAATAACGGGTTTGTTATAGAATATCAGCTTGAGAACCGGGGGAAAGAAACATTCAATACTTCGGAGTACGTTCATAATTTTCTTTCACCTGGTAAGCGAATGCTATCCGCCGAACATCAACTTATTGTGGGAGAGGATATTGACGATAGGAAATTTTCCAGGGGTTTAAACCCCAATGACTGTCTTTCATATTCAGGAAACAAAATATACTGGAAAAATACCCCGGTTTCTGACTTTTTCTTTGAGAAAATATCAGAACCAAAGGAAGAAGGGTTCAATTGGAAATTGATAGATAAGCGTCTGAATGTATCCATTTCCGAAACAGTCGATTTTATGCCGGCAAAAATAAACCTGTGGGGACGGGCTCATGTGGTAAGCCCGGAACTGTTTAAAACCATTTCACTGCAACCGGGTGAAACCGACTGTTGGCAAAGAGTCTTCGAAATTAATCAAGTAGAAAGCGAAACAGACTAAATATTACATGATGACAAGAAGAGAGATCTATTTAGGAGATACGAGTTTGAACGACAACATGAATAGTGTGGATGGCGAATTTGTCGTTTTGGGAAATGAGAAATATTACAAAATTAGTCATTATGATGCGATGGATGATTTCTTTATGAGTATCGTTAGTGACTCTGATCATTGGATGTTTTTGTCCAGTAATGGCTCATTATCTGCAGGAAGGAAAGATCGTGATAATGCTCTGTTTCCTTATTATACTGATGATAAGATTCACGATTATCAGCGAATGACAGGAAGTTTTACCAGTTTGTTGGTTGAAAAAGATAATAAAACCTGTTTATGGGAGCCTTTTGCAAAGGAGACTTCTCAGGTTTACAAAATCGCACGTAACGTATATAAAAGTATTTACGGTAATAAAATCATTTTTGAAGAAGAGAATCTGGATCTTGGAGTAAGTTTTCAATACTCATGGGCCAACAGCGAAAAGTTTGGTTTCATTAGAAAATCTTCAATCAGGAATACCGGAAGTGATAAAATCAAGATAGAGGTTTTGGATGGTATCCGCAATATTTTGCCTTATGGTGTAGATTATGCTTTTCAAAACGAATTCAGCAATTTGCTTAATGCCTACAAGAAAAACGAACTTTTGGCAAAAAGTGGACTGGCTGTTTTTTCGTTAAGCTCTATTCCGGTTGACCGTGCGGAGCCCAGTGAATCGCTCAAAGCTACTACTGTTTGGTCGTGGGGCCTTGATAACAGCACCATTCTTTTGTCTGACAATCAAATTAACAGCTTCAGGTCGGGACAAAGTCTAATAACCGAAAAAGATGTCAGAGCTGCCCGCGGTGCTTATTTTATTAACAATGCTTTTGAGCTAAAACCTAATGAATCGCAAAACTGGGGGCTTGTTGCAGAAATTAATCAGGGTAGTGGTGCCGTAGCTGAACTCAACCATTTTATTCAAACTGAAAAGGATATTGAGGGTGTTATTAACGATGATATAGAAAAAGGTACCAGAAACCTGATTGAAATAGTAGCCGATGCAGATGGTTTACAGCTTGGCAGTGATGAATTAAGCTGCGCGCGTCATTTCTCCAATACCCTGTTTAATGTTATGCGGGGAGGTGTTTTTAATGAAGGTTACCAGGTTGATGCTGCTGATTTCAGGTTGTTTGTCAAAAAAGTCAATAAGAAAGTTGAAGCTGCCTTTTCAACCTGGTTGGCTGACCTGCCTGACCAACTGTCCAATAAAGAACTGATTGACAAAGCTGAGGCAGAAGGGAATGCCGATTTAATTCGCATTTGCTATGAGTATTTGCCTTTGACATTTAGCCGACGTCATGGTGATCCAAGTCGTCCCTGGAATAAATTCTCCATTGAAACGAAGAATGAAGACGGCAGTCCCAAGTTAAGTTACGAGGGTAACTGGCGCGATATTTTTCAAAACTGGGAAGCACTGGGGCTTTCTTTTCCCGAATTTGTGGAAGGCATGATCGCAAAATTTGTGAATGCCTCAACACCCGATGGGTACAATCCCTACCGGATTACCCGTGAAGGGATCGACTGGGAGTGTCCCGATCCTAATGATCCCTGGGCGTATATTGGTTATTGGGGTGACCACCAGATAATTTACCTGCAGAAACTACTTGAATTATCAGACAAATACCATCCCGGGCAGTTGGAAACACTTCTGTCGAAAGATATTTTCGTGTATGCCAATGTTCCGTACCGTATCAAGTCTTACAAAGATATTGTTGCAAATGCACAGGATACCATTGAATTTGATGCCGCTTTAAATGCCCGCATTAACGAAAAAGTTGCTGAGATAGGTGTTGATGCCCGTATGTTGGCCGATTCCAACGGTGAACTTTACAAGGTTAATCTTACTGAAAAGATTTTGGTGACGCTGCTGGCCAAGTTAAGCAATTTCATTCCCGAGGCCGGAATCTGGCTTAATACGCAACGCCCGGAGTGGAACGATGCTAATAATGCATTGGTGGGCAACGGTGTCTCAATGGTTACACTGTATTACATTCGTCGCTTCATCAGGTTCTGGGCCGATCATCTGGAAACCTTGTCAGGTAATGAAATAACCCTCTCAATTGAAGTGAAACAGTTACTGGATGTGGTTCATAACTTATTTGCCAATAATACCGGACTTCTTGAAAAAGGATTCAGTGAAGTTGATAGAAAACGTTTTGCCGACACTCTTGGTAAAGCCGGAGAAGCATACCGCAACACTATTTATCAGAAATCTTTTAAAGGAGAACGTGTTCTTGTTGAAACGGCTGAACTGAAGCAGTTTCTGGATGTGGCATTGGAATATATGGATCAATCTATTCGTGCCAACAAACGCAAAGATGGTTTGTATCATGCCTATAATCTTATTGCTTTTGAATCGGAGGGAATAACCATCCGGTATCTTTATGAAATGCTTGAAGGTCAGGTGGCTGTATTGAGTTCCGGGTATTTGGATGCCAATGAGAGCCTCAGTGTAATGGATGCTTTAAAAGCCAGTGCCCTGTTCCGTGAAGATCAGTACAGTTACATTCTATATCCTGATCGTCAATTGCCCCTGTTTGTTGAAAAGAACAACATACCTGCAGAGAAGGTGGAAGGTTCAGCTTTGCTTGCAAAGTTGGTGGCAGATAATAACACCACAATTTTATCACGTGACAATCTTGGCAACTACCATTTCAACGGGGTCATGCGCAATGCTGATGAATTAGTTAAAGCACTGGGTGCATTACCGGGTGAGAAATATCGTAAACTGGTGGAGGAAGGCAAAGAAGAGGTTTTGGCCATATACGAATTCATGTTCGATCATCAATCATTTACAGGTCGTTCAGGTACATTCTATGGTTATGAAGGACTCGGAAGCATCTACTGGCACATGGTGTCAAAACTTTTGCTTGCTGTTCAGGAGAACTATTTTGAAGCCTTAAAAAACAATGTTGATCCGTTAGTACTCGGTCGGTTAAAAGATCATTATTACGAAGTAAAAGCTGGTATTGGATTGTATAAATCACCCGATTTATACGGGGCTTTCCCTACGGATGCATATTCCCATACTCCGGGAGGTGCCGGGGTGAAGCAGCCGGGAATGACCGGTCAGGTAAAGGAAGATGTTATCACACGTATGGGGGAACTAGGTGTAGAGGTTAATAATGGGGAGATTGTGTTGAATACCTCATTAATGAATCCCGAAGAATTGCTCAGCGAGAAGGCAGTGTTTACCTATTATGATGTTGAGGATAACAAGCAGGTTTTGAATCTCGAAGCCGGACAACTGGCATATACTATTTGTAAGGTACCGGTTGTTTATTCCAGATCAGATAAAAGTGAGGTTGTGGTGACAATGTCTGATGATGAAAAGAAAACATTTTCTGACAATGTCATTGATGCTGAAACCTCAGCTCAAATATTTAAGCGTAATGGAATGGTTAAATCCATTGAGTTAAAAATAAAGTAAAATGAACATGTCCAGATCCATAATCTTATCAACAATAATAATTGCCCTGACTCTTATTACCGGCGTTTCCGGTTGTCAGTCAGGCAAAAAGCAGCAAGATAAGTCTGCTGATTCCGAAAATAAATCTGCTTCTATCCAACAAAATGAGGAGGACTTGCTTGCCGGTACGCACCGTGCCGTTTGTTATTCCGGTTTTCGCAGTGGGCAGCATCCCGACAGGGGGGATGCTGCAGTTTTGCCCAGCGATGAAGAGATACTCGAGGACTTGCAGATTATCAGTCAGGACTCCCTCTTTAATCTGATTAGATTGTATGATTCTCAGCAGAATTCGGCTTCCGTACTTCGAGTTATTGATGAACATGATCTTCCAATAAAGGTGATGCTCGGAATCTGGCTAAAGGCAGAGCTAAGTAATCATGAAGGTTGTGCCTGGCTTAATGAGCCCATTCCTCAGGAAGTACTTGACCAGAACAAGGTTGACAATCAGGCTGAAATTGAGCGCGGAATAAATCTGGCGAATCAATATCCTGATATTGTTGCCGCTGTAAATGTGGGGAATGAAGCCCTGGTGGATTGGAATGATCATTTGGTGGAAACGGACTCGGTAATAGCTTATTGCGGAAAGGTGAAAAAGGCAATAGATCAGCCTGTTACTGTTGCCGAGAATTATGAATGGTGGGCTGCTCATGGAGCGAAACTGGCTGAGGAACTGGATTTTATTGCCATTCACATCTATCCGGTGTGGGAGGGAAAAGACATTGATGAAGGCTTAAGTTACTCCATAGAAAATGTTCAAAAAGTTCGGGACGTATTGCCCAAAAGCACCATCGTTATTAGTGAAGCCGGTTGGGCCAGTGAAGGATCTGAATTTGGAGAACGTGCCAGTGAGGATAAACAGTTAAGGTACTATAAGGAGCTGATGGCATGGGCTAAAAAAATGAATATCACCACTTTCTTTTTTGAAGCCTTTGATGAGGATTGGAAAGGGGATCCGAATAACCCTTTTGGGGCAGAAAAACACTGGGGCTTGTTTAATATCGACCGGACACCCAAGAAAGTCATGAAACAAAACAATTAGAACAAGAGTCCTGGCTCTGTTTCCATCATACTCATCCAAAAAAAACGCTTATGAATGCCGTTAAAATAGCTCAGGAAGATAAAGTTCCCTTTTTTCAGAAAATAGCTTTTGGCTCAGGCCATTTAGCCAATCAATTATTTCCCGCTGCACTTGGAGTGTTTATGGTTGTATTGGTGATGTCGCTGGGAATGAATCCCATATTGGCAGGATTACTGGGGGCCTTACCCCGGCTGATTGATGCCCTTACGGACCCTGTTATGGGCTTTATATCGGATAACACCAAATCCAGGTGGGGAAGGCGTAAACCTTATATTTTGCTGGGAAGTGTCATTGCCGGTGTTGCATTTATGATTATGTGGCAGTTGAATCCGGAGAATTCGGAGTTGTATAATTTCTTTTACTTCCTGATTGTGTCTCTGTTTTTTTACATTGGCTATACCATTTTTGCCACCCCGCTTATTGGTCTGGGTTATGAGATGACACCCGACTATAATGAGCGTACACGATTGATGGCAGTATCACAGTTTATGGGACAAATTGCCTGGATGATTGCCCCCTGGTTTTGGGTGATTATTTACAACCAGTCATTGTTCGATTCTGCCCCTGAAGGTGCCCGTATCCTTGCGGTATGGGTAGGTGGTCTTTGTATGATTCTTGGCATCATGCCGGCTTTGTTCAATAAGGAGATGATTGTTCCTGATAAGGATAAGATGAAAAGCTTATCCATGGGTGAAATGGCCGCCAACTTCAAGCACTTTTTGTCCGGTATCAAGAAAACATTCAAAAACAAACCGTTTATTCGCTTGTGTGGTGCTACCTTTTTGATTTTTAATGGTTTTCAGACCATTGCCCAGTTTGCGTTTTTTATCATTGTTTACTACCTGTTCAGTGGAGATAAAGTGGCAGCAGGTAACTGGCCCGCATGGTTTGGAACCATCAGTGCCCTGGCCACGGCCTTTTTAGTGATTCCTATTGTGACTAAGATATCAGAAAAGGTAGGAAAGAAAAATGCTTTTATCATAGCTACTTTAATTTCTGTTATCGGATACTCGCTCAAATGGTGGGGTTTCAACCCGGATAATCCATGGCTGATGTTTATGCCCATTCCGTTTTTGTCGTTCGGTATTGGAGGTCTGTTTACGCTGATGATGTCTATGACAGCGGATGTCTGCGATCTGGATGAATTGAAAAATGGTGAGCGTCGTGAAGCCATGTTTGGTGCCGTCTATTGGTGGATGGTTAAACTCGGAAATGCTTTGGCCATTTTGTTGAGTGGAATTGTATTGCATTATGTGGGATTCAATGAAAATGTAGATGTGCAAACAGCCGATGCCATCGTCAATCTTAGAATAGCAGATATCGCAATTCCAATTTTTACTGCCTTAATGGCGATTCTCGTAATTTTTCCTTACGACATTAGTGAGAAAAAGGCCAATGAGATACGTGAAGCACTTATTGAACGGCGTGGTAAAGTGCATCATCAGGATGAAGAAAATTAATAGTAAGACCATCTTAATTTATACAAAATGTCAAAAACAGTAACAAAATTGTCCTTCAAAGAGAAACTGGGCTATGGCCTGGGCGATACCGCTTCCCATTTTGTATGGGATATGGTGGGCTTTTGGATACTTATTTTTTATACCGATACATTCGGTATTTCGGCAGCTGCCGCCGGTACGATTATGCTGATTGCCCGTGTTTGGGATATGGTTAATGACCCGTTGATGGGTGTTATTTCGGACAGAACCACCTCAAGATGGGGGAAGTTCCGGCCGTATATCCTATTCACTGCCGTTCCCTATGCCATATTGGCTGTGTTGACATTTACCACACCTGATTTAGACCAGACCGGAAAGGTCATTTGGGCCGCAGTCACTTACTTCCTCCTGATGACAGCTTATACGGCCATTAACTTACCGTATTCATCGTTGATGGCCGTGATGACATCTGATTCAACTGAGAGAGCTGGTATTAATACTTTTCGTTTTGTCAGTGCCTTTTCGGGACAGTTGATTGTAACAGGTTTGGCTTTATCGATGGCCATTTATTTCGGAAAAGGCGATTTTAAAACGCAAATCATTGAGCATCAATCTAAAGGTGGTGTGGCAGAGGTGATCAATGCGGATAGTATTTTGTATAAATTGAATCCCGGTTTTGCAGGAATTGACACATTGCGTTATTCTATTGAAGATGAGTCGGAAAAGGTGGCTGATGGTGTAGCTTATATTGTGGTAACACCATCTGAAGATGATACGCTGGATTACGGGGGAGGTGTTATGGCCTTTGACTCTACCGCTATTAAGGCGAAAATGAACGTGGCAGGTGTGATTCCTTACCCGCTGGCCCGTGAAGATGTTCATTACATTGACACCTCTGTACTTGAATCGGTTATTGACGTGCGTGCCAATGACAATATTGTGGATAAGGCTAAAGGTTATCAATATACACTTATGGTACTGGGCTTTTTAAGTGTTGTATTTTTCCTGATAACTTTTTTCTCAACTAAAGAGCGTGTGTTGCCACAAGTTTCTGCTCAGCAGTCTGTTAAGTCAGATTTTAAAGACCTGATAAAAAACAGACCCTGGGTTATCCTGGCCCTGGTAGGAATTGTTTCCTTTATCATGTTTGCCTTGCAAAACCTTTCCATCGCCTATTATTTTAAATACTACATCGGTAATGAAGAAGATGTTCAGTTATTTAATGTAATAAGCAGTATCGCCCTGATTGTGGGATTACCGATGGCCAAACCTTTGGCAAGGCGTTTTGGCAACCGAAATGTGTTTATGGGAAGTACCATTTTATCGGGTATTTTCTTTGGACTCCTATATATTCCCGGACCTGGTGATTACACCTTAATTTATATCTTCAATATTCTGGCTAAGTTTACTTATGCACCTGCAGTGGTGTTGTTATGGACAATGTTGGCCGATACCGCCGATTATTCAGAATGGAAAACCGGTCAGCGAGCCACCGGTCTTGTGTTTTCAGCTGCAACCTTTGGTCAAAAGGCAGGATGGGGAATAGGTGGAGCTTTGGCAGGATGGCTTCTGGTATTGTTTAATTTTGAAGCCAACGCCGTTCAAACTGAAACAGCCATAAATGGCATAAAACTCATGGTTTCCGTGATTCCAGGTATTTTATATATGTCATGCGCTGCATTGTTGTACTTCTATTCCATAGATAAGAAAACAAGTCTTCAAATGCAGGCTGACCTGGAGAAAAGAAGGGCGCAGGATTCTGGTGAATAAGATTAGGGAGACCAATGTTTACTTATTAGAAGGATTTCCTTTAACAGTAAACAGGTTACTTATTTGATGTACTAATAAACTAATTTGTGACAGGCAGTGATTGGGATGTTTTCTTTTTCACGCTTTATTTAATCTTTTAAATTCGAATTTTATGAGTTCCTGGAAATTTATTCTTCTCCTTGCTTTATTTGGTACCTCCCTTTTTAATTGGGGGTGTTCAGCAAAAGATAAGGGCAATTTTGATTTGGTTTGGAGTGATGAGTTTGATTATGAGGGCCTTCCTGATGAAACCAAATGGAATTATGACACCGTTGGGAATTCTTACGGATGGGGAAATAATGAATTACAGTATTACACCGTAAGAGATGAAAAAAATGCCTGGGTGGATGGCGAATATTTGCATATTTCCGCAATTCGTGAGAAACTGGATGATTTTAACTATACCTCTGCACGACTTACAACCAAGGAGAAAGGAGACTGGCTCTACGGAAGGATGGAAATCAGGGCACAAGTGCCGGGTGGGCGCGGAATATGGCCTGCCATCTGGATGCTTCCTACCGACTGGGAGTATGGAGGATGGCCCGAAAGCGGGGAGATTGATATTATGGAGCATGTAGGGTATGACCCCGATTCTATTCATACAACCGTGCATACAGGAGCTTTTAACCACGGTATAGGAACCCAGAAAGGGAAAGCAACTTATGTCCCTGACTGTGAAGAAGCGTTTTATGTGTATGCCATTGAGTGGAATGAAGACAAAATTGACTTTTTTATCGATGATAAATTGGTCTTTACTTTCAATAATACCAAAGGAGGGCCGGCAGAGTGGCCTTTTGATAAACGCTTTTATCTGATCCTGAATGTCGCTGTTGGTGGCAACTGGGGCGGTCTTCATGGTGTGGATGATTCCATCTTTCCGGCAACCATGAAGGTTGATTATGTAAGAATCTATCAATAATGGTCTTTTGCTTTTTCAATAATCAGGGGTGTTTTGTGTGTTGAATAAATGCATGAAATGCCCTTTTTATTTTCCCGTTATGAAACGAGTCCCGAAACTTCGGGACGAGTTCTATCCAACCTTTACAAATAAATTTTATACGGATGAAACGAGCATGGTAACGATTGCCACAAGAGAATATGTATAAGTTCTTACATGCGAGTTCCATCAGACCAATAACTTAGATAAATTATTTACTGATGAAAACTAACCTATTACTTGTTTTATTTCTTTTTTTAGCAGTTTTTTCTTCTACAGGTCAGGGATTTCTGCACACCAATGGTAAATATATTTATGATGGCAATGGTGAGGAATTTATAATCCGTGGCCTGGGAACCGGCAACTGGATGCTGCAGGAAGGGTATATGATGAAAACTGCAGATCTGGGCGGTACGCAACATGAGTTCAGAGCCCGTCTGGAAGAGACCATCGGGGTAGCAAAAACAGACAGCTTTTACAATGCCTGGTTGCAGTATCATTTTACACGGGCTGATGTGGATTCTATGAAATTCTGGGGATACAACACCGTGAGGGTAGCAATGCATTACAAGTGGTTTACGCCTCCCATCGAAGAAGAACCTGTAGAAGGAGAAATTACATGGCGAAAGAAAGGATTTGAGATGCTTGATTCCCTGCTGGACTGGTGCGGTGACAATCAGATGTATCTTATTCTGGATTTGCATGGGGCACCTGGGGGACAAGGCAAAGATGCCAATATTTCAGATTACGACCCGGACAAACCGTCGTTGTGGGAAAGTGATTTAAACAAGGACAAGACTGTAGCACTTTGGGGCAAACTTGCTGAACGTTATGCCCATGAACCATGGATTGGGGGGTATGATTTGATCAATGAGACGAACTGGACATTTCCGGAAGGGAACAATTCCCAAATGCGGGATTTATATGCTCGCATTACTGAGGCCATCAGAGCGGTGGATCAAAATCATATTATTTTTATTGAGGGCAATGGTTTTGCCAATGATTTTTCCGGGCTTATTCCGCCGTGGGACGATAATATGGTTTATAGCTTTCACAAATACTGGAACTACAATACCAGAGCGTCTATTGGTTGGGTTCTGGATTTGCGCGATACGTATGATATCCCCATCTGGCTTGGAGAAACCGGCGAGAACTCTAATACCTGGTTCACCAATCTGGTGAAATTGTGTGAATCGAACCAGATTGGATGGTCGTGGTGGCCGGTAAAAAAGGCCGGAATAAATAATCCACTCAAAGTAGAAGTGAATGAAGATTATGAGCGACTATTGGAATATTGGAGGGGAGAAGGTCCAGAGATGACAGAGGAGGAAGCCTTTCAGGCAGTCTTGCAGTTTGCAGAAAACCATAAGATAGAAAACTGCAACGTACAAAAAGATGTGATTGATGCCAAAATCAGACAACCGCATACTATTGAAACGAAGCCGTTCAAAAAACACACCACTGGCAATCCTGTTTTCTTTACCGATTATGATCTGGGACGGGTGCATTATGCTTATTTTGATAATGATACCGCTAATTATCACCTCGATCAGAATGGACAATATACCAATTGGAACCAGGGATGGGCTTACCGTAACGATGGAGTAGATATTGAGGCTTGTTCCGATGCTGCTGATACCTCCAATGGTTACAATGTAGGGTGGACGGAAGATGGTGAATGGATGCAATACACCCTTGAAGTTGAAGAAGATGCTGCCTGGGAGTTAGCTGTTCGATATGCTGCAGCTAACGATAGCCGAATTCGTTTTGAGGCAGAGGGTATGCCTTTGACATCGGTCATTTCGCTTCCTGCTACCGGAGGTTATCAATCCTGGGAAACCCGGGTTGTAGAAGACATTGTATTGCAGGCTGGAACAGTTCAGGTCAAATGCATCATTGAGCAGGGGGGAGTCAATCTGAATTATTTTTCTTTTGATAGTCCTTCTCCGGTGGCCTCCGTCGATTTTTCTGCGGTACTGGCCAAGACTGAATATCCGGGTGATGTGGTTCAGCTTTTTTTGAATAAACCTTTCACAGGAAAAGCAAACGCTATTCTGGAAAATGAATTTCGTATTGAGGTTTCAGGTGACAATCTGGAAGTCTCGGAAGTGCTTTGGAGTGAGGAAAATCCCCGGAAACTGGAGCTTTTTTTACCGGATTATCTAAATGATGGGGAAAATATTCTGGTGTCTTATGCCGGAAGTTCCATCGTCAGCAATGGTCAGGAACTTTCTTCTTTTGAGTTAGAAGTTCAAAATCTTATCCCTGAAGTTTTTCAAGTTCCGGGAAGCATTGAAGCAGAAGATTTTGTGGTGAATAATGGTTTTGAAATGGAAGATTGTCAGGATACGGGAGGTGGAATGAATACCGCTTATGCCAATCCCGGAGATTATGTGGAATATTATGTGGAGGTAAAGGAGGATGAGACTTTTCAGGTCGAATACCGGGTGGCCACGGAACGAACTGCTCCTCAACTTGTCTTTTTGCAGGAGCAAAACAGTGAATGGATCCCATTGGATACCATGACTTTTCAATCAACCGGAGGATGGCAAAAATGGCAAACGCAGACCGGGAAGGTTTCTTTAAAGCAGGGGAGAAGTAAAATCCGACTGATGACTCTTTATTCAGAATACAATTTGAATAGAATTAAACTTTCTGTTTGGGCTTCTGTCAAAGAAAATGTATATTTGACCAGATTAGTTTTATATCCCAATCCAGTAGATTCTTTGTTGATTGTTAATTTACCATTTCTATCAGGTGGATTATGTCAGTTATCTGCCTATGATTTATCCGGAAATTTAATCAGGTCATGGAAGAGGAGAGGAGATAAGAGAATAGAGCTTGATGTGAAAAACTTTTCTGAGGGGCTTTATTTCTTAAAGATTAATTATGGAACCGGTGTGGCTAACGGCAAATTTTTTGTTTCAGCATCGGGAAGAAAATAG
>DHQK01000141.1:6343-11098 GCA_002411085.1 Marinilabilia sp. UBA5340 | reverse complement strand
ATTAATGGTAGTACTGTGCCAGCATCCAAAAACCGGGTCAACATCATACCAGACCAGGCAAAAGAAATCAAAGAAAATGGTGGTTCGGAAAATGCAGGTTTTTATTGGGAAACCACTCCCTATAACTGGTACGACATCAAAGAGGGCACTGAACTGAGCCTGGGAGACGACGACTCCCAAAGTAATATACCACTGGAATTTTCTTTTAAATACTACGAAAACACGTTCAATTCCGTCATAGTAAAATCCAACGGATGGATCAGTTTCAACAATCAATCCGGCTGGTATCCCGGCTGTATTCCGGGTGAGGGCGGTGCCATCTGTCCTTTCGGTATTGACTTGTATCCGGATGCAGAAGGTGCCATTCGTTACAAAACCATAGGTGTAGAACCAACCAGAAAATTTGTGGTGGAGTATAACAATATCAGACTTTATGGTCAGTCACTCAGAAATACATTTCAAATTGTTTTATCAGAAGGATCCAACACCATTCAGTTCCAATATAAAAGCATCGAATCAGTACCATACTCAATCGGAATAGAAGACATTGACGGAAGTCGAGGAATTGGAAACTGCGCCAGCGGTGAAAACTTTCTTGATCCTCAAATTGTATCTGATCAACAAGGCATCCATTTCAGGCCAGCTTCCATTTGCTCCATTTCTCCATCCACAGGAATTCTTGCTCCCGGACAAAGCACCTCTGTAACCATTGAGCTAAATGCAACAGGATTGGTGGAAGATACCTATCATCCTGACATTACCATTTTCAACAATGATCCACGACAGGAGGAAGTATCAATCCCAGTAACGCTGCATGTGATCGGAACACCCAATTTACAAATACCAACAGACACCGTTCTTTTTGAACCAGCATTTTTGGAAGCCACCACTACAGCAAGTCTCATGGTTGACAATAGTACAGGAACTAAAGCTCTGACCATCTCCGGTGCTTCAACCTCAGGAGCTCCTTTTTATATTGACAATTGGCCTCCAACCGTTGCTCCGGGAGAAACCGAAATTATCGAAATCAACTTCAGCCCTGACCAACAAGATCATTTTGAAGGATCTTTGACCATTTCGTCCGATGACCCGACTAATCCGGAAAAGACCATAATTCTGCTGGGACAGGGTATTATTCCTCCGGTTATCGGAGCAACACCACAGCTTTATGATGTGACGCTACATGCAGGAGATTCAATTAACAAACAACTGACCATCACCAATTCAGCAACAAACAGCATTCCGCTCAAGGTTAATCTCAAAATTGTGTCACTCAACGATCAGGAAGAAAATGAAAGCCCAAATCTTATTATCGGAGAGCCGGGAATAATGCAATCTATTGTTCCAACTCCTCTCATACGCACCACACAAACTTTTGAAAATACCATTGAACCACAAACAACAACCGGGGCAAACATCTTATTCCTTACAAGTTTGGAAACAATGGGCTTTAAATTCCACCAGGATCTTCAGCTGCTTCCTAATGTCAGCAATGTCGATTCAGTGGCAATATCTTATCGAACTCCAAATACTGCTTATCTCCTCCAATACGACATGGTGATTCTGTCCACCTCTTATAACATGGATGATCCCACCGGTCTCGGCAACAATCTTGCGGACTATATTGACCAGGGAGGTAAATTATGCGTACTCAACGGGGCACTATCCACAGGCGGAGGATGGACTATTGCCGGACGAATAACAGAAGAAGACTATCTACCTCTGGCCCTCAACACCTATTCCAGCATTAATACTTCATGTAATACTTTCACCAATCACCCTTTAACCGAGAATCTTCTCTCCCTTTCCACCGAGCTATACAGTCACTCAGGACTTCAGGGAAATGGAATATCGCTGGGAACTTATGATTCAGGCTATTCATGTCTGGCCTACAACCCAAACAATCCCATCGTTGCCATCAATGTATATCCGGCAGAGGGATATTACACTGAATCTTTGATGACACTGATGGAAAACACAGTAGATTGGCTGACAAACACAACGCCCTGGTTATACCCCGATCAAAACAATTTGGAAATAGCGCCGGAGAATACCCAGGACATAACTCTGACCTTTAACGCTGAAGGGATGGACGCAGGGAAATATGAAGCGACCATTTCTTTACTTTCCAACGATCCCGAAAAACCAGAAATTTCTTTGCCTGCCTCATTGACCATTGCTGATGCAGCCGGCATTGCTCCGCAAAGGACAAGTATTAATTTTGGAGATATTCCCATAGGAAGAACAAGAACTGTGCCTTTGGATATTCAAAACACAGGTTCCGCACCCCTGAACATTTCTGCCATAAACTCATCTCAACAGGAATTTTCATGCAACACGGATCTTCCCCTGTCCATTGCCCCGGGGGAAACCGCCACCATCAACACAGAATTTACCCCCATTGATGCGACAGACTATACGGGTCAACTTACCATTATTTCGAATGACCCTACAGACCCGGAGGTAAAAATTGACATGCATGGCTCTTCCTTTCATGCAGCACAGATACAAGTGACCCCACATTCAATGGAGGAGGAAATTTTTGAAGGAGAAATGGTTGAAAAGATCCTCACTATTACCAATTCAGGACAGGGTGAATCCCTGATTTATGATATACTGGTAAGTTATATTACCCCCTTCAATAATTTCAACGGTCCTGATGAAGGTGGTTATATATGGGAAACGAGCACCATAGAACCCATGGATTTCACCAATGCCACAGAGCTGCCGTTGAGTGATGATGATTATCAAACAAATATTCCACTTGGATTTGATTTTAACTATTATGGGCAAACATTTTCGTCCGTCAATATCATGTCCAATGGGTGGATTAGTTTTACAGAATACGAAACCTGGTTCCCATCCTGTATCCCGGGTTACAGGGGAGCCATTGCACCCTTTGCCAGAGATTTGAATAGTTACGGTGATGACAGCATTTGTTACAAAACCCTGGGGAATGCCCCTAACAGATTGTTTATCATAGATTACAACATCAGTGATTTTGGATCTCCTTCCACAAAAGAACACTTTCAAATTATTTTGGAGGAAACCACCAATAAAATCAAATTTCAATACCTCGAAATAAACGGAAGTCCCGCATGTGCCGGCATAAATGATCCAGATGCGTTAACAGGACTGGGGAGCTGTGCCACAGACAATTGTCTTCTACCATTGGAAACGATCAACTCCGGCAATGCCATTGTCTTTCGAAAAGTTTATCAGGATTGGATGTCGATAAGTGAATATGCAGGTGAGATTTTATCGGGTCAACAGCAGGAGTTGCAGGTCAGGATGCCAGAGCATGATCTTCCTCCAGGAGAATATTGGGCCAACATACAGGTTAACAGCAATGATCCCTTCTCACCAATTCTCAATATCCCTGTCAATTTGACGATCAACGAGCAACAGCGGTACTCTGTAACATTCCATTACCAAACTCAGTTTGCTGAAGTATTAACGGATGTGAACCTGAACTTTGACGAACAGGAAATGGAAACAGGAACCACAGAAATACTCAACCTACTCCCCGGAACTTATTCCTACAGTGCCACAAAAGACGGCTATGGCCAGGGAGAAAACGCCAGCGGAGAGGTAGTTATTGAAAACGATGACATAGTTGTTGACGCGACCCTCATTGCACTTCTTTACCGGGTGAACCTGCAGGCATATCCGGCTGGTAGTGGATCCTTTAACGGAGCCCAAAGTTATTATACGGGCCAACAAGTTTACCTGGAAGCATTACCTACAAGTGGTTTTCAGTTCTATAACTGGACTGATCAGAACAACAACATTTTATCAGAACAAACTGGTTTTTCTTTCAATATGCCACCTTCTGACCTGAATTATACCGGAAATTTCGGAGTGTTCTCGGCAGAAGCTTCCCCACAAGCAGAATTTATTAAGATTTACCCCAATCCTGCGAAGGAGTTATTACAGGTCAGCATCAAAAACCCGACAGAGTTGCAGCTTGTGGAAATCATTGGCCCTTCAGGCCAAACCCTTCAACAACTACAGCCAGCAGGGAACAAAACCATCTCTTTATCTATCAGCGATTTGGTTCCAGGAACCTACTTATTAAAAGTAATCTGCAAACAAGAAGTCCAATACTTCAAATTTATTAAAGAATAAGACCTGTTAATACATAAATGTCTTAGTCCAATTTTATATCTCAATGGTCTAAGACATTTTTATTTAAATGACTATTGGAACACAATGATTCAGTTGTAGCCATTCTATATTTACTTTAAGAACTCTCAACCATGAAAAATCACCCTCTGCATAATCGACCAAATAGAGAACTGAAGGATCAATCTTCCATTGACAAAATTCTTCATGAAGGTAAATTTGCAGTAATTTCAATGTGTAGAAATAATGAACCATACATTGTATCGTTGAGCTATGGATATGATTCTGAAAACAAATCGCTATATTTTCATTGCGCTCCTCAGGGCCTCAAATTGGACTTTCTAAAGTTTAATGAAAAGGTTTGCGCAACCGTCATCAAAGATAAAGGTTACATCCGCAACGAATGTGGACACAAATTTGAATCCGTTGTTTTTTTGGGGTGATATGCAAATTGTAGATAACCTGCCGGAAATGAAACATGGCATGAAAACTTTGCTTTATCAGCTGGAGGAAAAGAATTCTCTTATCAAAGAAAAAATCTTAGCCTCAGATAAATCCTATTCAAAAATGGAGATCTTAAAGCTTAAAATCAGACAGATTCACGGAAAAGCCGGGAGATAAGAAAGCACC
>DHQK01000141.1:4282-6067 GCA_002411085.1 Marinilabilia sp. UBA5340 | reverse complement strand
AATATATGGGATGTCGAAATCTCTCCTTTTCATGCGTTTTTCGTCAAGTTTTAATGCCTTTTTTTATTGTAAAGTTCAGATTTCAGCGGCAGGTACTATATCTTTGCAGATATTTAAAATTGAAAACCAACACTTAGGACTGTGAGTCAAAAGAGAGAAGTCATTTTATTAAACATTAGTGGAGAAGATAAACCAGGCCTGACATCTGCCCTTACAGATGTACTGGCACAATACAATGTCAACATACTGGATATTGGCCAGGCAGTAATCCACCAGGATCTGGGACTGGGGATACTTTTTGAAGTGCCTGAAAAATCAGAATCCTCCCCCATATTAAAAGATCTCCTTTTTAAAGCTTATGAGATCGGTCTCAATGTGAAATTCACCCCCATTACAGAAGAACAGTATATTGACTGGGTAAGTCGCCAGGGAAAAGAGCGCTATATCATCACACTTTTATCTCCCAAACTAACAGCCATTCAGCTTGCTGCTGTCACGAAGGAAATTGTAGATCAGGATCTGAATATCGATATAATCTCCCGGCTTAGCGGCCGAATCCCCCTTGATGATACGGAAGGGAAAGTAAAGTCTGTTGTAGAATTTTCGGTCAGGGGAACTCCTACAAATATAGAAAAGATGAAAACCCGTTTCATCGAGATCGCAGGATCAAGCGGAGTAGACATTGCTTTTCAGGAGGATAATATTTACCGCAGAAATCGTCGGCTGGTCTGCTTCGATATGGATTCCACCCTCATCCAGGCTGAAGTGATCGATGAACTTGCCCGTAAGGCCGGAGTTTATGATGAAGTCAGTGCCATTACAGAGGCCGCTATGCGTGGTGAGATTGATTTTGATGAAAGTTTCAGACAACGAGTTGCCCTTCTGGAAGGCCTCGAAGAGTCTGTAATGCAGGAAGTGGCTGAATCGCTCCCTCTCACCGAAGGGGCCGAAAGACTTTTTCAGGTACTCAAAAAATATGGGTATCGCACGGCTATTCTTTCAGGTGGGTTCACCTATTTTGGAAACTACCTGAAAAGCAAACTCAACATCGATTATGTTTTTGCCAATGAGCTGGAAATAGAAAACGGAAAGCTTACCGGTCGACATATTGGAGAAATTATCAATGGACATAAAAAAGCTGAACTATTAAAACTCATAGCCTTCAAGGAAGATATCAATCTGGCACAGGTAATAGCCGTAGGTGACGGCTCCAATGATTTACCGATGCTCCGGGAAGCAGGTCTGGGAATCGCTTTTCATGCCAAACCCAAAGTAAAAGCGTCAGCCCGACATGCTATTTCAACCATTGGGCTGGATGCTATTCTGTATCTGCTGGGATTCAGAGACCGGGAAATTAATTTGTAGAAAACGACCACGTGTTCCCAGCTCGTAGCTCTTAGCTAATTCATGCAGGAAGCAAAAAAAATCATAAGTAAGGAGATGTACTAAAAAGTGCGTCTCCTTTTTTTGTAACAAAAAACACACAAAATCAACCTATTTGTAATTTTTTTAAAAGTTATTGTGTCATTTTGTAAGTTTTTTATTTGTTTTTTGTTTTAAATCATTACTTTTGTTCCCGAAGACATTACAATTAATTATTTACTGGAACAATTAAAAACTGATTGCCATGTGTGGATTTGCTGTTTACACCGGAGATGACCAGATGCTGAGGTTGCAGATGGCTCATGATTTCAGGAGCCTGCAATATCGCGGACCCGACAACACCATCATGAAAGACCTGGGCAATAATGGCTGGATAGGATTTCATCGATTAAAAATAATGGA
>DHQK01000141.1:0-4039 GCA_002411085.1 Marinilabilia sp. UBA5340 | reverse complement strand
GAGTTTGCCTGTGTCATTTATGACGAAAAGAAACAAAAGTACATGGCAGCTCGCGATCCCATTGGAATACGCCCCATGTTTTATGGATACACTCCCGAAAAAGAAATTCTTTTTGCAAGTGAGATGAAAGCGCTTCATAACATTTGCAAGGAAGTTCGGCCCTTTCCTCCCGGACATTGTTATGATGGTGAAAAATTTGTTTGCTATTATGATATTGCCAAAGTGGAACAATTCCACGATGATGAACAAGATGCCATTTTCAAAGGGATCAATGAAAAGCTGACCAAAGCAGTTGAAAAGCGCATGGACAGCGATGCCCCTCTGGGCTTTTTGCTCAGCGGAGGTCTTGATTCAAGTCTTGTTTGCGCCCTTGCAGCCCGAATGACAGATAAGCCCATCCGGACTTTTGCGGTGGGCATTGAAGATGGCCCCATCGATACCAAATATGCCCGTCAGGTGGCTGATTATATTGGTGCCGATCATACGGAAGTGCTGTTTTCACGTCAGGATATTTTCGACACCCTGAGTACTTTGATCTACAACACCGAAACATGGGACATCACAACCATTCGGGCTTCCATGGGAATGTACCTGGTGAGTAAGTACATACATGAAAACACCGACATTAAAGTACTGATGACAGGTGAAATAAGTGATGAAATTTTCGGTTACAAATACACCGATTTTGCCCCAACCCCTGAAGCATTTCAAGAGGAGGCAGAAAAGCGTCTGAGAGAAATCTATATGTACGATGTTTTGCGTGCCGATCGTTGCATCTCATCAAATGGCCTGGAAGCCCGCGTACCATTTGGTGATTTGGATTTTGTCAAATACGTGATGGCTATTCAACCCGAAAAGAAGATGAATTATACGGGTATTGGAAAATACCTGCTGCGTAAAGCATTTGAAGGAGATTTACTCCCGCATGATATTCTTTACCGGGAAAAAGCAGCTTTCTCCGATGCCGTGGGCCACAGTTCCGTTGATTATCTGAAAGGTTACGCCGAAGAGCTGTACAGCGATGAAGATCTTCAGCGTGCCAAAGCTAAATACACCTTTGCAACACCCATATCCAAAGAGTCTCTGATGTACAGAGATATTTTTGAAAGTCACTTTCCCGGAAGGGCCGATCTGATAAAAGATTTCTGGATGCCTAACAAGGAATGGGAAAACTGCGATGTAGATGACCCAAGCGCAAGGGTTCTTCCAAACTATGGGAAAAGTGGAGAGTGAGACTTCAAAATCGCATAGAATACTAAAACCCTAAAAAAACCGGTCCATCAATGTTAGAGGTTTTGGACTCGGAAAATCCCGGAAGCATTCGGGTGTTTACTTCCCGAAGCTTCCGGTTTATTGAATTGAACGAACAATATACCGTAAATACCTAAACTGTGAGAAGAAAAATCCGGAACTCCCGTTACTAACCGGCGGCGATGTTTCCGGATTTTTTGTTTTTGAAACGCACCTGAGGCAGCAATATCTTTATCTCGCTTGTGTCCTCTTCCTTTTTCCACCACACCACAAAGTTCACCATTGCCTCAACCGGCTGATATCCTTTTTGATTCAAATCAGCAATAAAATTCTGGAACCCTCTGGAAAACTTCAGCAAAACATCCCCTTTTGTGTTGCAGCAATCATAGCCGTCAATTCGTAAAATGGCTCCTGCCCTTATACCGCTTATCGCCTCCTGTTTATTCCGAAAATAATCGAGCCACACATCCCGATGTGTCAGTTGAACGGTCAACATTTCGGGCATCTGCCACATTCTTTTATCAGAATAAACTTTTAATCCTTCCACTGAAACAAGATCATCAAGCCAACTACCTTTCAAATGAATGGACAATTGACTTTTTGCCCTTGTCATGGCGACATACAGTAAACGCTTTTCCTCATCATTACGCGGGCATTGGTTTCCCGGCAGTAAAAAAACATTATCGAACTCTCTGCCCTTAGCCTTATGCATTGTTGAAACGACAATCGCCTCTCCGAAATCACCAATAAAATCTTCCAAATTCGACTCCTGCGCAAAAACTTTAAAATCGGAAATATACTTTTTAGAAGGATTCACTGATTCAAAATCTGAAATCAACCGAAGACAGGTTTCCAGGTTTGCACTTCCGGAGTAATTACTTGTTTGCTGAATGCACAGGTCAAAGTTGTAAACTATCAAATAGAGTTATTTTAGTCCTAAACCCCTCATACAACAAGAGAGAGGATGCATTCTATAAACTACCAGATTATTTATTCACCATAGACCAAAAAATATAAATATGTAACACGAAACGCACTATCAATCATCAAACCAACAAAAAAAGCGGAAAATCCTTCCTTTTATAGGATAATTCAAGGCGAAAAAAACACTCTAAACGATGGTCTTTTCCATCTTTTTCCTATCTTTGCACCGCATTTGAGCAAAATGGTCCGGTAGCTCAGCTGGATAGAGCAACAGCCTTCTAAGCTGTCGGTCGTGGGTTCGAATCCCGCCCGGATCACAACACAACATTCATCCAGAGACAAAAAGCTGTAAATCGTTTGATTTACAGCTTTTTGTGTTTTTGAGGAATTCATTAAAAACCATTAAAAACCACAATGATGGTGAACAAACTGGTGAACAGATTTTTTTATTAACTTTGTTCACCAGCATCGCCACGAACAACTGGTTTTCTGTTTGTTACATAAATTCTCATTTCATTTTTCCGATGAATTTTGAGCGTTTCCGGAGCAACTTCCGGTGAACAAATTGTCAAACATTAAACACAGTAATCATGGCAAACGCTCAAAATTTTACGGTAAGCTTCATCATTCGAACGGCCAGAATGACTGAAGGACAAGCTCCTATCTATGCCCGCATTTCTATCGATGGCAAGCGAACCGAATTTTCCATCAAGAGATCCATCCTCCCGGAACTCTGGAACAAGGAAGCAGGAAAAGTAAAGCCCAAATCCAAAGAAGCCGGTCAGGTCAATGCTTTCCTCGACCAAATCAGGAAAAGACTTTGGGAGTGTTATTCAGAATCCCTCCTGAACAACAAGGTCATTACAGGATCCTACCTCAAAAACCTCTACTTTGGAATTGATGAAGAAACCTTAAAAACCACTAAGGATCTTTTCAAATACCACAATCTCACAGAAAAGGAGAGGCTCGACAAAGCCACTTTTGCGCACTATCAGACTACGCAGAAGTACTTCAATGAATTTCTTCGCAAAAAGAAAAAAACAGAAATCATACCATTAAAAACCATCGATTATAAGACACTTGTTGATTTCGAGCTATTTTTAAGAAAAAAAACAGGCTTGAATGGCGCAGAAGTCATGCACACAAATACCGCCATGAAACATTTCTGCCGAATTCGAAAAATGCTGAATCTCGCTGAACGACTCGAATGGATACAAACAAACCCGTTTAAAAACTACAAAATCAGGTACGAGCGAAAAGAAAGGGATTATCTGAATGAAGAACAATTAGAAAAATTGGAAAACAAAGAATTTTCAATCCAAAGAATTCAACTGGTCAAAGATTTATTTGTATTCTCCTGTTATACAGGAATAGCCTACATTGATATTCAGAACCTGACTAAGGACAATTTAGTCAAGGGCATTGATGGACAAGATTGGCTATCTTTCCTGCGACATAAAACAAAGTCAGCCATAAAACTACCTTTACTCAAAAAAGCAAAAGAAATTATTAGAAAATACACGAATCACCCATCATTAGAAGCAACCTCGTGGCTATTTCCAAGAATAAGCAACCAGAGAACCAATAGCTACCTCAAAGAAATTGCCGACCTGGTAGGCATCAGACAAAACCTTACTTTCCACATGGCACGCCACACCTTTGCAACAACTGTAACCCTAGGCAATGGTGTACCAATCGAAACCGTTAGTAAGATTCTGGGGCATACAGATCTCAAGACCACCCAAATTTATGCCAGAGTAATAGAGAATAAAGTGGCAAACGATATGCAATCACTCAGAAACAAACTGGAAAGACCAGACTTCCAACCCAATAGAAAAACAAATCAATAGCATTTGTTTTGTTT
>DHQK01000095.1:5449-5628 GCA_002411085.1 Marinilabilia sp. UBA5340 | reverse complement strand
GAGAATCACCTGCACTTTATTAATGATTTCAGTCGAATCATAGGTTGGCAGCGCATTCACCTCGGCCCCGGGGAAGTCTTCCTTTCGGTAAGGTAAAGTCACAATAAAACGACTTCCCTGATTACCGTTTCGCGCAACAACAATAGATCCGTTCATGGCATCCACCAAATCTTTGGTCA
>DHQK01000095.1:5243-5388 GCA_002411085.1 Marinilabilia sp. UBA5340 | reverse complement strand
ATCTTCTCCATCTGCTCTTCCTGAATACCCGTCCCGGTATCTGAGACCTCAATGATCAAGGAAGGCTTCTGATCTTCCATATTTTCCTGTGAAACTGTCAGCTTAATAGTTCCACCTTCCGGGGTATATTTGAAAGCATTGGAAA
>DHQK01000095.1:0-5198 GCA_002411085.1 Marinilabilia sp. UBA5340 | reverse complement strand
GCATCCACCAAATCTTTGGTCAGTGCCAAACCGATACCTGTACCCTTGGTGTTGGAATCTCCGGCAATCCGGTAAAATCGCTTAAAAATCTTCTCCATCTGCTCTTCCTTTATACCCGTTCCGGTATCAGAGACCTCTATAATCAAAGAAGGCTTTTGATCTTCCACATTTTCCTGTGAAACTCTCAGCTTAATTGTTCCTCCTTCGGGAGTATATTTGAAAGCATTGGATAGCAGATTGTAAAGAATATTCTCCAGCTTTTCATCATCAAACCAGTATGGCTTGTTTTCAAGATTAACCTCCTGAAGGTAAGAGATATTCTTTTGCTTAGCCAAAACATCATAAGCATGAAAAACCTCGGATATAAACGCTGACAGATCATTATTGGAAATCCTGACAGAGAGATTTCCCGTTTCAATTTTCCGAAACATCAACAACTGGTCAATCAGAAGATTCAATCTTCGGGCATTGCGTTGAACCGATGTCAATAATTCATGGGCCATCCCCGGAAGGTGCATCTCTTTCAGCAAACGCTCTACGGGAGATATGATAAGCGTTAAGGGCGTTCTGAATTCATGAGAGATATTGGTAAAAAACCGGAGCCGGCTTTGGTTGATGCTTTCAATTTCCTCATTGAGCTGCAATAATTTATCCCGTTGCAAAAGAATTTCCCTGTTTTTCTCTTCCAGTTCAAGCTTTTGGCCTTCCACTTCATCACTCTTTCGCTGTAAGTCAGTGTTTGTAGCCTTAAGTTCTTCCGCCTGATGCCTCATTTGCTCATTTTGTTCGGCAATCTTCTCGGTTCGCTCACGGACGGTACGCTCCAACTTCTCCTTTTCAAGCAACAAGCGTTTGGTATGATGCCTGATATAAAGAATGGTTCCGGCAATCAGGGCAATAGTCAGCAAAACCAAAAACCAGGTAGTCTGCCAAAACGGAGGCCGGATGGTAATGCGCAAGGTTGTAACCTCATCGCTCCAGCGGCCATCGCTATTGCTGGCCTTAACTTTAAACAGATAGGTTCCACCTTTCAAATTGGTATAGGAGGCAGATCGCTGATTGGAGCTCACCTCTACCCAATCGCGGTCAACCCCTTCCAATTGGTAGGCATATTTAATCTTTCGGGTAAGAAAGTAATCCAGTGCTGTAAATTCAAGTGAAAACACATTGTCTTTGTACGACAAAGAAATCTCCTCAACATCCTGAACGGGTTTATTTAGAACTACTTTACCATTCCTTTTATCCCCTACTTCAATTTCAGAATTGAAAATCTTCAGAGAAGAAATGGTAACTTCAGGCTCATGAGGATACACCGGAAAGCCTGATGGGAAGAAATGATTCACTCCGTTGATACTTCCAAAGAACAACTCTCCTTCATCGGACTTAAATGAAGCGGACCAATAAAACTGATCACTCAATAAACCATCATCAGCAAAATAATTATCAATCTGGCCGGTTTTACTGTTTATTCTGGAAAGCCCATAATCGGTACTTACCCAGATAAATCCGGCAACATCTTCCTGAATGGCATAAATAACATTATTGCTCAATCCATCAGATTTATTGTATTGCCGGAAACTATATCCAGCAAGATCAGGATCTGCCGTGGCCTGCACTAGTCCATCACCATAAGTCCCGATCCAGATATCCCCATCCATATCCTGAGCCAGGGAAGTAATATAATTTCCGGGCATTCCTTCTGTATTATTGCTTTTGAGTACCTGAAGCTGATTTGCTGTGCAGGTTGCATTGAACGGAAGATCCAACGCAGCAACAGGAAGTTTAAACAATCCAATTCGGGTTCCAATCCAAAGATTATTCCTGTCATCTTTCAGCAAACAACCGATCTCACTAATCTGTGTCAGAGCATTGTTTTCGTTATTAATATCAATAAAAGTCTCAGAACTAAGATCTAAAATTGCCAGCCCTCCTTCCGTACCGACAAATAAATAGCCCCGGGCATCGTACAGTAAAGAGGAAATGAAGGCATTCTGAAAATTTGTCTCAGGATTGGGTACGGGTGGAATTACAGTTCGAAACGTTCCGTGGGGCATCATCTTGGCAAGACCACTTCCCCATGTTCCGACCCAAAGAGTTCCGCCCGGTGTTTTGGTTATAGCTGTTACATAATCAGAAGGTATAGAAAAAGGATTTCCCGGCTCATGACGAAACCGTTGAAAATTTCCGGTACGTCGGTTGTATCGATTCAAGCCACCACCGGCGGTTCCAATCCATAAAATATCATCCTCCCCATAAATTGAATTGATGGCATTATGAGATAAACTGTTAGGATTGTTTGGCTCATGAATGATATAATTAAAAGGTTTTTGATAAAGGTTGAAATGATTAACGCCTCCCTTTTCGGTTCCAACCCAGACATTGCCTTCCATATCAATCTCCACCACATTAATAAAGATACTGTTAAGGGAAAATTCATCGATAGTATTGAATGGAAACATCTCAAAAGAATTGCTAACGGTCTTAAAGACATCTAATCCACCCAAAGTTCCCACATAAATATTTCCTCTAAAATCCTGAACAATAGAATTGACCCTGTTGTGACTAAGAGAAGAGGCATCAAGCGGGTCATGAAAAAACCACTCATCTCTTCCGGATACAGGATTAAAAACCCACAAGCCATTAAATGTTCCTACCCACAGGTCACCTTCTCTACTCTCAAATATGGATAGTATCATGGCATCCTGTAAACCAGTATGCGAAAACAGATGAATGCCGGAACGTTGCGTATCAAAAACAGCTATCCCATGATTAGTTCCAATGAACAACCGGCCGTCTTTCATTTGCCTGAATGAAGCCACATAATCCCCGGGGAGCAAACTGTTACCGGAATCATAATGACTGACATCCCATTCATCTTCTTTTTTCGTCAACAAAAACAACCCGTTTTCATAGGTTCCCACCCAAACACGATTATCCTTATCAACGTAAAGAGCCATAATGTTAAAAGACAGCTCCGAATTATCAGATAGCACAACCTCTTCAAACGTTTCACTCACCTTATCGTATCTCATCAACCCCTGAGAGGTTCCCACCCAGATATAATTCTCATGGCTTTGAGCAAGGGCATTAACCAGGTTGGAAGGCAGGTCTGGTTTCCAGAAATTCATAAAATCATAACCATCATAGCGACTGAGTCCGTTACCTGTGGCAAACCATAAAAAACCGTCCTGATCCCGCAATATATCGTTTACAGTATTTTGTGGCAACCCCTGATCTATGGTCAGATACTGAACATGGTAACTAAACTCTCCTCTGGCACAAAAGAGAAAAGGAGTCCATATCAAAAAAAGAAATAAGAAAAACATCCTCCTAAGAAAGCCCATCATCTATGATTTAATGATTACAACCACTGCTTAATTTGAGAAATTTCAGGTAATAAAACAAGAAGTCCTACAAATATGCTTTATGTATAAAAATTTCTATTCTGGGATAAAATTAAAAGAAACAACAAGAAATACCCGCCATCACAAATACAATTATTCAACAGTCCCCCCCTTTTCACATTTCATCCTCCCTGTTTCCGTGCATTGTAAATACATTTGAAAACGGCTTATTCCTGCCCCTCTTTAATGGTAATTAAATCAAATTTTGCGATGAACATTTCAAAAATCTTATTTACTGCTTCACTTGCCATTCTGATATTGGCAGTGGGGTGCAATGAAAAAGCTCCCTCCCAGGAAACCAACCCTTACCAGGATGATTACTCAGACATCACGCCCCTGTCGCAAAGAGACAAATGGGGAACAGCGAACGTTCATGATCCCTCCATCATCAAGACAGACAGTTTTTTTTACGTTTACTCAACAGATGCTTATTATATAAAACAAGGAGTTAAGTTCATCGACACTGACGAAAAAATGGGAAATATCCCAATTCGCAGATCTAAGGACCTGGTCAATTGGGATTTCGTAGGATGGGCACTTGATTCCATCCCTCAACCTGCAATTGACCATGTTCACTCATACACCGGCAATAAAGGCGCTGATAATATGTGGGCTCCCTATATCTACAAACACAATGACACCTACAGGATTTATTACTCTGTATCCAGCTTCGGCTCACAGGCATCTTATATAGGTCTTGCAGAAGGATCCTCGCCCGAAGGTCCGTTCACCGACAAAGGAGTTGTCGTAAAAACCGACACTACAAGTGTGATGAATGCCATTGACGCCTCAGTAATTAAGGATAAAAAAACCGGCAAGGTATGGATGCATTACGGATCCTATTTTGGTGGTTTGCATGTACTGGAGCTGAATGAAGCAACCGGGCTGGCAAAAAATCCGGGAGATCAGGGAAAACTGGTTGCCACCAGAGCCCATAAAGAAACACGTGTCATTGAAGCTCCAGAGATCATTTACCATCCCGAATTTGACCAATATTACCTGTTTGTCTCCTACGATCCGTTGTTTACATTTTACAATGTGCGGGTTGGTCGCTCAGACAATCCTGATGGTCCTTTTCTGGACTATTTTGGAAATAACATGGCTGACGAGACAAATAATTTCCCGATGTTAACCCACTCCTATATGTTTGAAAACCACCCCGGCTGGTCCGGAAACGGACATTGTGGTGTTCTGAACGATGATGGAAAGTTTTTCATGCTACATCAGGGCCGTCTGGCACCTGACAATTTGCAGATGAGAATGCATGTCAGAGAGATGAAATGGCTTCCATCCGGATGGCCTGTCGTTTCGCCCGAGCGATATGCAGGATTGAAAGATAAAAGTATTAACACCGGGGAAATTCCCGGAACATGGGAAATCATCAATTTCAAAGATCTCGTAGATCAAACAGAACTTTGGCAGGGTCAGATTCCTCCCGGAGGTTGGACCTACGACAAAAGTGCTTTCAACCTATCTGAAAAACTGGAACTTTCCGATGATGGCAAAATCAACCATGAAAGTATTAATCAATGGACCTTTGATGGTGAGCACCTTGAAATAAACAATGCAAAATGTATTGTCTTTACAGGATGGGACTGGGAGAACGAAAAAGAAACCATTCTTTTTTCCGGTATCATGGAGAACGGAACTGCAATATGGGGGAAGAAGGTTGAGTAAGACCAAGAATTATCAACGGACGACAATTTAACTTTTGACTAAAGCGGTTGTCCCCTGAAGAAAAAAATACAACAATACTCTTTTTTTCATAGCCCAAAAAGGGGCTGTCCAAAAAGT
>DHQK01000193.1:13231-13474 GCA_002411085.1 Marinilabilia sp. UBA5340 | reverse complement strand
ATAATAACAGATATTTAGATGATGAGATGTAAGATATTAGACGATCCATAAAACTCTAAATCCCTAATAATTAACTTAAAAACACTCTAACACCCGACAATGTAAACCAAGTTTATTCTACTATTTCTTTAATGACTTTAGCAGGCACACCGGCGACAATGGTATTGTCAGGCACATCTTTGCTGACTACAGCCCCGGCGGCGATAATGGAATTTTTACCAACGGTAACCCCCGGCAAAATGG
>DHQK01000193.1:0-12949 GCA_002411085.1 Marinilabilia sp. UBA5340 | reverse complement strand
GGTGTGCCTCGGTACTCAGATTAACTTTGGGACCAATCAACACATCATCCTCGATGGTAATAGAACCCATATCAAGAAACGAGCAGGCATGATTGATGTAAACATTTTTACCGATAGTGGTAAACCTCCCCAGGTTAATGTAAAACGGAATCTGAATAACCGTGGTGTCATCGAGGGGAGTGCCTGATATCTCGCCCCACAACTCACGAACCCGCTTTATGTCAGCTGTCACATTAAACTCTGTCAGCAATTTGGTCGTCCTACGGGCAATCTCCCCAACCTGCTTGTATTGCGGATCATCAAAAGGGACAGTCTCCCCTTCTCTCATTCGCTGAAAAACATTCTTATTCATGTCTGCGTCGTCTGCCATTACTTTGCGTTTTGAAATACTGTGTTTATCATATCAGCCGTGTAGAGCCCATCGGCTCCCATCATTTTGGCAAGACCTGAGAGTTTCTCCACCAACATTGGAATATCCTCTTCAGGGATATTTCCCTCTTTAAGGGTTACCGGAGCTCCAATTTTTGAATACCACTGCTTCAAAGCCTCAATTCCGGAACCTGCACCTTCAACATCAAACATTTTTCTTGCAAAACGTTCAAAACGCTCCGGCAACAAATTCTTTTGCCATTTCATCCAGGCGGGCATCAGAATGGATAAACCGGCACCGTGAGCAATATTGTACTCTGCAGACAATGTATGCTCCAGAAAATGCGTATCATAACGATTGTTCTCAACGCCGCAGAAAGTAGTGAAATTCAATGCTTGTGTGGCGGCCCATGCAAACTCAGCTCTGGCCTCATAATCCTCTGAATCGTTCAATAATGTTTCGGTAGTACGGACAACCGTTTTCAAAATATTTTCCACATAACCAGCGATGTATTCCGGCAAGTAGGTCGCGGTCAGGTACAGATCCAGGCTGTGCGCAAAAATATCAGAAGCTGAGTAAGCCAAATATTCATTGGTTACTGAAGCCTGCAGTTTCGGGTTAATGACTGAAACGGTTGGGAAAGTTGCCGAACCTCTAAGACTAAATTTCTCTTTGGTTTCCTCTTTAGTAACCACTGCCAGATTATTCATTTCGCTTCCCGTAGCTGCCAGGGTCATGATGTCAAAGATTTTAAGCGCCTCGTTAGGAACAGCCTTAAAGGAAAAGAAATCCCAAACATCACCTTCATAAACAGCACCTGCAGCAATGGCTTTTGACGAGTCCAATACAGAACCTCCTCCTACGGCCAACACAGCATCTGCTTTGGTAGATTTGGCAAGCTCAACACCTTCATAAACCTTACTCAGCACGGGGTTGCTGACAACACCTCCAAGCTCCTCATAGCTAATACCTTTGTCGGAAAGCGATTTAGCTACTTTTTCAAACAAGCCGTTTTTTTTGATTCGTTCGGAACCATAAACAATGAGTACTTTTTTCAACCCATATTCCGAAATGTATTGTCCGATGTTTTCTTCTTTGTCTTTTCCGAATTCAATCCGTGTGGGATTGAAAAATGTAAAATCCTTCATTGGTAATATTTCGTTTTTTATTTAAAATCCTTTTTATCCGAGGCTTCTGAGAAGTCAACAGATCAATCTTTAACTTCTCTATTGTTTTTCTTTATGATATTCGTCGAAATCTACCTTATTGGCGCTTAAATATTCCTCCTCGGTAACTGCGTCTTCCCATTCAACAATACCATGCTCGGTATTTGGCACTAAGTAGATGTGACTCATACTGGCATCTTTTGAAGCCCCATGCCAGTGCAATGTATCTGGCGGGCATTTTACCACGTCGCCTTTGTTAATTATCTCAATGGGCTGTCCGATGATTTGATGGTATCCCACTCCCGCTGTAACAATCAATATTTGACCTGAGGGGTGTAAATGCCAGTTGCTTCGGGCGCCTGCCTCAAAGAATACTTCCCCTCCGGCGGTGGTAAATACGGAATCATTATCAATCAACCCGGTGACATAAGCATTACCGGTGAAAAATTTTGAAGGAGCCAGGTTTCCTTTTTCAAAAACGTGGGCTACTTCCTTTTCTACAACCTCTTTTTTCTGGTTATTACATCCAAATGCAATTGCTGTAATTGCTATAATTCCAATCAAAATCGGATTTTTTAAATATCTCATAATTATTTAGTTTATGAATTCATAACTAACGATAGTCCCTTAAATTTTGGTCTTAAATCTAACGATCTGTTATACTTAGGGAAGAGATAAAGTAACCGTCACATCGCCATCCCCAAGTATCTCTTTAAGTTCATCTGCCGATGTATTGGTAATTCTACCAAGTCTGGTAAAAGTCCATGAATTAGAAGCATAGTAAATGACAAAAGCATTACCCTGGTACAAAATCAAATCGCCCGCCTCAGTAGTAATGGATTCATCATTTCTCGGATAATCCTTACCCAATCCTCCTACCTTTTCCATATTTCCATAATCCCGCATTTCGATGGTAACAGGACCTTGCTGTAGATCTTCAAACAAAGCATCGACAGAGGAATTATCTACCATAGTTGCCGTAAGTATGGTATCACCAATCTCAATATTCATAGAATTTGTATCTGTTTCCTCATTGGTATTATCCTGGTCATCGGTAGATTCTGTATTTTCTTCTACATCACTGGTAGTTTCCTCACCTCTGGTATTGGTTTCTTCGCCAGAACAAGCCAAAGTCCCGAAAATCAAAATCATTCCAACAGTTATCATCTTCTGTTTTAACTTCATACTTCCAAAAATTAATTTGCTCAATTCTGTTTTTCCCTGATTAGGTCTGGACTAACTTTGATTTTACAAATATCAACAACTCCACTCTGAATGGCCATACCCGAATTACAGGAATGGCTACCCATATTACGGAACAAATAATTAGCTGTAATTATGACCATTAACTCAAAAACTCCTGAACCGCATCTCCTTTCCGGTATGGAAAAACAACTTAATATTGTCGTATTATAAAAAAACATCGCCCCTTCGATGCTTTAAAGCTCGAAAGGGCGACAATATCTAAACAAGAATCTGCAAAACAGGTTCAGCTGCTGAATTGCACAAAGCTTAACTTAAACATCCCAGGAAGATTTGTAAGTCCGTTTTCTTCTTGACATAATCAGAAATCCAAGTATGGGCATAAAACCACCCATAAACCCGCTGATTCCACCACTGATGGCATTTCCCATGGCATTATCAAAAACGGTTTCGGGAAATGAGATAAAGAAATAGTTCATAATAAAACTCATTACAAACCCCATAAAAGCTCCCATCAGTCCATTAAAAATAAAACTTCTCATAGTTGTAATACTTTACTGGTTAATAACTTCATCGCAAGACAGTACTGAGGAAAATTCCCCACTGCTCCTCTTCAATCTTCATTGGGCTGTAACAATCATAATTGTAGGCCAGTCCAAATGAAAAGGTTTTAAAGCTAAGTCCGAGACGACCATATACATGACTTCGGTCGTGATCTCCCGTTTCGGAAATCTGACTGTAAAGTCCCTGTGCACGGGTGTATAACGACCAGGGGCCTTTCAGGGCAGGACGATACTCTACAATGGCCAATGTTTCAAAATTCTTGGTTTCGGTAAGATGAAACCCGGAGTTAACAACCCCCATAAATTCTTTGCTGTGGTAGCCGTACTGGGCGCCTGCATAAGGCCTGAACCCCCAATTAGAGTTGAATAAAGCTCCCGAAAGCACACTCACATTCTTTATCACATCAAATTTCAGCAAAGCCAGATTGATTGATTCTCTTAAATACGCATCATTGTCGTAATCGGCCTTCAAATAAGACAATCCGAAAAACCCGAATTTGCTTTCCGGAGCAAATTTCTTGTCTATAATTAATTGAGAATTCCAGCCATCAGCACCCAGGAACAATTCCAATGGAATGGGAGCCGACCCCTGAGGTTTTCCTTCGGGTTGTTGGGCGTAAGTAACGTTACCTGTAAAAAGTGCTGCAATTAACAGCAGGCTTGCAGTTATATTAATTTTCATTTTTTCTGTTTTTAAAGAGGTCAATTGTCCGTTAAATTTTTGTAATACCCTGAATCAAAAGGTTAGAATGCTTCTGCCACCTTAACAGCTTTGTTGGTGGCATCCTGCAAAAGCTTGTCGGTATCTTCGGTGATAACATCCAATCTGTCAGCTGCTATGGTAGTAAAATCGGTAATTCCCATGAATCCAAAAATATTGCGCAGATACTTATCAGCCATTTCAAGTGATTCAACAGGTTCTGAAGAATAGTCTCCACCCCGGGTAATAATATTTACTGCCTTTTTGCTGTGACACATGCCCACCGGCCCCTTCTCTGTGTAGGTGAAAGTAATGCCTCCAACTGCAACATAATCAATGTAGGCTTTCAGGATAGCCGGAATACCAAGGTTCCAGATGGGCTCAGCTATAACATACTTATCTGCATCATAAAACTGGTAAGCGAACTTTAGAATTGGATGATTCCTGTCGCTCTGTTCTACAGCTTCGCGCAACTCATTCATCTTCCCTTTCGGCAAAAACTGAAGACCGGCTTCGTATAAATCGATCTCTATAATTTCATCTTCCGGATTCTTCTCTTTATAGGTCTCAATGAAACTGTTCGAAATTTGAAAAGTTCTGGACTCCACATCAGTCCTTGCATTGGCTTTAATGTACAATACTTTGCTCATTCTGATTTTTTGTTTGTTGGTTTGTTACTAAAAAACACAGTCTCCACAGTCTTCCTGTCCCACAATTAACCGTATATCAATCCCTGCTAAAGCCTGATGAATTCTCAAACTTTATTATGTTTTTACCCTCTTAAGGCATTTATATTTTATCGATATCGCTTATTGGAAAGACTGTGAATGCAAAAGTATTGTGCAGGAATATGATTTCCTTTTACAAATGTTAAAAAATCACTTCCTGGATCTGATGCGGCTTAAAGACACCTGAGAAATGCCCAGGTAACCTGCGGTATCTGCCAGGCTAATTCGCTGCTGAAGCTGGGAGTAGTCTTTAAGAAATTGATTATATCGCTCTGTGGCATCCAGGTAGAGCAGGTTTTTCATATTTGAGATAGCAGTGTAAGCCACCATGGAAACAAATTTGCGTGCAAAACTTTCGAAGGAATGGTATTTTTCGCAAAGACGCTCAAAATCTTCATATTCCAGGTGAATAACCTTCGTTTTCTCAAGGGCAACTGTGGAGTATTCTGCCGGTAAATCATTAAAAAAGCTGTCGGTAACAATAAAAAACTGGTTTTCTTCAATAAAGCGTAGGACATACTGACTGCCATCGTGGAAATAAAAGTGCTTTACCAGTCCCGATTCCACAAAAAACAGCTTCCTGCAGACTTTACCATCTGAATGAATCTTTTCTCCTTTCTGATAGGTGTTTGACCGGATGCATTGCAGCAAATCTGCTGAAGCATCTTCGGACAATGGGGAATATGAATTTACGCAGTTCAGGATTGCACTCATCTTTTCAATTCTTTAACTGCTAATATAAAAAGAATCATTTGCGCCGACAGAAAAATATCGTTCAAAGAAAAATGCAAATGCGCTAAAGAATCATTTTATTTTTTTCCACCAGTCTGTGAAATTGTGAATGCTGTCTTTAAGCAAGACAGGTTCGCCCATTTTAGGGGTCCATACCTCAATTCCGGTATCGACATGGTTTTCAGTGATTTTATCCAGTGGTTCATCCCACGGGTGACTGGCCAGTGCGAATTTTGAATTATGCACCGGGAGTATGCTTCCGGCCTGCAATTTCTGAGCAGCTTTAAACACATTATCCGGCATCATGTGAATGAGATTCCAGTTTTGATTATATTGTCCCTGCTCCAATATGGCAAGGTCAAATGGTCCGTATTTTTCTCCAATCTCCGGGAAAAAATTATCGTACCCCCCATCTCCTCCTATGAAAAGATTATAGTCAGGTGTATTCAGTGCAAAAGAAGCCCACAAAGTTTTATTTCGCTTCAATCCACGGCCTGAAAAGTGACGCGCCGGTGTGGCAGTTAATTGCCATCCATCGTAAATCTTCACATCTTCATACCAGTCAAGCTCAGTAACATTGGTGTTATCAAACCCCCAAAATTCAAAATGCTGTCCCACACCCAAGGGACAAATGACCTGTTTTATTTTGTCCTTCAGGTTTATAATTGTTGGATAATCCAGATGGTCCCAATGATCGTGCGTTATAATTAAATAATCGATGGATGGAAAATCATCTGCATCGTATTGGTTTGTTCCCTTAAATGCTTTATTGATGAAAGAGAAGGGCGATGCATAACCACTAAAAACCGGGTCAACCAAAAAGGTTTTTCCCTTCAGTTGAAAGAAATATGAAGAGTGCCCAAACCAGACCAATACATCTTCTCCGGGATTTATGGATTTAATATCAGTTTTTAAAAAGGGTAAATTATCCTCCGGTTTCACTCTGGATTTCTTTTTAAATATAAAATCCATCATCACACTAAACTGACTTCTATCGGAAGTAAAGACCGGTGTTTCATTCATATTTTTGAACTCACCATCTTTGTAATTGGGCGATTTTTTTATTCTCTCCAATCTTTCCCCTTTTGGTAATTGGCCAAATTTTGGTTGGTTTAATATCATAAATGCGGTAGCTGTTACTAATATTATTAAAATTGTAATTATCAAAACAGTCTTCTTCATATTTAGTTTGTTGGTTAATATCCACAATCACTATTGTCCGGTAAAACAATAGCTTTTCCTTCTTTGCGCTCAAGCTCCCGATGAATCGGGACAGGCTGCGCTGGCTTTTCCTTTTTTTGTTCATGAATTTGCTTGTTTTATAAGTAATCACGATTTCCGCTTCGCTCCAATTCTACAGCAAAAAAAGGAAACAAAAAATGCCGTCGCTTAAATAAATCTTATTTAAAAAGTTAACATTTAATTAATTAACAGGCTACCGAGCTATTTTAACCGGACTCTAATAATAACAAATACCCCGGGAAAAGTTTATTGTTTGATAACTAAGATAATTTGAAGGATACAAAAATCCTCATAATTTTCCCCACTAAATAACCAACATTCCGGAATTACTTACCCTTATTACTGAATTTAATTTATATTGCTACCCCGGAAGCAATACTCCGCTAAACCTTCACAATATTTTCGTAATCGAGTATTTACAGAAACACATCGACTTGAATTAACACAAACAAATTCAAAGCCTACGATTCATCTTTTATCTAACTCACGATATAAATAACCTAATTTTCAGCAAATTAAACCTTGTGGTTTAGGTTATCAGTCATCCATTCTTCTTCAGTATGCTGGAAAGATGGCCCTATCAGTCATTTTTTCTTCTGCCTTCTGACTGTCAAACTTCTGTCTGTTGGCTACTTACACCAAAAATCTATCCCGAAACTTCGATAATAATATATTTTGAAGAAAACAGGACTGAAATCCAAATACAATTTACCTTAATTACCGAATAACCTACCTTAATTACGGAATATAGTACAAGGCAATAACAACGTAATAGATAGTTCCTTAAATTTGCCTAATAAACAAGGTTAAAGGTTAGTTATGTCTGATGTTAAAAGAATACATTCGGTAACGGAATACAATAATTTGGTGGGACAGGAAACCCTGCACCCTCTGGTGAGCATTATTGATTTTGCGAATATTGAACCATTCGAATTTTTTAAGGCTCAAATGGATGTGTATGCCATTTTTCTGAAAGACATAAAGTGTGGCAACATCACCTACGGCATTAACAATTACGATTACGAAGAAGGGACCTTAATTTTCATATCTCCCGGTCAGGTTTATGGCGTTGAAAGCACGGGCGTGAAACAACAGCCACATGGTACTGCGTTGATTTTTCACCCGGACCTCATACATGGTACTTCTTTGGGAAAACACATCAATGATTATACATTTTTCTCCTACGAAGTAAATGAAGCCCTGCACCTGTCGGCCAGAGAAAGAACCATTGCAAATGAATGCTTTGCCAATATCAATTACGAGTTACAGCACTCTATTGACAACCACAGTAAGACATTAATTGTATCTTACCTGGAGTTGTTCCTCAACTATTGCAAACGTTTTTACGAACGGCAGTTTATTACCCGGAGCCACGTTAATAAAGACATCCTGGTTCGTTTTGAAAAGGTAGTAAATGAATATTTTGCTTCCGAAGAGCCACTGGAATCTGGCTTGCCCTCGGTTCGTTATTGTGCCGACAAGTTATTCATCTCATCCAACTATCTGGGAGATTTATTGAAAAAAGAAACCGGAAAGTCGGCTCAGGAACACATACATCTGAAAATGATCGATGTAGCCAAAGAGAAAATTTTCGATTCGGAAAAATCAATTAGTGAAATTGCCTATGAATTGGGCTTTAAGCATCCACAACACTTTACGCGAATGTTTAAAAAAAGTGTGGGTATTTCCCCGAGTGAGTATCGGCATATGAATTAATCCTTATTGCTACAAAAAAAAGCCGCAAATCAACTGATTCACGGCTTTTTTTCATAATCTAGGCCCTTCAAATTCTATTCCAGAGCCTTATACTTAAAGTTGCTAAAGGAAACCTTGCCATCACCAATGGAACAAAGTCCGATTCGCAAACTCATAAAACCACTCAGAATATTGTGATGATAAGCTGAAGCTTCAAAAGAGTTCTCTATTTTAGTCCAACTCTCTCCATCAAGACTGTAATACATATCTACAGTATGGTGTACATTTTCCAACCGTAAATAAACATGGCCATCCAATACCCCGGGCTCAGTTGGGAACTGCCAGCCTCTGAGGTTGGCCAATACGTCTGAACTGTTGGCTAATATACCCGAAAAAGCCCGTTCATTGTAAAACAGTACCAACCCGCCAACGGCATCTCCTTCAATTTCCATCTCTACTTCTGCTGTGTATGCATGATCCTGCGGTATAGTAAGCATTGGAGAACAATCAGCCACTCCGGAACCTTTGCCATCGATTACTATGCTGTTGTCTTTCACTTCAAACCTGTTCTCATCATACTCTTTAAAAGACCTCCAATGAGGTTTTAATGTTTCACCCGAGAAGTCATCAGACAATGAGTAGTGATCTTCAACACTTTCACCTTTAGGCGCCTGAGTTGGAGTATCAATATTATATCCGTCAGGAAGTTTATACCAGCCGTCTTCGGTCCATTCAACAGGAGCCAACAAAGTCTGACGCCCCATGTTGTAATAGTCTCGCTCATAGCCATGAAACATCATCCACCAGTCACCATGTGCATCCTCAAAAGGAGTTGCATGCCCTACTGACCACCAATTCTCCTTCGGGCTCTCGGTTCTGATAATTGGATTGTATGGGGAGTTTTCCCATGGCCCCAAGGGGGACTTTGAACGAGCTGAAATAACCATGTGGCCTGTTGCCGGACCGGCAGTCCCACCCTCGGCAACAGTAAGATAGTAATATTCTCCACGTTTCATAAGTTTAGGACCTTCCATACAAAAACATTCGATGGTCCAGTCACGTGGAATCTCCCAACCATCATAGCTATGAGTTACCTCACCGGCAACAGATAGGCCATCTTCTGATAAAGGAACATAGCTTCCACTACTGAAATAGAGGTATCGGTTACCCTCATCATCCACCACATGACCGGGATCAATCATCGTAATATCCAATTCTTTGGGCTCACTCCATGGGCCTTCGATATTATCGGCTGTTACTACATAATTGGTGTTATCTGCCGGAAAATAGATATAATATTTTCCGTTGTATTTTGCCAAATCCGGCGCCCATACAGAGCCCACATAAGTATCAAGAGCATTGGTGACCGGAGTCCAGTTTATCAAATCTTTTGAATGCCAGATCAACAGACCCGGATAATATTCGAAAGAAGAATGAACCACATAATAATCGTCCCCATCCACCAGAATACTTGGATCGGGATAATCACCCGGAAAAATGGGGTTTACAAATGTGTTTTCAGATGGTGCTTTTTCGGAACTTTCATCCTGAGCTTTCAACAAACAAACAAATGCAAACAATGCAATTGTCGCTAAAAAAAATCTTTTCATCATTTCCTGGTTTAATTATTAGTTGCAGCAACAATGTTAAACCATTCCTGATATTTCCCTTTTACAAAAATCAAAAATCCTTTTACAAAAAGTGTCAACCCTGATTTTCACGATATTCCGAAGGACTGATTTGACTATCCGATTTAAATACCCTGTTGAAATGGCTTTGATTGTTAAAGCCAACTTTATAAGCAATTTCTCCAATATTAAGTTTTGTCTCCCTTAAAAGACGCTTGGCCTCCATTATTCTTATCCTGTTGATGTAGGTTTTAAAATTACAGTTGAAATCATGATTGATGACCTGAGCAATCTGTCTTTGAGGGATACCGGTTTCCCGGGCAACCAGATCAAGACTTAAATCACTATCCTGAAAATGATTGTTGATATAGTCCACACACACCTCCCCTTTCATGGGTGGATGATCCGATACTTCCACAGCCTTGTAAAAAACGGTGACTCCTTCATCTCCTGAATTCCGGTAATTTCTCCAGTAAAGAAACCCGTATATCAAAAGAAGGATGAAGAGATAAAAACAGCCAAGTATGATAAAAACTTTTGTGTTATTGCGGCAAAATGTAATCGAATAAACCTCTAGTGTTTTTATGGTATCAATATCCGGAGAATAGGCCGTATTAATGTTTATGTGAAGAATCCGGTTTAAATTGAGCCTGGTTTTTTCAGAATCTCCAATCTGATGCAAATCTTCCCACCATTCAGGATGTTTCAGCTGGCTAAACGGAATACGGTAAGTAGCTTTTTCCGGTGAAACAGAAAAGTAGGAATGATGTAAAATCTCGTCATCATCCTGAAGTTTCAAGCCTTCTGAAGCCGGAGTATAGATGCCAACCCCCAATCTGTTTGCATTTTCACTCAAAAGGCTAATCCTTAATTCATTGTAGTCAGAAGCATCGATATACCGCCCTTTACCTGGTTTAATAGCAAAACCTGCATACGGACTAAAAAAGCCATCCTTAAGCCGGAACCTGAATATAAAAGAAGAATCTGAGACCGTCTCCTCAAGAATTTGAGAATTACCCTCATCAACCTGATCGGTATAGCCTTCAATGTTATATTCTCCGGTTGCCGGAAAAATCACTTCATCCTCAACACCAGATAAATAAACTACAAAAATCAGGAGAGATAATGATAGTACAAGAAAAGGCCAAAGGAAATATTTCGAGTAAAATATCTGGTTAGCCACTTTTCCCGTCATTTTCTAAATCGTTGATTTCAATTATTCGGTTTAAAGATAACGAATCAGGCCAAACCGAGAAAAGATTTATTTGAAATCCCCGCCCCAATATCTTTACCTGATAAATTTATTATGATTTTCACGGGATATTTTTATCTCATAGGGATTAATTCAGCCCTGAATGTTACCCACAGTTACTATTCTGTTAACGTAATGATTTCATTTATAACACTGTATACATTAAAATCAGGCATTGCTTGACTTATGGAATACGAGATTACGGAATTTGTTTTGGGACAGTATCCAACATAAGTTCCATAAAACCCGTAATGTCCAAAATAGGTATTCCCATTATATTCTGATTCATAAATTCCTAATCCGTATTTGTTCTCTTGCTTTTTAGTAAACCGGACATCGATCATTCTATTTAAGGACTTCTCATTAATCAATTCCAGGTTGAATAGTGCCTTAATAAAGGTTGCCAGATCTTTGTTTGTTGATACCAATCCTCCGCCTGACCAATCAAAAGAGGTGTTTATTTCAGAAAAGTTAATGCTTCCAACATATTGAGAAATTTGAGGTTTCTTTTGTTCAAAAGGCTCGTAGAATTCAAAAAAGGTGTCCTCCATTTTAAGCGGATTCAATATCCGATCTCTTATGGATTTGGCCAAAGTCGTTTGCTCGATTTGCTCAATAATCAATCCAAGAAGCACGTAGTTCATATCCGAATAGTACCAGCCATTGTCAGGTGCAAAATGTGCTTCTTTGTTTAGATTAAATTGATAGTAAAATTTTATGATTGACTTTGGAGAGTATTGCCGATCAGGGTTTTGCAACAAAAAACCAAAAAACTCCTCTTGTCTGTCAGTAAAGATATCTGCTAGTCCTGAGCGGTGAGATAGAAGCTGTTCGATTGTAATTTCAACTGAGAGACTTTTCTCCTGGTATATATGGAGATTATCGAAATTGAGATATTCAATATTCTTTAGATAATGCGAGATACTATCATTTAAGTTAAGCTTCTTTTCTTCAGCTAGTTGAAGAATTATCGTTGAAACAAATAGTTTGGTGCTACTGGCTATTCTAAATTGATAGTCCTTTAAACTCACACTGCTCGATTGGGGAGAGCTTCCAAACCCATTATTGTAAGTATAATTTTTATCAGGTTTTTCTAAATACAACAAAATACTATTGACAGGATTTTCGGATTGAGAATTAATTTTTGATTGAGCAATTATTGCAATTGAATCAGTTTGTCCATTTGAGAGCAATGGAACAAGCATAAAAATCATTAAGAATATCTTCATTGTTTTTCTAATTGTAAGTAATCGGGATAGGATGGCGGATTACTCCTCCTGCCCCAGCAGACCCGGATCCCGATACAAACAATCGGGACAGGCTGTACAGTTTTCCCGTATCCGGTTCCTCTGCATTTACGTTTCGCTATCAGTCGCTAATTTAAGGTTTTTGGGCTATGCATCTAAATTTCGTTTTCCCTTCTTTGATTCCTCAGTGTAAACCCATGGTTTCCTTTAGGTACTCCGTAAATACAGGCAGACTCCCTTCCCTACACCGGCTCGCTCTGATTGCACTTCGCCGACTACGAGCGGTACTATGAAGCTGCTATGACTTCTGCTTCGCCTTCTCTTTTGCTATGGTTGTCCCTTGCCGCAGATACCCTTTCATGCATGTCCCTTTTCTTTGCGCTATTATAAGTGGAACATAAGACTTATAATGCCTGGTGGTTC
>DHQK01000196.1:1519-5372 GCA_002411085.1 Marinilabilia sp. UBA5340 | reverse complement strand
ATGGATCATGTGCTGGTGAATGAGGCGTATCGGGTGTGGCATGGTGCTTCGCATCTGGATGATGCCCTTCAGGCTCCGGTCAACCATGAGCATTTCGATTTGTATGCCCAGGGGCCAACTACCGATACGCAATATCAACCGGGTGAGCATATTCCCGGGTTGAATGTGGGAGGCTGGTACGATGCAGGCGATTATGATATTCGCACGCAATCCCAATATTACACTGTTTTGCATTTGGTAAGTGCCTGGGAGGATTTTCAGATTGACCGGGATGAAACGCTGGTGGAACAGGAGAACCGTTATGTGGATTTGCATCATCCGGATGGTAAAAATGACATTCTCCAGCAAATAGAACATGGCGCCATTGGTTTGCTGGCCCAGCATCGCGCAGTGGGACACGCCATTCCCGGAATTATTGTTTCCGATTTGTCTCAATACACTCATCTGGGCGACGGCCTCACGATGACCGATAATCTTATTTTCAATCCTGCATTGGACAGTCTGGAAGTGGATTATCCTTACAGCGGAACCTTTGATGATCGCTGGGCTTTTACCAGTAAATCCACACCGCTTAATTATGGTAGTGCCGCTGCTTTGGCTGCTTCATCAAGGGCGTTGAAAGCGTATGATCCCGAATTTGCTCAGGAGTGTCTCGAAACTGCCATTGGTGTTTGGAATCTTGAACAGTCGAAAGAACCGGATATTTTCTATGTGGGAAATACCACCGGTGGCCCCATGATTATTGAAGAACTTCGCGCAGCAACTCAACTTTTGATTGCCACTCGTAATGATAAATATGCCCAAAGAATAGAGGAAATGTGGCCCGATGTGAGTAAAGGTTTTGCGTTTCTTGCTTCCACGCTTTTGCCGGCTCTCGATTATATGGATGATGCTTTTGTTGCTAAAGTGAAAGAGAGAACCGAGACTTACGCTAAAGAACTGCAGGTTCTTCAGAAGCAAAATCCTTTTGGCGTGCCCATAACAGAAGGGGGATGGGCCGGAAACGGAACTATTATTGGCTATGGAATTACCAATTATATGCTCCACAAAGCATTTCCTGATGTCATGGACAAAGAGCACGTTTTTAAGGCATTGAACTATATATTGGGCTGTCATCCGGATTCTGATATTTCTTTTGTTTCGGGCGTTGGCCTGCATACAAAAAAGGTCGCTTATGGTATGAACCGGGCTGATTTTTCCTATATCCCCGGAGGTATTGTCCCTGGTTTATTGATTCTTGACCCTGATTTTCCGGAAAATAAAGAAGACTGGCCATTTCTGTGGGGCGAAAATGAATATGTGATTACCGTTGGCGGATCCTATATTTATCTGGCCAATGCAGTGCAGGAACTGTTGACCGAATAATTTTGTAAAGAATGAAACTTAGCTACCCCGTTAAGACTTTAGGTTTTGACGGGGTTTTTGTTTCCTTGTTCAAAGATTTTTCTTCTGTCTAAAAAAGAGGCCGTTTCATAAAAAATTCCTTCCGTCTTGCAGTCAGCATTATTATACCTCGATTAAAAATGTTATTTTTGTGTTTCGTTCTGTTCTGGTAGTTATTAAAATTTCCAATTTATCGAGCAGAGAATTTGAATTATAGCGTATTTTGATTTACAAAAACCGGAGAATAATGAAGGGGTTTTTTACAGTGGTTTTTGCATTATGGATGTTATTCTTTGATGGCAGTGCACATGCATCAACGCCACCTTCCTGTGTCATCACCTATCCACATAGCAATGCTTACTACCAGGCAGGAAGTGATATGATGATCCGGGTTTATTCAACAGGAGCAGGAGGTTCTGAGGTTGCCCGGGATATTTCCAAAGTGGAGATTTTTGTAGATGATCAATTAATACACGAGACCTCCGATGGCACAGACAATACCTTCTCTTTTTTGTGGGAGGATGTTCCGGAAGGATCTTACCGCATCACAGCGCGAGCCACCAATGACCAGGGGGTATCTTTCACTTCGGCAGGTGTATTGGTAACTGCAGGGTCCGAGGCTGTAATCGCCCGCGGTCTGAGTGCCGGAAAAGGCAAGTATCTTGGAAATATTATCGGTTATGGCAGTGCCCGAAGTGATTTTCTTGAATTATGGAATGGTGTGACTGCCGAGAACGCTTCCAAATGGGGGAGTATTGAGCATACACGAGACAATATGGATTGGTCTGGCTCTGATAATATTTACAATTTTGCCGAAACCAATCACCTGATGTATCGCTATCATGCCATTGCCTGGGGAAGTCAGTATCCTTCATGGATAGAGGCATTGAGTTCTGATGTTACAGTCTTCCGTGCTGAGGTGGAAGAATATATGGCTGCTATTGCCGGACGATATACTTATATCGATCAGATTGATGTACTGAATGAAAATATGTATCTGAATACCTGGAATGGCCAGGAACATGCCGCCGGAACTCCTTACTTTAGGGAAGGTCTGGGAGGCCCGGGAGAGACTGGTTATGACTGGGCCATCTGGTTGTTTGAGAAAGCGCGGGAGTATTTTCCGGATTCTAAGTTGGTACTGAACGATTTTGAATTGGAAAACAATCCTGACGGTATTTATGAAATGCTTGATCTGGTAACAGTGTTGCGCGACAGAGGCTTGATTGATGGTTTTGGGACGCAGGCCCATACTTTTAACGTCGATCCCATGGTGAATCAGCCTTCGGTGCTTTCGGAAAGAATCAGTCTGATGGCCTCGGGCGGTGTGCCGGTTTTTGTTACAGAGCTCGATCTGACAGGTCAACAAAATACGGAGGCTTCTCAATTACGCAGCTATCAGCAGCTTTTTCCGGTTTACTGGGAGCATCCTGATGTAGCCGGTATTACTTTGTGGGGATATGTGGAGGGCAGTACCTGGAAAGAGGGAACAGGACTGTTGAATGCTGATGGAACAAAAAAAGACGCAATGCTTTGGCTGGAAGATTATATGGCAGCTCAGACTGATGTGGGATATCCTCATGCAGAAGATGTGGAAGATTCTACACCGATTTTTAGTCCGTCTCAGGATACTGACCGCTATTACAATGTCTGGCCTAATCCTGTGGAAGATAAACTGCAAATTTCAGAGATCGTCGAATTTGGGGGTTCTGAAACAACTTACAAGATTTATGATACCAACGGAAATATCGTAGCCAACGGAAGTTTTAGAGATCATACGCAGGTTTCCTTTGATTCCCTGCCTTCAGGAATTTATTTTATTCAATTGGCCAACAGTACCATCGTTAATCAAATCAAGATATTAAAGCACTAAGAATTCCTTTTTTGATTGTGTGTGAATAAAAGGGCTGTGCCGGATCATTCCGGACGGCCCTTTTTTAGGTATTTATTCGCCTAACGCATTTTTCCAAATTTCAAAATCGTCCTGTCCGAACAGCACCACCCGAATTGTTCGGATCTTTAAAAGGCTTGGAATCGTATCAATAACTGTTTTGATAGCTACCCTGGCTGCTTCTTGGGAGGGATAACCAAATATCCCGGTCGAAATAGCCGGAAACGCAATGGATTCAATTTCTTTTGTATCTGCCAGATGCAATGCATTTCGGTAACAAGCAGCCAGCAGTTTATCTTCAGGCTTGTCTTGTCCGTAAACCGGGCCCAGGCAGTGAATGACATATTTATTCGGGAGATTGTGCCCTCCGGAAATAACTGCTTCTCCCGGACGAATGGGGCCCATGGGCCTGCATTCTTTTTCCAGTCCGGGGCCGGCAGCCCGGTGAATTGCGCCTGCCACACCGCCTCCATTCAAAAGGTGCGCATTGGCTGCATTGACAATGGCTTGCATATCCGGTTGTGAGGCGATGTCCCCCCGGATGATTTCAATCGTAGTGTTTGCAATTGTCTTTTTCAT
>DHQK01000196.1:568-1264 GCA_002411085.1 Marinilabilia sp. UBA5340 | reverse complement strand
ATAAAATGACAATATTGCCGGAGTGTCACCTGTTCCGACAAGCATGGTTTCATAGTTGTCTTTGTAGTAATTTGAGATGAAGTTTATCAACGCTTTTGCATATCCTTTCCCCTGATACTTTTTATAGGTTGCTATGTTTTTCAATTCGCAGGTTACTTTGTCAATTGTTGCAACAACACACACGGTTTTTAAGTCATCATCATAAAGTGCAAACATATCACCCTTTTCCAGATAGCGGTCTATCATATCCTCTGACTCATCTGCTAAGAGTAGTAGGTCAAGGTGTTGCTTCTTGTTGCTGGTGATTTTTTCTATTTGCATCCGTTTAAAATTTATATATTAAGGTCGGATGGAATTCGCATTTAAGAACTTATACATATTCTCTTGTGTCAATCGTTGCTAAGTTTGTTTTATTATTTTTTCCTCAATAACTTATTTAATGATTGATGGGATGAGGTGCGTTCCTGGAAAAAAGTCCAGTTTCTGTTAAACCTAAACATCCACCAATAGCAAACTTTTCCAATGGAAGAATTGAGAATATTCCACAAATAAGGCCAACTCCTGAAATAAAGATAAGGAAACCTTCGTAATTTATCGATTTTCTTTAATTTTGGCTGGCTGAACAGTCAGGCTTAAATGCTTTTCCAATTCATTCAACTCAAGAATAGTAATATCTTTTTCTTATGGAATCTATTA
>DHQK01000196.1:0-356 GCA_002411085.1 Marinilabilia sp. UBA5340 | reverse complement strand
TTCACCGGATCTATGCCCGACGGGATGCTGATCATCCCCCGCGATGGTAAAGCTATCTTATGGGTTAGAAAAAGCTTTGAGCGGACATCCAAAGAATCTGAATTTCCTGATATCCGTCCCATGGGTAGTTACAGGGATGCGGCTGCTGCTTACCCCCGGACTCCCAAAGATGTTTACCTGGAGGCTGAGTTTGTGCCTTTGGCGATGTTTAACCGGATTCGAAAACATTTTCCTTTTGAACGGTTTCAGTCACTCGATTTCCCGGTATCCATGACCAGGGCTGTGAAGAGTGATTTGGAGCTGAGTTTTATGGAAAAAGCCGGTGCCATTCATCAGCGGGTGCTGGAAGATCTGGT
>DHQK01000019.1 GCA_002411085.1 Marinilabilia sp. UBA5340 | reverse complement strand
TTCTGCGAGCCAAAAATAAAATAACCCCCTGCAAAACATTAATTTTTGCGCAGTCAGCTCCGGCCTCAAGAATCGTTACTGCAATCAAACATGGTGCAACCAATTACATAACATTGGATGAATATCCGGAAAAAGAGGCTGAAACCCTGATAAATCAAATAATAAGTGCTACCGAATCGAATATCACCCAGGATAAGAGTTTAAAAGGATGCATACAAAAGTATAGCTCTATTTTGCAGTCACTTCATGACCCCATTTTTATCATCAAAGAAGATTTCGAAATTATATTTGCCAACTACGCTTTCACTGTCAGGTTTGGTAAATTGGATGAAAAAAAAGACACATATTTTGAAAAAATATTTGGCTCAAACCATAAAGACGCATGGTGTAAGAGAGACAACAGAAAAAAAGAGAGTGCACTTCGTTGTCAACAGATCATAAACAATAGAATATACCAAATATCGGAGAAGAACATTAACCTTGACAACAATGATTGCTACACAATGATTGTGATGCGGGACATCACAAAACTGGTCAAAGCCCGCAAAAAAGCGGAAGAAAGCAATCGCCTGAAATCGGTATTTCTGGCAAATATCAGTCATGAAGTACGCACGCCTCTGAATGCAATTCTGGGCTTAACATCACTAATGATGGAAGTTTCGGTTTCTCAGGAAGATCAGGCAGAGTACATTAAACTCATCAATGAGGGAGGCCAAAATTTATTAAAAGTGATTGACGATATTATGGAGTTTTCTTTACTTGACTCTGGTCTTGTAAAACTTTCCATCGAAGAATTTCACGTGGACAGGATTGCTCAGACCATGCAACGTGAGATAAAAACCATTCAGGAAATGGTGAAAACTCCAAATATCAAGGTAGTTCTTCAAAATGAGGTTACTGACACAGTAATTGTAAAATCTGATTTTCAGAAGATCAAAAAGATCTATATTCATTTGCTGCGCAATGCCTTTAAATTCACCAAAGCAGGCAAAATAAGGACAAGGATCAGCACTGATAAGACAGGCCTGCTGCACATTGAAGTAAGCGATACAGGAATTGGAATTCCAAAAGATAAGCAGCGGGTAATATTTTCCCGTTTCCGGCAATTGGACGAAAGGCGAACAAGGCAATTTGGGGGGAATGGGCTGGGACTGGCTCTTACCAAGCACCTCACGCAGATGTTGGGTGGGAAAATAGACCTGGAATCCGAGCCTGGAAAAGGCAGTACTTTCAAGATTTCAATCCCCGTCAGGATCAACTACAAAAACTAAACACCTTAGTAAATACTCATATAACTTCCAGCTAATCACCTCCAACCAATTAAGACTCATTTTCATTCAAGCCTAACTTCCGCCATCATCAGGCATTAATTTTTGGGGATTAAACCTATTAATCTGCGAGTTGTTGACCTTTTATGATAGAAAAGGTATTTTAGAACACAATGTGATTCAAAAACCAGATCTATAGCGATTCTGGCTTCTTTCAGGTTTATTATTCTTTTAATCCAAAATAAATGATCATGGGAAATTCATTGCAGCGAATATCTACACAAACGGTTTTGGAACGCTTAAATAACCCTCTTACTATTATTATCGATGTCAGACCGGTGGATGCATACAATGGCTGGGAATTAAAAAATGAGAAACGCGGAGGCCATATTCCCGGAGCCAAAAGTTTGCCACTAAAATGGACAACTTATATAGATTGGATTGAAATGGTGCAGCACAAACAAATTACCCCTGTTCATCAATTGATCATTTATGGTTATTCGCCAACAGAAGCTGAAACGGTTGCAAGGCTGTTTTTGAAAGCAGGATATACTGATGTCGCCGTATACCCGTATTTCTGTGAAGAATGGCTAACCAGTGAGAGCCTCCCGCTGAGCCGGCTGAAAAGATATCAGCATCTGGTTCCCGCCTCATGGGTTAAACAATTGATCGATGGGCAAAACCCGATCAACTACCACAACGATAAGCATGTAATTGTACATGCCCATTACCGCAATCGAAATGCATACCTGAGTGGCCATATCCCCGGGGCTATTGATATGGACACCAACAGCATCGAGTCCACAGAAACGTGGAACCGTAAATCACCGGAAGAACTAAAAGAAGCATTGGAAAAACATGGAATTACCTCCGACACCACCGTTGTGATGTATGGAAAGTTTATGTCTCCACGCAATGAAGATCCCTTTCCGGGAAGTGCTGCCGGAGATCTGGGAGCCATCCGTTGTGCTTTCATCATGCAATATGCCGGGGTTAAAGATGTCCGGGTGCTCAATGGAGGTTTTCAGTCTTGGGAAGACAGCGGTTATGAAATATCCACAACAGATGAGCCCAAAAAACCAGCAAAAGACTTTGGAGCAAAAATCCCCAGACAACCTCATTTGGCTGTAGATACGCCACAAGCCAAAGAAATGCTGGCCGCAAAAGATTCAGAGCTTGTATCAGTGAGAAGCTGGCCTGAATTCACAGGAGAGGTTAGTGGTTACAATTACATCGAAAAAAAAGGACGCATCCCGGGGGCCATCTTTGCTGATTGTGGATCGGATGCCTACCACATGGAAAACTATCGGAATTTTGATCACACAACGCGTGAATACCAGGAGATCGAACAAATATGGAGACAAAACGGAATAACCGCCGATAAGCACCTGGCTTTTTATTGTGGAACAGGGTGGCGGGGAAGCGAAGCATGGTTCAACGCATGGCTGTTGGGATGGCCCAACGTCTCCGTTTATGACGGAGGATGGTTTGAATGGAGCAACGACCCGATGAATCCTTATGAGACTGGAATTCCGGAACCCGTTGAATAACCTGCCAAATTCATTACCCTTCGATGTTTAGCAAACGAAAATCTTGAATTATGCAAAATCAGGAACCCATATTAAAAACAGAAGAGGTATTAACCATCAATAATTTCCTTGAAACTGAAACCAGTGAAGAAATAGAAAAATTGATACTGGATGGATTAAGTGCAACACCAAAATATATTTCCAGTCGTTTTTTCTATGATGACAAAGGTTCAGAACTGTTTGAGAAAATCACGTACTTGCCAGAGTATTATCCTACCTCGCTTGAAAAAAATATTCTGAGCAACAATGCCAGCGATATCACAGCTGGTAGAAAAAAATTTAACATCATTGAACTTGGCAGTGGAGACTGTTCAAAAATTTCACTTTTGTTCGATGCAATGCCCCCTGAGCAAATTGCGCATACAATCTATTTCCCGGTGGATATAAGCCACTCGGCCATTAAAAAATCTGCCCACATCCTGCTCCGGAAATACAACAGGCTACGAGTAAATGGTATTCTTGCAGATTTTTTGAAACATCTGAAAATACCATCCTCCGACTTACCAAATCTCATTTGCTTCTTTGGAAGTACGATTGGAAATTTTGATAAAAAAACCGCTCACAATTTACTCCTCAAACTTTCGGATCAAATGAAGCCAGGGGATCGCTTGTTATTGGGACTTGACATGGTCAAAAATCAGAAAATCCTGGAAAAAGCCTACAACGACAGTTCTGGCATAACAGCTGAATTCAACAAAAATATCCTGAATGCCATCAACAATATCACGGGCTGCAATTTTAATCCTGATAATTTCGAACATATAGCCTTCTTTAACAAGGATCACAGCCGAATTGAAATGCACTTAAAGGCCCTTCAGCCAGTAACTGTAACCGATAAAATCGGACGGGAATGGAAGATCAAAAAAGGCGAAATGATTCACACTGAAGATTCCCACAAATTTACAATCGATGATATCATGGAGATGTCCATCCTTGCAGGATTCACCATCAAGGGATTATACAGCGATGAGCACCAATGGTTTTCACTGGTGAGTTTCGAGAAATAACATGATGATTATGAAATTAACAATTAGCATACTTTACGGATCTGTAAGAACCGAACGCAAAGGAATTATTGCCGCCCGATACCTTGAAAAAAAACTAAAAGAGCGGGATATCTCAGTACATTTCATTGATCCGGCAGAATTTGAGCTGCCATTACTGGACAAGATGTACAAGGAATTTCCGCAGGGTCAGGCTCCGGGAAACATGGAACAGGTGGCTCAGTTTCTCAAAGCGTCGGATGCCTTTTTAGTGGTGACAGGTGAATACAACCACAGCATTCCGCCTGCACTCAAAAATCTGCTGGATCATTTTCAAAAGGAATATCTATTTAAACCCTCTGCCATTGCCTCTTACTCTGCCGGCTCATTCGGAGGGGTAAGGGCAGCAGTTCATTTAAGAACCATTTTGGCAGAACTTGGAACCCCGACTATTTCATCCATGCAACCATTCCCGGTGATTCAGGACTTTTTTGATGATCACCTGAACCCTAAAAATGAGAAAATAGAAAAATCGGTGAATCATTTTTTGGATGAACTGATTTGGTATACTGAAGCACTGGCAGAAAAACGTAAAAGCAGCAATACTCCCTTTTAAAACCTATAGCTGATATGCGATAAAAAGAGATCAAAAACATCATGATTTTGAAAGGAACATTTTC
>DHQK01000275.1:6169-7462 GCA_002411085.1 Marinilabilia sp. UBA5340 | reverse complement strand
TCTCCATACTGAACCAAATAGATGCCTGGTTCTGTAATTTCTGAAAAATCAAAAATTCCGTACTTATAGCGCTGATAAAAACCCCACTGAGCTACCTCTCCAGAAAAAACACTGGTTTTTTGTCCATTCTCATCTATTTTGTACAGCGAAGCTTCTGAAAGGATATCGGCCCTTTTGTCGAGCTCTATCACAGCCTTTTTTTGCTGATCGGGATGGTATCCCACCTGCGAAAAACTGATTACCGGGTCACGCATCCAGTTTTCAACTCCCGACACGTCCATTTTCCATTCAATTACTTTCCCTGTTGTTCCTGAAGGGATGAGGCTTCGCAAAACCAACCATCCATTCTGGGCCTTGTTGCGACCATCGAAAAACATCAGTTCATTTTCCGACTCAATAGCAATTCTGCGATAATCATCCTCCGGGGCGAGTACCATTTTATGACCTGTGGCAAGTGCTTCAGGTTCTGTCTCCCCCATTTCATTTTTTCGGGTAGGCCCCGAAGGATAATGAGGTACAATGCCCGGCATTCCATCCATCATATAAGTCTTTTCAAAATAGGCTGAAGGCAGAAATTCCAGGTTAAACCCGGCTTTTCCTTCCAAATGCTCAGGCAAAGGTTCTTCCAGATGAACACTGATAATGATATCTTCGCCCGAGGGCTCTGTCTGAATCATATAGCCGAAATCAGGATATTCCAGCCAGGCTTTCACGATATTATTGGCCCGATCGACTTCTTTCCGGTTAAACTTAGGAATGGGATCCCACTGTTCCGGAGTGCGATTCAACCTCACATCTCCATTGGTCACAGTTCGTTTACCATGATGGATTATTTCAATACCACTCATCTTGGAATCACTGAAATTTTCATTGTACCAATTGGTAAACATCAGCACGTTGACTCCGGGCAATTCGTAATAGGCAGAATCATTCAATTCTATATTGTTCTGTTCTGCTCTGGTATCTAAAAAAAAGGAACTCAAAAGAGTGACAATCATAACACTTCGAAGCAAAACGGCTAGACGGTTTTTGTTTGTTGTGGTCAATATTTTCATAGCTTCTGTTTTTTGTTTATCCAAATATAAGGAATTATTTTTAGCCAAAATATCTGCTCAAAACAATGAAGAACATCCTAAGAAAAATATTTGCCCTTGCCGGTTTTACCCTTTTTATTTTACCCTTAATATTTATTTTATGGCAGGAAATCTCTTCCCCATTGGGTCAAAGCAATCCTTTTATGATTATTTTCATACTGATGTATGGAGGTATTCCGGCTATCATCGGACTCCTGAT
>DHQK01000275.1:0-5917 GCA_002411085.1 Marinilabilia sp. UBA5340 | reverse complement strand
CTCGAAGAAGTGGCAACCGCTTTGCTTCAGGAAAAAATCAGCACTACAAAAGCCAATGAAATACTTCAAAAGAGAGAAATAAATGTATCGGTAGATTGCATCCCTCAAGAAAAAGAACATGTGCTTTTCCTGTTTGGGGGTATCATAGACAACTGCTACGGAATTGCCTGGTCGATTACCGGCAAACAGCCCTCTGAGAACTGCTGTGGTGATTTCACTTCCTGGGAGCAGAAAGAAGGAAATTGGTATATCTGGAGTACAACTTAATGCTTAAGAATCACTCGCTCCAACAATCATTGATAAAACCTCACCCAATCCAATGTAACCTCAAACTCTCCGGCTTGCTTATCTGAAATCAAAATCCCCATTTGAGAAATATCTTTTGATTTCAATGCAGGTTTATTTTTAAGTGTGTTTCCTCTGAAAGTCGGTTCAAAGTCCTCAAAAGGTATTTTAAATTCTTTCCACTCCTCATTTTTCGTCTCGATTTTGAACTGATAGGCATAGCCATCACTTTCACCATTTGTCCTAAAGCGGATCCCATACACTTTCCCGTCTCCTTTTGCCCGCACAACAACGCCCTTAAAATTGTAATTCAAATCAGAAGATTTTATCGAAGTCCGGGCCGATGCAAAACCTCCACTATTGGCCAAAGATACCTTTCCCTTAAAGGTCAAAAAACCTTCCGGATGGTAAAGGATCTGACTGCCTGATAAGCCACCCATTACACCATCATTAACAACCTGCCAATCCCCTGATTTTTCAGGTGAATTGAAGTCGAATAATGTTATATCTCCATTTGTCAATGTAAGTCCCATAATTAATAAAATTAAAGTTTTCATATCATCCGCCCTGGTCAGCTTTCAATAGTTCAATTTCCTTCAAAATCAGATTCGCTTCAGCAGTCTTCTCATCACTGGCTTTGCGATTAATTGTCGATAATTTATAAGCTTCACTCAACAACCGCTGGTATTTCTTATTTAATACTTCAATTTTCGTTTTTCTCTTGAACAAATTAAACATAGAATGAGGTTTAAAAAATTATTATTCCATTAAGACAAAGCATCTTATTACCACCAATTGTTTCATGATTAAATTTTAGAAAAAACATCAGTAAGATCAATAATAAAATAAATGTCTAACGCCCTGCCGCCAAATATTAAACAAAAAGCATGATATAAAGGTTTATTGGATGAAGTAAATAGCAAATTTAAAAATGCATTATGGATTTAGTCACACAAACAGCGCTTGGAGCTGCTGTAGGAGAAGTTGTTCTGGGCAGAAAAGCAGGAAATAAAGCCATCTTATGGGGTGCGGTTGGGGGACTAATTCCCGATTTAGATGTATTGGTTTCCCCTTTTTTCAGTGAAGTGGACGGACTTTTTGTGCATCGCGGTTTTAGCCATAGCTTAATTTTTGCATTTCTCCTCGCACCGCTGCTTGGCTGGTTAATTCACCAAATCCACAAGAAAAAAATGAATATCCGAAGACGGGAGTGGACTGTCTTGATATTCTGGGCTGCCTTTACGCATCCTGTATTAGACTATTTCACCACCTACGGCACGGGAGCTTTTCTGCCATTTCAGAATTACAGAGTTGAATTCTCCACCATAGCCATTGTGGACGTTTTCTATACATTGCCCTTTATACTGGTACTTCTGGTAATTCCGTTCATCAATCGATCAGCATTAATCAGAAGAAGACTTACTCTGGGAATGTTCTTTTTCACATCGCTGTATTTGGCAGGAACCGTTGCGAACAAACAACATGTAAATAATGTCTTTGAGAAGGCTCTCTCCCAGAATCAAATATCTTATGACCGTTACAGAACCTCCCCCCTGCCGTTGAGCAACTTTCTATGGATGGGCCTTGCAGAAACAGATTCAGGATACCACGTAGCATTGTATTCAAACTTTGACGATCACATTCCTGATGATTTCACTTTTATTCCGCATAACAAAGCTTTGCTTGAAGAATTTGCAGACAACGAGGATTTAAACCGGTTAATTCAATTTACCAAAGGGTATTACCATGTAAACAAAGACCAAAAAGGACTCTGGTTAGCCGACCTTCGCTTTGGCAAAATGGGCATTTCAGAAAACAGCGAATTTGTATTTAAATTCTATCTGAAAAATAAGGATGAGAACTTAATCATTCAACAATCCCGAGAGTCACGATCCATAGAAGAGAATGTCTTGTCAAATTATATAGATAGAATAAAGGGGGTATAGAATCCGGAAAAATCCATAATATTGCATATAAAACGCAATGTTATGATTATCCAGATAGCCCTTTTGTCCTCGGTCATCCTTCAATTTGGCGCCTTCTTCAATACGCTGAAATTAATCCGGAGAACCAAATTCAACATATCGTGGATCACTATCTCCATTGCATTTTTCCTGATGGCCATCAGGCGGTTGAGTGAGTTTGCAACGTTCGCCAACAGCTACTCCCCCGCTGCTACAGATTACTTCAACAGCTGGATGGCAGTTCTCATCTCTCTGCTCATGTTTGTGGCTTCCTTTTACATTCGTCGCATTTTCAACCTGCAATCGCAAATAGACAATATGCGCAAAGAAAATGAAGCCCGTGTATTGTCAGCCATCATTGAAACCGAAGAGAAAGAACGCCAGTTATTTGCCCGGGAAATGCACGACGGACTGGGCCCTGTATTATCGTCCGTAAAAATGGCATTCTCAGCTATTGACCTCAAAACCACCGGGGAAAAAAACCGGAAGATTATCGAAAAAACTGAATCTTCGGTTGATCATGCCATCCTTACAGTCAGGGAGATCTCCAATCATTTGAGTCCTCACCTGCTCGCGAAATTTGGCCTGAAAAAAGCCATTCATACCTTTTATGAAGGCATCTCCCGGCCTGAAAAACCCGGATTAAAATTCTTTTCACACCCCGACAGGTTAGAAATCCCTTACAATATTGAAGTCATACTCTACCGCATCATCAGTGAACTTATCAACAATACACTGAAGCATGCAAGTGCCGCCAACATTGAAATATCCCTTATCATCTCTTCCGGACAATTGGATCTGCATTATTCCGATGACGGAAAAGGTTATGAGCCATCTACCATCCAAAACAAAAAAGGCACAGGCCTGTCCAATATTCATTCAAGAATCAAATCACTTGGAGGTAAAATGGAAATCCACACCAAAAAGAACCGGGGATTTTTCCTCAAAACCAACATTCCTCTATGAAGATTTTTATCGTTGATGACCACCAGCTTTTTCGTGAAGGATTGAAATTTCTCCTTTCGGACTGGGATTTGGTAGAAAGCATTTATGAAGCAGAAAATGGAGACTATTTTCTGGAGAACCTTGATTTATGCCAGCCGGATGTGGTCCTGATGGATATTGAGATGCCCGGAGCAAACGGAATAGAGACAACCACTGCCTGTATCGAAAAATATCCGGACATAAAAGTAATTGCCCTGTCCATGTACGGCAATGAGAACTATTACACCGGAATGATTGATGCCGGAGCCAAAGGATTTTTGCTTAAAAACTCCCGTTTCGAAGATGTGCAACGGGCCATAACAGAAGTACTCAACGGCAACAACTATTTCTCACCAGAAATTCTCAATGGCATCGTACGCAACCTCAGCAAAAAGAAAAACAGTTCCAAAAACAGCGAACTCACATCGCGAGAAATTGAAGTTTTGTACAATATCTGCAAAGGTTTGTCGAATCAGGAAATTGCAAATAACCTGAACCTCAGCAAACGAACGGTGGACAAGCACCGTGAAAACATTTTGCTAAAAACTCAGTCGGGAAATACTGCCCAAATGGTTGTATATGCCATAAAAAACAAGCTTTTTGAAATCTGACTCACCTCTCACTACGCTAAAAGACGTATCTGAAAATTACGATTTAGGACTGTTTTAGGACTTCTTCAAAGGCCGCAATTTTGTTCTGTAAATTTTATTCAGAAAAATTATGGTCAAAATTGAGTGCATCTCCATTATCGGCGGTATTGACAAATCCGGAAATCCGGAAAACCTCACGTCCCTGGATATCCGACAGGGTGAAATCATTGGCATCGTTGGCCCAACGGGGAGTGGTAAAAGTCAGTTGATCTCCGACATTGAGCAATTATCTCAAAAGGACAGTTCTACACGCCGCCAGGTTCTGGTAAACGGGAAAGTGCCATCACCTGCCCTGCGAAACGATCCCCGGCAAAAAATGGTGGCTCAGTTGTCGCAAAACATGAATTTTCTTGCAGATATGGAAGTCCGGGATTTTTTGCGTCTTCATGCCCGCTGCAGAGGAAAAGAACAGATCTCTACAGATGAGATTATCCACAAAGCCAACCAGCTCACAGGAGAGCCTATCAAACCTAATGACAACCTGACGATCCTAAGTGGCGGCCAAACGCGTGCACTAATGGTGGCAGATGTAGCCGTCATCAGCGAATCCCCCATTGTACTTATCGATGAGATAGAAAACGCCGGAATAAAAAAACATGAAGCACTGGAATTACTCTCCGGGCATAACAAGCTTATTATGATTGTGACCCATGATCCGGTAATGGCCCTCAGCGCAAAAAAACGGATCATTATGAAAAACGGAGGCATGAGCACCCTCTTGGAAGCAACTCCGGAAGAGAAAATAGTTTCTGAGCAGCTCTCCGGTATTGATGCGACCATCCTCCATCTGCGTGAGCTGCTTCGAAATGGCAAGCACATCAGAGAAAACGACCTCAATTTCATTCCGGAAAGCCTGTTGTGCAATGAAGAAAATACATCCCTCACCTTGTAGTTATTGAACAGAAAAAAATGAATAATACTAAAAACACCCATAAACTACCACTGATAATCATCGCCGGAACTCCCGGAGCAGGTAAGACTTCTGTATTGGTGCATACCATCAGGATATTAAAATCGGCCAACAGACGTCCGGCACTTGTTAAAATTGATTGTCTTGCCACGGACGATGACATTCGCTTTGCCAAACTGGATCTGCCAGTGCTGGTAGGTTTGGCGCGCGATATGTGTCCCGATCATTACTCTATTTACAATCTGAACGAAATGGAAGAATTCGCACAAAAAAATCATTCGGATTCTCTGATTATGGAAACCGCTGGTTTGTGTCACCGGTGTGCACCATACACCGATAACTGCCTCGGGGTGTGTGTCATAGACTCCACCAGTGGCCCCAATAATCCAGGGAAAGCAGGTCCGTTCCTCAGTTGCGCCGATATTGTAGTTGTCACGAAGGGGGATATGATTTCGCAGGCCGAACGAGAAATCTTCCGCGAAAGGATACTGGAAGCCAATCCCCTATGCAACATCGTTGACGTCAATGGCCTCAACGGACAGGGAGCTGCCGAACTGGCTCAGCAATTCCGGAACTTTAAAGCAGGTCATTCTGATGAAGACAAACTCCGGCATAATGCACCCTTTGCAGTTTGTACCCTATGTGTCGGAGAAAAACGAGTAGATAAAAAATTCCACCGCGGACTATTGAGGACCATGAGTGGATGTGAACAATATGTTGGAGAATAAATCAGATACCATGTTGGAGAAAATCAAAAAACTGCTCCCCGGATTCAATTGCGGAAATTGCGGCTACAGCCGATGCGATGACTTTGCCAAATCTCTTATCAATAGAAAAGAGAAGCCATCGAAATGTCCGGTACTGATACGCCCCAGCTTTGCTGCAGACAAAAAATCCATAGAGAAGATCCTAAGGATGGAGCCGGGATTCCATCCCGAAAAAATAATTTCCGGTGTTATTGATCACTACCGGGCAGACATCATTCTGCACCCCCTGAAAGATGAAAATAGCTGTCGCGAAACCCTCCTTCCGTTCTCAAACATCAAAGCAAAACCGGGCGATGTGGTTCGGTATCGCCCTCTGGGATGCCCCATCACACACATAGCCAGAGTAGTCGAAACAGA
>DHQK01000020.1:1786-10499 GCA_002411085.1 Marinilabilia sp. UBA5340 | reverse complement strand
CAGAAATCGGAATATTTATCGGCAGGTGTTGAATACAATACCCGTATTATTTCTCTGAGTGTATCCGCTTACCGTAACAATGTTGATAATCTGATTGATTATGTTGACGGTGAAGGGGAGAATGTTCGGATTCATGATAATATTTCAGAAGCAAGATCCGAGGGTGTTGATGTACTTCTGGATGTAAGAGCTGGTGCTGGTTTTTCTTTTGGCGGGGGATATAGTTATGTCGATGCCCGCAATCTCACCAATGATATTCGTCTGGAAGGAGTTGCAGAACATAGTGGTAACATCAGGCTGGCTTATGATCACCATTGGAAGGATTACGCGCTGAATGCGAATATCTTCGGTCGTATTCAGGATGAGAAATTTTATGATGGAGATCCCAATGCGAAAGGGTTTGATTTATGGAATTTTACGACCAATCAATCTTTCTCCAATTTGGGAAGTTTGATTGTTGAACTGTCTGCCGGTGTTGACAATATCTTTGATTATGTGGATGACAGTCCTCTCGGGGCTCATTACGGTACGTTGACACCGGGACGAACCTTTTTTGCCGGGTTGCGGATAAACTTCTCAGAGTAAGTATTGATTGATGAAGTATCTGAAAAATATTGCAATTAAACTACACAAAATATCAGGCTCAGTGATGAGTCTGATGTTTTGTGTTTGGGTAATTAGTGGAATCGTACTCGTTTTTCACAATTTTCCGCATGCATCGAAGGAAAAACGGTTTTTGCATTTATCGGTTTTTAAACCAAATCATATCACACAGTTAACTCCTCCTTCTGAAGATTGGGGAAGTGAAATGATTTTGGAAATGGCAGGAGATCGGGCAGTTTATCGAGTGCCCTCGGGCCGAAGAGCTGAAAACGTTTATGATGCGTTTTCACTAGAACCGATGTCCTTGTTTTCTGCAGAATACGCAGATTCCCTTAGTTCCTCATACGTGGGAAGTCAGGTGAGCCGTTTAGAGAAGCTGGAGTCCCTGGATCAGTGGATTCCCTGGAGCTACTACCGGTCTTTATTGCCTTTTTACAAATGCACGATGACCGATGATGCCTGTTCAGAAGTGTATGTGTCTGCCCGGTCTGGGAGTATCCTCCAGCGTACGACCAGGAAAGAACGGTTTCTTGCATGGATTGGTATCATACCGCACAAACTTTATTTCTATCCCTTTATAAATAATCGAACAGTCTGGAAATCCATTGTTTTAGTTTTAGCAGCACTTGGACTACTAGTGTCGTTTTCCGGGATTTTGATGGGGTTTATCCGGCTTCCGAAAAGATCCCGGGGTGGCCTTACGCCATATAAAAAGTTTCATTACAAATGGCATCATCTTACCGGTTTCTTTTTCGGATTCTTTCTTTTTACTTTTCTCCTGAGCGGATTGTTTTCGGTAACCGGTATTCCTGATTGGCTGGTAGGGGTAAATCCTCAGCAAAAAGCCAGCATCAAATGGGAATTGAAAACTTCTGTTGATGCGTCCGGACTTGTAACTCCCATGCAGATTGCTCAGGAAATACCTGAAAAGAAGGGCGTTCGACGCATAGAATGGATTGATGTATTGGATGAATCTCAGGTAAGGGTTTATTATGAGGATTATCAGCGACCGGACGTTTATGTCCTGGCTGATGGGACGTTGGAACCGGCTGAAGAAAAGACCAGGGAGGAAATTGTGGCAAAAGCCAAACAGTTATTCCCCAAAAGAGCATTTGATGCTTATTGGCAAACGGCCTATGATAATTATTACTTCCAAAAAGGAATGGGATTTCAGCCTTTGCCCGTTTGTCGGTTGGAATTTGATGACCCTTCGGAAACCATTCTTTATATCGATGCGGTCACTGGTGACGAAGTTTACCGAACGACCAGAAATAAGCGAGCGAGGCGTTGGCTGTACAGGGCATTGCATACTTTTAATTTTCCTTTTCTGAAAGAGTATGAGTGGCTGCGTAGTACGCTTATAATCACAGTTTCGTTGGGAATTCTCATGATTAGTGTCACCGGTATCGTTTTAGGGAATAAGTGGTTTTGGAGGAAATTAAAACCTAAACGAAAGAAATGAAACACATGGAACGAGTCTTGAACGTTCGGGACGAGTTCCATCTGACCATAATAATAAAATTTTATTCAGATGAAACGAGCATGGCAATGATTGCCTTAAAAGAAAATGTATAAGTTTTTGCATGCGCGTTCCATCCGACCTTGAAAAATTAATTTTATACGGATGAAAAAGCGATTGTTAATAGGTGTAATTGCCTTAATGATATTTAGTATGGGAACAAATGCTCAGACAAATTCACCGAAAAAGGGTATTCTTCTGATTACTTTTGGGACTAGTTACCCGGAAGCCCGAAAAGCTTTTGATAACATTGAAGAGGAGGTGAAAAAAAACTGGCCCGATATCGATGTTTTCTGGGCTTATACATCCAGGTTTATTCGGAAGAAGCTGGCAAAACAAGGCATTCAGATCGATTCGCCTTCCGAAGCCCTTGCGAAAATGGGAGAGGCAGGATATACACATATAGCAGCGCAGTCTCTGCATATTATTCCCGGAGCCGAATTTCATGATGTGGCGCATACAGTGAAAGGATTTAGCAGAGTTCAAAAAGGTTTGGAGAAAACAACCATGGGGCGTCCGCTGGTGAGTAAGCATGAAGACCTGGAGCGTATGGCGCGTTTTTTTACGGAACAATTTCCGATAGCCACTGATGATGAGGCTGTGGTGCTTATGGGGCATGGCACTCATCACGAAGCCAATATCTATTATCCGGGATTTCAGTATTATCTGAGTGATTTGTCAGACCGTCATTATGTGGCAACAGTGGAAGGATATCCTTCTCTGGATAATGTGATAAAACAATTGAAAAAAGAGCATATTCAGAAAGTAACGTTGACCCCGTTTATGTCGGTAGCCGGTGATCATGCCCAAAATGATATGGCTGGTGACGAAAAAGACAGTTGGAAATCGCAGCTGGAAGCTGAAGGGTTTGAAGTGAATATTGTAATGAAAGGATTGGCGGAGTATGATGAGGTTGTTGATATATGGATGGATCATTTAAATGAAGTATTTGATGAGTTGTAAGCAATGGATCTTGCTGGTTTTTGCATTGCTGTTCCATAGCTGTGGCGTGCAACAGAAAGAGGATCAATCAGCATCGAAGAACCTACAGGACGTGGAACTGGCTTATGCACGTGAGTTTACTTTACAAAAGCAGGGGGATCACGATCTGCTGACAATCTATATGGATGAACATCATTCAGAGCAGACAGCACGTAGATTTACGCTTGTAAAGGATAGTGCAGATGCTGCCGCTATTGAAAATTCGATTCAGGTGCCCTGCAAAAAGATTGTTTGTGTGTCATCTACTCAGTTGGCTTATTTCTTTGCCCTGGACGATATCGATGATATTGTTGCGATTAACAACAGCCGCTATCTTTTTCATGAAGAGATGAATGCCCGGGTGGCTGAAGGTAAGGTTAAACAAATCGGCAAGGAAGGGAATTTTAACCTGGAAGTGCTGGCAGCCCTGAATCCTGATGTAATTTTTGTGTCACCGTTTAAAACTGGTGGTTTTGATGTGCTGCGAAATATGGGGATTCCTCTGGTTCCAATGGCTGCTTACAATGAAATGACCCCGCTTGGACGAGCCGAATGGCTCAAGATGATGGCGCTGTTTGTAGGGCAGGAAGCAAAGGCAGATACCATTTTTAATAAGATTGCAAAGCGTTACAACGAATTAAAAGACCAGGTGGCGAGCATTGATTCTCGTCCAACGGTTTTTTCGGGGAAGATGCGCTCCGGTTCATGGTATGTTCCTGGCGGAGATAGTTTTTATGCTCGTCTTTTTAGTGATGCCGGTGCCGATTATGTCATAAATGATAATGAGCAGGGGGCCTATCATGTAGATTTTGAGACTATTTACAGAAAGGCACATAATGCTGATTTCTGGCGCCTGGTTCATCCCGAAAAAACAGGAATTACACTTCATGAGTTCTTGCAGCAGGATGCCAGATATGCAGATTTTAAAGCCGCCAAAGAGGAAAATATTTTGTTATGCAATATTCGTGAGAAGCCTTATTATGAGCAATCTGCCGTGAAACCGGATGTCCTTCTGGCAGACTATATTCATTTTTTTCATCCGGAGATTTTACCCGGTTATGAACCGTATTTTTATGAAAGACTGCAATGATTGGAAAAGGGAGTAAACGGGGCACCTGGGTTTTATTGATAGCGCTTTTGCTGACAGCCATTCTCATGATTCTGAATATGGCTTTGGGGTCGGTGCATATTCCCTTATCGGAAGTGGTTACTCTTCTTTTCACCGGGGAGACCAGCAATGTTGTTTTTGAAAATATCGTAATCAAAACCCGCTTACCTCAAACGTTGGTATCTGTGGGAGCCGGAATGGCTCTTGGTGTTGCGGGGTTATTGATGCAGACCCTTTTTAAGAATCCGCTGGCCGGCCCTTCTGTGTTAGGGATATCATCAGGAGCCAGTCTGGGTGTTGCTTTTGTGATGCTCTTTTCCGGGCAGGTTTTAGGGTTCTCGTTTTACAGTCTTGGGTTGTGGGGAGATTTTTCAGTAATCATGTCCTCTTTTATGGGAGCGGGTATCGTTCTTTTATTGATATTGTTTATCTCCAGTCGCATAGGAGGAACGCTGAGTGTGCTGATTATTGGAGTGATGATTGGTTATTTGTCTTCTTCGTTGGTGGGGCTGTTGAAATTTTACAGCACTGAGGAAGATGTACATAATTATGTGATCTGGGGGCTTGGAAGTTTTAGTCGGATGTCGTCGGAAAAAGCCTGGATATTTAGTTTGGTGACGATTGTCTTATCTATTTCGTCACTGACTTTGAGTAAGTCTCTGAATCTTTTGTCACTGGGTGACAGATATGCCATAAATCTGGGATTGAAATTGAAAAGGGCCCGGTTTGGGGTCATTACCACGGCTGGTTTTTTAACTGCTTTGGTGACCTCATTTTGTGGACCGGTGATATTTATCGGAGTGGCAGTGCCGCATCTGGCCAAACTTTTATCACGGACAGCCAATCATTATCACCTGATCATCAATGCTGCTGTTATTGGTGGTGCCACAGCTTTGCTTTGTAATTTGGTGGCCCGGCTTCCGGGATTGGAACAGGAGTTGCCCATTAATTCGGTAACTGCCTTTGTTGGGGCTCCGGTGGTAATATGGGTGATATGGAAGGGAAAGAGAAATAAAGAGTAGTGCATGGGGCATGGAGCATGGAGCATGGTGCAAAGAGAATAAAATGACTATTGCGTATTTGCGTTTAAATAGCAATAGATTGTTAGACTTTTAGATTTAAGATCAACCCTGTCCAAAATATTTTTTTAAGGGCTGTCGGGCTTGTTGAGTGTGGACCTTGGCAGGTAAGCCTAAAAACAAGGTTGTTTCATCGAAAAATCGTCTTTGTTTGAATCTCAGGCGCGCAGCAAGTGAGATGAGTTTAGACGATTTCGATGGAAGAACCGTAGTTTTTAGAGTGAAAGCTGGTTAAGTCTTGATTTTTTTTGATTACTTTTTTGTATCAAGACAAAAAAGTAATTCAGGGTTTAAGGGATGAAATCCCTTTTGGAAAATGTTTAGGACTCTATTGATTTAAGACAATTTATATAATGTTGATATTCTGTGTTTTAGGCGATAAAAATTATGATTTTAAAGTAATTGAATTTCAGTGCATTGCAATTTCGAAATTTCGGGATAACGGAGTATTGTAAATAAAATAGAAATGAGAAAGTTAAAGCATCCACTGATGATAGTAGGTACCGGATCCGATGTTGGTAAGAGCGTGTTGGCTGCCGGCTTTTGCCGTATCTTCCTGCAGGATGGATATCGTCCGGTTCCTTTTAAGGCACAGAATATGTCGCTCAACAGCTACGTAACGGCAAACGGGGGCGAAATTGGTCGGGCGCAGGCGGTGCAGGCAGAGGCGTGTCGGGTGGATTGCCATACCGATATGAATCCGGTTTTGCTTAAGCCGGGATCTGATAAGCAGTCGCAGGTGATTGTCAATGGAAAGGTGATGGGGAACTATTCTGCCGGAAGTTATTTCAGAGGAGAGATCAAAGATCAATTGTTTGCTGAAGTCATGAAAGCTTTCGGAAGACTGGAGGATGTCTACAATCCTGTAGTAATGGAAGGAGCCGGAAGCATCGCCGAACTTAATTTGAAAAATAATGACATTGTTAACATGCGGATGGCCAAAGCAGTGAATGCATCTGCTATTTTAGTTGCTGATATTGAGCGGGGCGGCGTGTTTGCATCGGTTTATGGATCTATTAAGTTACTTGAACCAGAAGAGCGGAAACAGATAAAAGGTATTATTATCAATAAATTCCGGGGTGATGTTTCTTTGTTTGATGAGGGACGAAAAATCATAGAAAATCTGACAGGGGTTCCGGTGCTTGGTATCATTCCGGCTTTCACGCATATCAGTATAGAAGAGGAGGACTCGGTCTCTTTGGAACGTAAGGCAACTTTTGCTATTGATAATAAGATAAATGTAGCGGTTGTCCATTTACGCAGACTCTCTAATTTTACCGATTTTAATCGTCTGGAACAGGACGACAGGGTGAATCTTTACTATACCAACAATACGGAAGAGATCAAGAAAGCCGATATCATTATTTTGCCCGGTTCTAAAAGTACTGTTGCGGATCTGATTGAGCTGCGTCGAAATGGTGTGGCGGCTGAAATTGTCCGCCAGTCAAGAGCCGGAAAATCAGTGATTGGTATTTGTGGAGGTTACCAGATGATGGGGACTCGTATTGAAGATCCCGGACATGTGGAAGGATATGTGGATGCAGTTCCCGGACTGAATATTTTACCGGTGACGACCATCCTTGAATCGGAGAAATCAACTGTGCGGACTTCCTTTCGTTTCAAGGATGCACAGGAGAGATGCGAGGGCTATGAAATCCACATGGGACAAACCAAATGCGACGGGGTCAAGCCATTAAATCATTTGGAGAATGGAGGTACCGAGGGCTGTTGGATAAATGCCAATATATGGGGGACTTATTTGCATGGCATTCTTGATAATCCGGTAGTTATCGAAGATTTGCTCGCTCCTTATGCGAAAAGTAGTACATCCACCACCAATTACGAAGAGTTTAAACAACAGCAGTACGACTTGCTGGCCGACCATCTCCGCCAAAATATGGATATGGATATGATCTATAAAATATTGTCAGAATGATTAAGGGACACGGTGACGACATATATGATTTTCCGGATATACGGATCAATTTTAGTTCGAACATTACTCCTTCGGGGATCAATCCCGCACTGAAAAATCACCTGTGTTCCTGTATGGATTGTATTGTACGTTATCCCGATCCTTTAGGTGAAAACCTGGCTCATCAGATAGAGCATCAGAAACAATTGCCTGCCGATAGTGTGATGATTACCAATGGGGCTGTTGAAGCTTTTTATTTGATTGCGGAGCTATTTCAGGGGAAACAGTCATTAATTTATTACCCCTCCTTTTCGGAGTACGAGGATGCCTGTTGTAAGTCCAATCATCGGATGGAGTTTTTTCACCACTCAATTTTTGGAGATGTTGATTATTCGGGGATAGATCTGGTCTGGATATGTAATCCCAACAACCCGGACGGGCGCATTTATGATCGCGAAAAGTTGCGGCAACAGATTAAAGACAATCCGGAGACGGTATTTGTGGTAGATGAGGCCTATTCTGATTTTCTGAATAAAGATATTTCACTCGAAACCTGTTTGTCTGAATACAGAAATTTGATCATTGTAAAATCATTAACCAAAACCCTGGCGATTCCCGGGCTCCGGTTGGGCTATATTTTGGCAGATTCTTCAATTATTGATGAACTGCAACGACAAGTGATGCCCTGGAGGATTAATGCGCTGGCGCTGGAAGCGGGGCGTTTTTGTTTTAACAATCTTGAAGAGAACAAGTTTGAAATAGCCGGATATCTTCAGGAATCACGGCGATTTCAAGATGAAATAAATGATATAGACGGGTATAGGGTGGAGTTTTCGTCAACCACCTTCTTTTTAGTCGAGGCTCCTTTGTCTGCAGCAGGTCTAAAAAAGCATCTTGCTCAGAATTATGGCATTTTGATAAGGGATGCATCCAATTTTAGAGGCTTGTCAGAAAATTATTTCAGGGTTTCGGTGCAATCGTCCAAAGGAAACAACCAATTAATTAAAGCACTCAAAGAATGGAGTTGAAATTACTTATACCGGCTTTAATATTTGCGTGGGTACTTGACCGTTTCCTGGGGGATCCTTCCCGGATGCCACATCCGGTGGTGGTATTTGGAAAACTTATTGCATTTTTTGAGAAGAAATGTAACCGGGGAAGAGGCAGATTTGTGCGTGGAATGGTGGTGACGATCGGTTTGGTCACCGGGGTGTTTGTTTTCTTTTACTGGTTCTTTACCTTATTGGGGCCGGTAAATATCTGGGTGGAAGTTGTTTTACAAATTGTTTTTATCTTTTTCGGTCTGGCCGGTACAACGCTTATCCGGGAAGGGAAAGACGTTTTCGTGAAATTGCAGAATAGTTTAGAAGAAGGGCGGCAACAAGTTGGACGGATAGTTGGGCGTGATACAAATCAATTGAGTAGTCACGAGATAAAAACAGCTACGCTGGAAACACTGGCCGAAAACCTCAGTGACGGAGTAATTGCCCCATTGTTTTGGCTAGCCA
>DHQK01000020.1:0-1483 GCA_002411085.1 Marinilabilia sp. UBA5340 | reverse complement strand
AAGTTTGCCGCTAAATTGGATGACGTTGCCAACTATATTCCGGCCAGAATTACTGCTGTTTTGATGGCGCTTTGCGGAACGAGTAAAAGGGCATTTCAGTTTATCTTTAGTTACGGCAAGGCCCATAAAAGTCCCAATGCGGGATATCCCGAAGCTGCACTTTCCGGCATTTTGGACGTGCAGTTTGGTGGTGATCATGATTATTTCGGGGAATTGGTGTCAAAACCCAAAATTGGGAGCAATGCCCGGGAAATAAATATAGAAGATCTGAATAAAACTATTCAAATAAACAGGACCGTGGAAATCTTGATGATTGTCTTGGTGATCGCGACCTGGATAATTATTGATTTAAATTAAGTAGAGTTTGCCGGGTGGGGTGATAAATGGTTGGTAATAAAAGCATTGTGTTGTGTGGTTTTATTTGAGTTGCAAGGTTTTTATGCAGATCTTAAATAATGGTTGCATCTGTAAATGTTAATTGTCAATATATCACTGTTCAAAAGATTGTTATATATAATGAACGAATTTAACTGTTTAAAAGGCGCGTTGGCCTGTCCGCTTTCCGGGCCGGCGGATGGGGGGAAGCCAAAATGGGCGACTTTCATGGCCTTGTGTAATGGCCGGAAATTTTGGTTTTCGCGGGGTGATAGGTTTAAGCGGACTAGACTTTTTTGGTTCATTTTGGGGCAATGCCAAAAAGAACAATGGATAATAAATTTGAAAAGGCTGCTTACTTTTTCAACTGACTCTAAATAAGCACAAAGATTCATTTTTTTAATCTAAAATCGCTGCATCCTTGCGTCTTTGCATTAAAACAATAAAACTATGAATTCACTAAAAAACCTGAACATTCAGCCCACTCAGAATAGTGAGCTTAGAAAACTCCTCAAACACAACATCGATCAGAAGACCAAACCCGTTGGCTCTTTGGGATACCTGGAAGAGTTGGCATTACAAATCGGTTTGGTGCAGCAAACCACCAGGCCCGAACTGAAATCACCGGTGATGCTGACAGTGGCATCAGATCATGCCATTACTGAGGAGGGCGTTAGTCCTGTTCCAACCGAAATTACGTGGCAGCAGTTCAGTAATTTTGTCAATGGTGGTGGAGGCATCGGATTATTCTGTAAACAGTATGGTTTTGATTTGTATGTGGTTGATGCCGGGGTTGATCATGATTTTGAAGCGCATCTGCGGTTGATTGATAAAAAAGTGCGTAAAGCATCCCGGAATTTCCTGTACGAACCAGCCATGACCATCGAAGAGTGTGATCAGGCAATTCAAAATGGCCGTGATGTAGTGGCTTTGTTTGCTGAGAAAGGAAGCAATGTTGTTGGTTTTGGTGAGATGGGCATTGGCAATTCATCTCCTGCTACTGCCTTGTTGTCTGTTTATACCGGTTTGTCAGTAGAGGAATGTACCGGTCCCGGATGTGGTCTGGATCAGAAAGGGGTTGATAAAAAAGCAGCTGTTTTGCGTCGGG
>DHQK01000081.1:46823-48341 GCA_002411085.1 Marinilabilia sp. UBA5340 | reverse complement strand
AAAATAGTTCATTGCATACAATAAAGTCCTCTTTTTTTCATAGCCATAGAGATTAATTATGAGGACAAAAAAGCCCCGGTAGTGTCACATGCCGGGGCTTTGGTTTTTTTATCAGGATATTAGAACGAAGTGCTGGCCATTGTATGATAAGTATAGAAAGAGGTAGAACCGGGACGAATATCCACTGAAATTTGGTCATTCATATTTTGTTTCCCCGAAAACCCAAGGTCAAGGGTATGTTGACCGCTGGGCAGAGAAATGCGGGTGTAGGAAACAGTGTGGGGTAGCGATTGCCAGTTACGCGTGTCGGCTTTTTCGGTCATGGCGTTGATAATGCTGACAATGGTTCCCAGATTTTCATTTTCTCTGGCAGCCAGCTCTTCCATGGCTCTTTTGGTGGCCAGACGCAGAAGACTGTTACCCAGTTCCCGAACCATGCGGTCGCGCAGACTTTGAAACGCTATTTTGTTTATATCCTGGGCGGTTTCAAAAGAGATTGTTTCTCCATTGATGTTAACATAACCATCGGAAAAGAGAAGTGGACGTTCCCGGTATTTCGGGAAGGCAACCCTTAGGAAAGAAAGGTCTTTGAAGGCAGCTTTTTCTCTGGGAGATAATTGAGCGGAGGAATAGGCAAAATTGAGACCTAATTCTGGATTTCCCAGTGAAACGACCCCGTTGGACATCCCAAAGTTGGTGATGGTGATTTGCCACTCTTCTTTGACCGGGCCCATGCCATTGAGCCAGAAAACGATCAGTTCACCTTGATTATCCCCGGAAGATTCGGGTGCCTCCATTCCGAATTTTTCTTCATAAAATCGCACCTGATCTTCGAATCCGGTTTTTTGGGCACTTCGCAACAGATCTTTTTTAAGCTGTTGAGGAGCAGTAAGCCCAAAGAGTTCCTGGTAATCGGTTTCATATATCTCCAAAGCGTTTCGATAGGCAATAAAGGCATCGTTGTAGTCCCCTGCTGCCTCATAAATCATTCCCATCAGGTTGTGCCCAAAAGCATCACGTTGGTATTTGTTTTTGTGATCTTTATACCTGTCGTTGATTTGTTGCAAACGAATATTAATGCGACGCGCCTCCACCAGTGCACCCTCATAATCGTCAAGCGCCAGAAAATCCAGAGCTTTATAGAAATGAAGCATCACTGTCTCAAAATCTTCCGGCCGGTAAGGTTTCACCATGGGATTGGATACCAACGATAAAGCTTCCCATCCAAATTGTTTGGAATAGTCTTCAACGTAATAATCTGCTTCATTAAGGAAACGGATACTTTCCTGGTAATTGTCCAGCATAAAGGAAACGACACCACGGTTCATGTAGTACAGCACGCGGTGGTTATTCTCTGACCACTTGGTATCATTGGCCAATAACTTATCGGCTTTCTCAAAATTCCCGCTTGCTATATTGGACTGAACCTGGTAGGTTTTTTGGTAAAAAGTAGCACAAGCACCCATCAGTACCGCCAAAAAGCCAACTACTATGATTTTGGGAATCCGGGCCATAAAT
>DHQK01000081.1:0-46524 GCA_002411085.1 Marinilabilia sp. UBA5340 | reverse complement strand
TTTTTTATGTATTTTCTGATTTTCTTATCACCTATCCATACGATTTCACTGGTTTCAACATCAGTGAGTTCCAGATTTACCTGGTAGAAGTTGACGCGTTCCTTTTTGTAGGTATCAACCGTTGAGTTAATGTCTCCATTCATCATGAAATCGGCTCCAAGCTCTTTTCCCCAGGCTTTCACTGTTTCTGGGGAAGCAAATTCCTGTTGGGCCGCACGTTCCCTGCGCAATTCTTCTCTCTTTTCTCCTGCTTGTACCAGACGTACTTTGCCGCTATTGATGAATGCCCGCTCCACATCTTTGATGAATGTTTCGGCTTCAATGTGCTCGTGCGATTTATTGTAAACCAGCCCCACAATGACAACCGGTTTTTTGCCGTTGTGCGTTTCCAGGTAATTTTGGAGCCAGTTGCCTTCAAGTACCTGTTCTACCATGGCATCGGCTACCACCCGTGAATCAGTGTCGTTCCAGCGACCACTCAGGTCTATCACTTCTTCGGTATCAATGCGCTCAACTTTGCGGGTACCACAACTTTGTAAAACCATCGCGATGGTTAAAACCGAGAGAAAATATAACGTTGTTTTCATAGTTGATTGTTTTTAAGGGTTATTTGTTAGATAATAAATATAATTACTTAAAGGTATCTTTTAATTTGTTCTATTAGTCCCTCTGGGGCTGCATCTGATATTTCAAAGGTCAAATCAAGTGCATTGCCAAACAACCCTGAGTAACCTACTTTCAAGTGGGCCCGGGACAGGTTTACAACAGCCGAAGCAGGAAACGCCTCACCAGCCGCGAATACGAACAAGGCATCCGGGGATTGCTCAGTAAATTCCCTGACTTCTTCAGATTTTGGCAGGAAAAAGAAAGAAAAATCTTTCAATGAAGAAAAATACAGCTTTCTGTCACTGATGAAATTTTCTTCCGGCTTGTGGGTGTTAAAAAATCCAAGTGCCGAGGTGGTGATTTTCAGCTCATTTAATTCTTTAATAAACGCCTTGACCGCCTTTCGCTGCTTTTCTGAGGATGCATCAAAAAATATGCCGACCTTTTGGATTTCACTCAGTTTTTTCATACTGATGTTACGCTGCAGTTTTTTCAGTCTTTTGCGCAACAGCCATTGGCCTATTGCTTCTCTTTGTTTTCTAAAAAGTATCACGCGGGTTTTGTTTTCTGTAACGGAGTTGAGATGGAGGTTAGTCCTTACTCTTCTCCTATTAGTTCAAGAAATTGATTTTCTGATAATATCTTTACGCCTTGTTTTTCTGCTTTCTCCAGCTTGCTGGGCCCCATGTTTTCTCCGGCTACCAGATAATCTGTTTTTCCGGTTACCGATCCGGTATTCTTTCCTCCATGCGTTTCAATCATCTCTTTGAGTTGATCACGCGAATATCTTGAAAATTTGCCGCTTATGACAAGTGTTTTTCCTTCCAGAATATTGGAAGCCTTGCTAATGGAGGTCTCTTCCTTTCCGGCTAATTGAAGACCATAAGATTTTAACTCCTCAATCATTTTTTTGTTGGCCTCCGATGTAAAAAAAGCCAGAATACTGCCAGCAATTTTATTTCCAATTTCATCAACTGCGATAAGTTCTTCTTCTGTAGCCCCGGATAGTTTGTCAATTGAAGCAAAGCTGGCAGCCAGTTTTTTGGCTACGGTTTCTCCTACAAAACGGATTCCAAGTGCATACAACACCCGTGGCCAGGGAACTTCAAGTGAATTCTTAATGCTGGTAATAATATTGCGGGCCGATTTATCGCCCAATCTTTCCAGGGTTATAAGTTGTGAGGCTTTTAGCTTGTATAGGTCAGGAAGAGTGTTTACGAGGCCTTTGGTGTATAGTAAGTTAATTGTTTCAGCACCTAGACCGTCAATATTCATTGCTCTCCGAGAGATAAAATGTTCAAGTTTTCCTTTAATTTGGGGCGGGCAACTGGCAGAATTGGGGCAGTAGTGGGCCGCTTCACCTTCCACTCGCATCAAGGGGGCTCCGCACTCAGGACATTCCTTGATGAAGTGGATGGGGAGACTCTTTTCAGGCCGTTCTTCTTTTACAACTCCTGTAATTTTTGGAATGATCTCACCACCTTTTTCCACTGTTACCAGATCGTTGCAATGGAGTCCCAAGCCCGAAATGACATCTGCATTGTGCAGTGATGCCCGTTTAACAGTGGTTCCAGCTAATTGAACCGGTTCCAGATTGGCTACGGGGGTTACTGCTCCGGTTCGTCCCACTTGATAATCTACCGAAAGGAGTCGGGTCCGGGCTTCTTCGGCTTTAAACTTGTATGCGATGGCCCATCTGGGACTTTTGGCAGTAAAACCAAGTTCTTGTTGCAGGTGGATATTATCTACTTTAATTACGGCTCCATCTATTTCAAATGGTAATTCATGTCGGGCTGTATCCCAATGTCTTATGAATTCAAATACTTCATCGATGGAATTACATACTTGTGTGTGTGGAGAGATTTTGAGTCCCCATGATTTGGCTTTTAACAGGTTTTCGTAATGGCTCATGGTGGGCAATTCCTCCGAAAGCATATAATAAAGATAGGTGTCCAGGGGGCGTTTGGCGACTAAAGAGCTGTTTTGCAATTTTAGTGAGCCTGCAGCGGCATTGCGCGGATTGGCAAATGGGGCTTCACCTGCCTTCTCTTTTTCAGCATTGAGCCATTGAAAACCTTTCAGTGGAAGAAAAATCTCCCCACGAATTTCAAATTCACCGGGGTAATCACCTGTAAGTTTTAACGGAATAGAACGAATCGTTCGCACATTTTGTGTTACGTCGTCTCCCTGGGTTCCGTCGCCCCGGGTTACTGCCCGTATCAGTTTTCCGTTCTGGTAAGTAAGACCTATTGCCGTACCATCATATTTGAGCTCACATACATATCGAAAATCATTACCCACTGCCTTAACCACACGGTTATGGAAATCCTGTAATTCTTCCTCCGAGTAAGTGTTGCTCAACGAAAGCATAGGATATTTGTGTACCACCTGCTCAAACTCTTTATTGAGATCGCTGCCTACCCGCATGGATGGACTGTCAGGGTCTTCAAACTCCGGAAATTGTTTTTCCAGATTCATCAACTCACGCATTTTATGGTCAAATTCCTGATCTGATATTTCCGGAGAGTTTTCCACGTAATACTTGTGGTTGTGGTAGTTAAGTTCTTCCCTGAGTTGCTCGATATGTATTTTGGCAGCTTCTTTTTCCATTTTTAGCAGTGGTTGTTTTTGTGTTGAGCAAATTTAGCTTTTTTTGGATGAAACGAGCATTCATTTTTTACGAGGAGATAATTCCTGTCTTTTTGAACCATTGAAGGCAATCATTGATTCCAGTGTCAATGGGATTAATGTTGATTTTCAGCTCTCTTTGAGCTTTTGCAGCGGAGTAATAATTGTTGATGCACAACATTTTGGTGTTGGTTGATGAGAGTTGTGTTTGAATGCCCAGTTTTCGGAGAACGTCCCCCACATATCCAAGAGCCATAAGTAAAGCTGCCGGAATTTCAATGATGGTTGGGTGGTTATTTTCAATCTCTGCCAGTTTTCTGAAAAATATACTAAAAGTGAGATTTTCTCCGCAAAGAAGATAAGCTTCTCCATTGATTCCCATTTCCAGGGCAGCAACTACACCTGACGCAGCATCGGTGACATTGACAAAATTTTTCCCTCCCGGCGGACAAAATATGATGCGTTTTCGGTGCCCCATAAGTATGATCTGCCCCGAACTTGGTTTGCCGTCATAAGCTCCAATCATGAAGGTGGGGTTCACAACCGAAACATGTATTCTATTATGGTAACCTAATACTTTTTTCTGAGCTTCCAGTTTACTCAGTGCATAAAAAGATCTTGAAAAAGGGGGGCGCATTGGACGTTTTTCTGTACCGGGGACAGCCTCCGACCCAAAACCGAATGCATTGGCTGAACTGACAAAAATGAATTTTTGAATGCCCTTTTCAATCGCCAGTTGAATCAAAGATTCAGTAGCTTCTACATTGACACGCCTATAGGCAGCATAGCTGAGTAGCCGTTGGGAGGTAAGAGCAGCCGCATGGATAACAAAATCGCATGTATCAAGTGCTGCCCTTATACGATCGGACTGGGTAATGTCTCCGGTTATTAATTCCAGATACTTATGCTGAGGCCCTTGGTATTTTGTAATATCGCGCAAGAATCCCCGAACTTTATACCCTTTCCGGAGCAGTTCCACAATCACATTGGTGGCAAGCAATCCATTTGCACCTGTAACCAATACTTTTGACATACAGAATCTTTGGTTAACTGTTCTCTTTTTCTTTGATTTCTCTCCTGGCGGCCCGGGTCATTAGGCGCATGCGGATTTTTGGGGGTACCAAGGCAAGCAGGAATTTATTGATGTAGTTTCGTCTGCCCACCAATATATATGGTTTCTTCTTGAACATGCGCCGGATGCTTACACGTGCTGCCCTTTCAGGTGAAACCAGTCCTATTTTACCCAAAAGCCCCTGTTTCTCTATGCGTCCGGTTATTTCTGCATTGGTTTTCATGGGGCCGGGCAAAACAACGCTTACAAAAACAGAGGTTCCTTTTAACTCATGACAAAGGGCCCTGGAAAAATGTTGTATGTACCGTTTGGTGGCAGAATAAACGGTTTTGTATCCAATAGGACTAAAAGAGGCCATGCTGGATACATTGAGAATGTATGATTGTTTTTGCTTTAGCAGATTGGGAAGCAATTGATGGGTAATGATGGAGGTGGCCATCACATTAATCTGGATCAGGTTTTCAATATAATTGAGGTTACTTTTATGAAAAGTTTGGGTGCCACCGGTTCCTGCATTGTTAATCAGTATGTTGAGGTTGAAGTTGTCGTTGACCCAATTGGTCATCTTGATGAGCTCTTCCCGGTTGGTCAGATCGGCTTCGTAAACTTCAGTTTGTACGCCGTATGCACTGCATTTTTCTGCAGTGTCCTGAATGTTCTCACCCGGCAGGGCCACAAGAATTACATTGATGTTTTGTTTGCTCAATTCCAGGGCCAGTAACTTCCCAAAGCCCCGGCTACCTCCTGTTACAAGGGCATATTGTTGGTTTTTTTCCATGGATTCATTTTTGGTTTTTCAACCGACTGGTACCTCTTTTCTGAAGACCAGAGTAATATTAAAATTTAGTATGCTTGATCGATTACACTTAAAGCGACAAACAGAGCATTAGTTGTAAGTCGGAAGTGCTCAACAATGCGACTAAAACCCGAATATAGCAATTTATTTGTTCAAAGTATTTCCAACCTCTGATTTGTAAAGTTTTTTGGTGCAATCCAGTCATTTTTATATTTTTCTGGTTAAAAATGAGGTGCTTTGCAAAACATTTGAAGATGAATTGCGTAAATAGTTTTATACATTTCTCAACTAAAATTAATACAGGTTGCTGCGAACGTTAGGAATATTTCTTTGTCTGGCTTTTTTTTCTGCCATACCCCTCATCCTTCGGGGGCAAATTGGTGATCAAGCTATTGATGAAGATCCTGAATATTTTAATCTCTCTTACCCGGGATGGCAGGACTCCATTTTGCTCGTAGCCGGAGATCATAACTACCCACCCTATGAATTTTTAAACCAGGATGGAAATCCGGATGGTTTTACCATTGGCATCGTAAAGGCTGTGGCTGAGGTCATGAATCTCAATATTCAGATTGAGCTAATGCCATGGAGAGAGGTACGGGAAGCTGTAAAAAACAGACAAATTGATGTGGTAACCGGAATGTACAAAACCACAGAAAGAGATCGAATAGTAGATTTTTCTATTCCCCATTTTATCAGCTCCTATTCATTGTTTGTGAGAAAGAAACTGAAGGATTCAAACTTCGCAGATTTAAGAAACAAAGTGGTTTTGGTTCAGGAGGGAGATTTGGCTCATGACTTTATGGTTAAGAGATATCCAGAGACCAGAATTATTACTTTTACCGATTTGGGAGATGTGTTTATTGCTCTTTCCGAAGGCATGGGGGATTGCGCTTTTCATTCCAGACTTCAAGGGTTGAGATTTCTGGAAAGCAATGGTATTCTTAATGTCACCGATATCGGAAAGGCCCTGATTCAGGAAAAATATTGTCTGGCCGTGCCGGAAGGAGAAGCTGAGCTGTTGGCCATTCTCAATGAGGGGTTAAGTATTATTAAAACCAACGGTACTTACGACGGGATTTATGAAAAGTGGTTTGGGGTATATGAAGATGAGACGCTCCATTGGGACGATGTAATGAGGTATACTCTTTGGATTGTGCTGCCGCTTTTAGTTTTAACGCTTGTTTTTATTGTTTGGTCATATACGTTAAAAAAACAGGTAAGAAAAAGTACTTTCGAGCTCAAGAATGAGTTGAAATACCGACAGGCAATTCAATATCAGTTAGAGCAAACAGAAAAACAATTAAGAGATCAAAATAAACAATTGCTTCAGCGGAATGAGCGGATAGCTTCGATGAATGAAGAATTGGGTGCCGCCAAATCCCTGGCTGAGAAGAATGACTATCTGAAAACAGCTTTTTTGGCAAATATGAGTCATGAAATTCGCACTCCCATGAATTCTATTATCGGATTTTGTGAATTGCTGGAAATTGAGGCTGAAGATTGTTCCATTCAGAAATATACCGGTATAATATCACAAAGTGCTCACCGGCTGATGCATTTGTTGGATGATATTATTGATATCTCGAAAATTGAAAGTGGGGTGATTGGATTTTCCATCTCTCAGATACGGCTAAAAACCCTTATAATTGAATTATTCGATCAATATTCGCTGGCCGCAAAAAATAAGGGGGTTGAACTGGTTTTGGAATCAGATCCATCTTGCGCAGACTATAAGCTCACTACTGATCCGCATCGGCTGATGCAGGTAATCAGTAATTTTCTTAGCAATGCATTAAAACATACTGAAACAGGGCGTGTGGTGCTGGGGTGTGCAAGGGAGGAGGGACATATCAAATTTTGGGTTGCGGATACAGGTAGGGGTATTCCCAATGAGGATCTGCCGCATATTTTTGAGCGGTTTTATCAGGCCAATAATCATCAGTGTGGAGGCACCGGTCTTGGTTTGGCGATAGCCAAAAGTATTGTGGATTATTTTGGAGGAGAGATAGGGGTCAAAAGTAAGATGAATAAGGGCAGTTTGTTCTGGTTTACTCATCCTTTGGATAGTCCCCGGAAGGAATCTGATGAAAACCATTACCAATGACTTTCATGTAATGTTCTATTTGGTTTACTGCAAATTTCTAACGGAGCTTATTGTTGATGCCTATGATGCTTCCGTCCAAAAAAGTATTCTTTGATCCTGTTTTTCAATTCCATTAACATAGGTTGGGCCCATTCTGTCACCAGTGACGGAAGCAAACGAACAGGGTGCAGGTAATAACCAATTTCCAGCAAACGTATTTCCAGTTGTTTTTCACTGTATTTGGCCTTATATGCGAGGTGTGTTTTTTCAGAAACAAGATCCCGATAGCTTCTGATATGTCGATAGTCGTTGCTTTTTCTTTTTTTTCTCATGATTGTCAGGTTGATTTTTTATGATTCGTAACTGGTGCAAAAAACTCGATACGGAGGACGGATGTTGGAATTTTTAGGTGTAGGAAACGCACACCCTTTAAGTTGGTTTTTATGCGTTAGCGGGAATCATCATCGTCGAATTTAGGAAACATTAGTTCGATAAAACGTTGAACCACATGTCGCTCAATGAGTTGTTTTCGAAGTAGCCAGAAGATAAAGGCTGCCAGTAAAAAAACGCCTCCCATCAAAGCAAAGCCAAGTGCGTAAGAATTGAGCCATGATCCTAGCAGCAATGCGGCTGCCAGTGAGAAGAACATAAATACAAAGAAGAACAGGTAAAGCAAGACTGTCTTGGTCATGAAGCTGGAGAAAAACCTCGATAATTCCCCGGCAATATGTAACTTCACCAAATCAACGCGAAGTTGCAGGTATTCTTCCAATTCTTTTTTTAGTTCATCCAGCTCACGGGTTATACTTTCTTTCATGCTTCAGGTGTTAGTATCAATGCAAGGTGCAAATTTTTCCAAAAATAAAAAAGTTGTTCCTGTTAAGAACAACTTTTTTTGATGGTTTTTCTCTATTTCGCTTTTTCCGGTGCTTTTCGATATTCTTCCATCAACTTTTCGATTCTGGTTTCTAACTCCTGAACTCTTTTGCGGGCTTCATCTTTCATTTCAGTGCCTTTTTCTTTGAGCTTTTCCCGCATACGATCCAGCTCATCTTCCAACTCGTCAATTTTTATTTTTATCTGACGACGAGTGTCTTCTCCTGTTTGTGGTGCATATAAAAGTGCAAGTGCAGCACCGGCTGCGGCACCTAAAATAAGTCCTCCTAAAAATAATCCGGTATTCTTCATAATTTATTGGTTTTTAAGATTTCACATTCAATTATTTAAATATAGAGTTTTTTTTTGAAAATGTCAAATTGGGCTTTCAAGGTTTCACTGGGTGTCTAATTAATGTTTTCCCTTGTTAATAAACTGTAAGTCAATTAATTGTTGTCTTTGTTGCTTTTCCTGTTTGTTGCCTGTCAAAGATTTGGTATCACCTTATATGATGACTAACGTTTTGTTATTATATGATAAGCAATTTTCAAAACAGATTGTTTGATGCAACTAAAGAAAAATTTAGGTTTCAAGTATAAAATTTGTCTAACTGAATCTTATAAAACAAAACGCATAAAAAAATATCTGTTCTGGGATTTTGAGTTGCATGCAAAAAATTGCAAGGCATGATTTTTGGAATATATTTGTAATCAAATACTGCATTGTTTGATTGATAAGAACAGAAAAAAATAAACGAATAATTTATGAACCGGATATTACTTTTGTTTTTCATTGTTTTTGGCAGTGCCTTTCCGGGAAAGAGTCAGATGCCTGAGGTGGGGCAAAAAGCCCCGGAAATTGTCATGAGTATGCCAGATGGTCATGAGCTGGCTTTGTCCGAATTGGAAGGGAAAATGGTGCTGATTGATTTTTGGGCTTCCTGGTGTGGTCCTTGTCGGAGAGAAAATCCCTTTTTGGTCGAAGCTTATAAGGAATACAAAGATTCAAGCTTTGAAGGAGGAGAAGGGTTTACCATATTCAGTGTTTCGTTGGATGTAAGACAGGAGTCCTGGCTTAACGCCATTCAGAAAGATAGCCTGATCTGGAATAACCACGTGAGTGATCTCAAAGGATGGAACAATGAAGCGGCAGCCCAATACGGGGTAAAAGGAATTCCTGCTAATTTTCTTATCAACGAAAAAGGGGTGATTATTGCCGTGAATCTGAGAGGGAAATCTCTCGAAGAGCAACTTCGGAAGTTAAAAAAGAACAGTTTTGAACCTTTCTGGAGCGATTGGTTTAGTAAGATGGATGAATAATGAACTCATAGTAACTGTTTAAAAATGGAATAAAAAGTTTTCTAACACAGAGAAATAAATGAGTTGCTTATTTCAAATGAATATAGGCCATGAGTTTCGATATGGAGCGAAACCATCGATAAAGAGAAGGCACAGAGGTCACAGAGATTAAAATCGCAAAGCGATTTATGGCTCTGTGCTCTCTGTGCTTACTCAATTGGTATGCTCACAATGTGCACGGGCTATACAATTGAAAGACAATACGTAAGCACTGCGATTTTTTCTCTGTGTAAAATTTAAACAGTTTCTTAGAACAATTAAGAACAAGGAGTGAATAAGTTAAAAGGGGAGTCTTTTGGCCATGCTGAATGCAGTGAAGAATCTCATTGTTCGGAGCCATGGAGATTCTTCACTGCAACATATCAAATTTTTAGAACCCTTTCAATCTGTTGTTTCTACTGACAAATAACCGATGCCCTGGCTTCTGCCATTAATTCCAGTGTTTGTACTTTAAGTCGTTCTTTAATACCTCTGCTGCTTGCCGAAGTTTCATTCCCGGTTCCACACATGTCAGCAATCAACGCGTCCATTCCATCTGCATCGTTTGCATACTTTTTTCCATTAAACTCATAATAACACTCGTCGTCTGTACAACAGGTTGTTGCAGGAACAGCGGAGCCACATTGTGCATCGAAAGACTGGCAGATTTCATCGGCTTCTTCCTTGCAGCCATATTGTACTGCTCCCAAAATAACCAAAAGGAGAAGAGGAAAATAATAAACTTTTTTCATCGGGATGTAATTTTTGAAGTTATTGATTCTTAAAATCAGGATTGTTCGAATTTACTTATTTGGTTGCTCTTTAGCGTAAGTTTTGAAAAAAATATCTTCCCATTGATTTTTATGCGGCATGCCATTAAACACTTTTTCCCCAATAACAAACGTGGGAGTTCCCTTGAAATTATGCGACCTGAACTCTTTGTTGTTCTGATGCACATAAGCATAGTCCTCGTGCTCTAAAAGACATTGGGCAATATCGGGATTGGTGGCTACAATATCATCCAGAAGCACGCGGAAATCCGGGGAATAGATTACTTCAGGATTGATGGTCAGGAGCTCATGGAATTTCTCAAAATCGGCAAACTGATTGATACATACGGAGGCCTGAATGGCCCGCATCGTTTCCGGTTCTTCCGGCAACTCCACCAGTTTCAGGACTAACTTTATTTTTCCCTGGTCGATATATTCCTTTTTGAGTTGAGGGAAGGTTTCCTGAAAAAATGAAGTGCAGTATTTGCATGTATACGAGGAATATAAAAATATCGTCACCGGGGCATTGGATTTTCCCCACACAATATCGAGCGGGTTAATGGGCGGTGATGATGAAAGCTCCCGGTCAAAATCCGAATTGGAAAAGTAGGAAACCAATTTGATGGCGATCAGACCGGCCAGGACAATGGAGAGGAAGAAGGCTATGATATGATGTTTATTGAACTTTCGCATATTCATTGTTTTCGATATACCTGATCTTTTGCGGAGCTGGAGGAACTTCCATTTTTACTCCGGTTTCAAAATCAACAAGTAAGGGATGGAAAATGATGTTGAGAATTCCCTCCTGAACATTGATTTTGGTTTGCATTTGCAGTCGATCACTTTTTTTGTCCAGCCCGTTTTTAGATTTTCCTTTAATGCTTGAGGATTGAATGTATAGTGAAGAAAGCCCCGGTTTTTTATCATCCGGGTTGTCTTCCATCTCTTCCTGTTTTTTACGTATCCTTTTGGTTTTTCCGTGCAGGATTTCTCCCAGATAAATGCGTAAATGATATTGATAGTCTTCGCCAAAAGTCTGCATCCCATAAGCTGAAATATTCATGGAGTTACTTCGGATGTTGGTTTTGGGAACATACATGGCGTTGTTGAATACAAAAAGCTGTGTCTCCATGGTCTTAAACTGGATATTGTCCAGTTCTTCCAAATTGGTGAAATCTCCCAGCTCCATGGCACGCGGATAATTCATCAGGGCACCGTCAACGAGTTTCAAATCTCCTTTTATTCTGGCAGAGTCCATCAATAATGAATCTCCATGCATCAGAAACCGGCCGTTCATCTGGGTGAAGAAACGGCCACTAAGCTGTTGATGAGAAATTTCCTGCTGATCAAAATTATCAAATTCATACAGTAGTGTGGCGATGTCCATACTGTCAATTTTACTTCTAAAAGAGATGACTGCCCGGTCATTGGGGGTTGTTTCATACCTGATGGAATTGTTCAGGTGCCCCCCAAAGGCATCGAACTTCAATTGGTCAATAATGTATAAACTATCGCTTAAATTAAATTTGCAGGAAAGGTTTTCTATTAGTGATTTATTGTATCTGAAGCTATTGGTGGCAGCAGTCCCTTTTATTTGATATTTTAAGGCAGGAGTATTTGTTTCCCCGGTTTTCCGGCTGGTTGTGGTTGTGTCGTTGTTCATGAAAACGGCCAGCGCTGAATAGTCCAGGTGGTCAATGGCAAATTTTCCGTTCAATATAAGGGTTTCCGGTCTTTGTTGCATCAGTGTTGCATAAGCATGGATTATGCTGGCGGAGTCGGCCCAAAAATCTATTCCGGCATATCTGCCGTTGATCTTATTGATTTTGACAGTGTCATTAGCCATGGTCAGGTTTCCTGATAAATTCTTAATGCCCATTAGGGTATCCGGCATCTCGATGCTCAGGTTTTGGAAAGTTGCATTCAATGACGATTGTTCAAAGAGAATTTTGGGCATTTTCTCCGAAATAGAATCCGGATTCAGCTTTCCCGCCGATTTCAGACGTGCCTCTAATCGCCCTCTAGTCAGGATATTTATTGAATCGGGAATGATTGGGGTCAATTCGTTTAGATCCAGAGAAATATTGCTTGTGAGGTTGAATTCAGGTTGTTGGAGGTTAGATAGAAAAAGTCCTGCGGTGATATTGCTTTTTGGGGTGGTCAGGGTTATGGAATCGGCTTTTATGGTCATTTGCGCATAGTTGCTGAAGCTTCCGTCAAAATTGGTTCTGAAAGCTCCCTGGGTAATCTTGAGCAAATAATCAGGAACCTGAACCGATAAACTGTCCAAGGTCAGCATATAAGGACTGTACTGCACAGCAAAAGAGCAGGAATCAATTCCCGGAAAGGAGTCGTTCTTAAAATTGACGTTTTGAAACTGTAAAGATCCGCTGGTATTCAATGCCAGAAAATCTATAAAAGTGGAGTCAATTGTTTCGGGTATGTTGCCTCTGGATATTAGCTGGCTTTTCATGCGGCCATTAAGTACCCTGGCCAGCGAATCAGGAATATAGTATTTCTTTACCTCGTCAAGGTCTATGTCTGCAATTATTTTCGCCGCATAATTAAGGTTTTTCAGGTTGTGCAGGACTACTTTTAATTCTAATTGACTTTCCTGGGTTTCAATGTTTAAGCTGTTGAGATCTATGGTTGTGGTTGACAGGTCACTAAGAATTCCATTGTCGTAATTTCCGGAAAGTGTGATGTTTTTTAAAGGAGGATAGCCTTCTATTCTTGCATTGGCCTGTTTCAGCTCAAACGAAAAATCCATATTTGGCATTGTGGAATCGTTGATAGTCCCCTCAATCTCTCCTGCAAAGGTCAGGTTGCCACCTATTTTATTGATTCCATACTCGTACAAAAGGTTTTCGGGCACGTATTTGATCAGCTCCCCTAAATTAAGTTTCGGGGCTTCTACTTCCAGCATTGAATAAAGAGGTCCGGAAAGGCCCAATATACCTGAGATATTGATCCGTGCTCCATCAGATTTAATGGTGGCTTCCTTTATTTTAAGAGAGTCTTTGATGTATTCCAGATCAAAGTCCATGGTGGTTTGCTGCATCAGACAAAGATTGGTTTCTTCAAAGCCGCATTCAGACAGCAAGGCGGTTCCTTCTACCGAGCTCTCAAAGATGCCATTATTGAGCCTTCCGTTAAATGATACTTCCGGAAACGCGAGTTTGGCATTGACCTTCCGGGAGAAATCCTGATAGTGTAGTATCATTTTTTCAATATCCAGCTCTCGAAGCGAAATTTTTAATCGGGCCGAAGTCGTATTTACTACATCGTTTTTAGTGGTATCTATCAGGAAGTCAATATTCGAGTTGCCGTCTGCATCAACCAAATAGTAACCTTCGGCTTCCTCAACATCAATTTCCATAATGTCAAACTTTTGTTCCCTTATAAGGGGCCAGATTTTTACGGCTATAAAAATTTTTTGCACATTGGCCAGTGTATCGGGAGTGCTTTTGGTGCTATCTGAGGCAGGTGATCCCAGCCATACATCATTTATTTCCAGGGTAGCATGGGGGAAGTCCCGTAACAGAGAGAAATCTATATCGCCATAAGAAACCGGCAGACCTACACTTTCATTTATTTGATTGATGCTGATTTGTGCAATCCGGTCTTCGGCAAATTCGGCCACCGCAAACAATGTCAGGGCAATCAGGCCTAAAACGATAAGCGAATATTTCAGGAATTTAAAGAATCTGCGCATGGTTTTTCGTGGCTATAATTTTCTTGTACTTAACTCATTTAAATTGGTTGCAATTATAGATGTAAAATGAATTTGAAGCATACATAAATTTTCATTCAAAAAAAATAGAAATATCATCCCGTTTGTAATAATTGGATATCTGCAAGTATCGGGGGCGCCGGATCGTCAGATCTTTTTAATGGGTGGTTCCCATATTCACGGGGTCTGGTAAAATTAGAAAAGATTTTTATATTTTTTTATTCCCCGGCAAACAACGATTCTTTTATCTTTACAGTTCAAAATATTTCTTGTTATGTCCAATTTGAACAAGCCGATAACTTCACAGGAGAGAAAAGATATATTGCAAAGCTATAAGGCCTTACTGGAAGCATCTGAAGCCATCATAAAGCCGGGAGATGTAGCGATGATTCGGGAAGCCATCGCTGTTTCATTGCGAAAGGCTCAGAATATTCGTCGAATTTCCGGTACTCCTGCTCTGTTACATTCTCTTGAAATAGCCCGTATTGTGGTGGAGGAGATCGGTCTGGGCCGTACAGCGCTTATTTGTTCCTTATTGTATGATGTGCTTCGCAATGGGGAAATTACCCTTGATGAAATTCGTGAGCAGTTTGACGATCATGTGGTCATGATTATGGAAGGTTTGTCAAAGGTGGCTGATTTATATAATCGCAACACTTCTATCCGCAGTGAAAATTTTCGCAAACTTCTGTTGACTTTTGCCCAGGATGTACGGGTGATTTTGGTAATTATTGCAGACAGGCTTAGAACTATGCGGACCCTGGATCGCTATGACCGGGAAAGCCAGGAAGTAATATCGTCAGAGGTTTCATATCTCTATGCACCGATGGCCCATCGTTTGGGATTGTATTCCATCAAATCTGAAATGGAAGATCTGGTAATGAAGTTTACCAACCGGGAGATGTATAAATTTATTGCCAAAAAACTGAACGAGACCAAACGGGCCAGAGACAAGTATATCCATGAGTTTATTGCACCTTTGAAAAAGGAACTGTCGCAACAGGGGTTGGATTTCGATATCAAGGGACGTACAAAAACCATCAATTCCATCTATCATAAGATGCGTAAGCAAAATGTGGAGTTTGAACAAGTGTACGACCTTTTTGCTATCCGAATCATTATTGATACCGACATCAAAAAAGAAAAGGCCGAATGCTGGAAAGTTTATTCCATTGTTACAGATAAATATCAGCCAAATCCCAGTCGCTTGCGTGACTGGCTCTCCGTGCCCAAAAGTAATGGTTATGAATCGTTGCATACTACCGTGCTGGGACCCAATCATAAGTGGATAGAAGTCCAGATCCGTACCAAAAGGATGGATGAAATAGCCGAGAAAGGACTTGCTGCTCATTGGCGTTACAAAGGAATCAAGAGTGAGAGAGGTTTGGATCAGTGGCTTACCAATGTGCGTGAAATACTTGAGAACCCTGAGGTTAATGCCGTAGATTTTATCGATGACTTTAAACTTAACCTCTATGATGAGGAGGTTTTCGTTTTTACGCCCAAAGGAGATCTTCGGAGATTGCCCAAAGGGGCAACTGTATTGGATTTTGCTTTTGATATTCATTCCGAAGTAGGAAAGAAATGCGTGGGAGCGAGGGTCAATCAAAAGAATGTATCCATCAAATATGAATTGCGCAATGGTGATCAGGTGGAGATTCAGACTGCCTCGAACCAGGAACCCAAGCAGGACTGGCTCAGTGTAGTTTCTACCTCACGAGCCCGAACAAAGCTCAAGCAGGCGCTTCGGGATATTGAATACAAAGAGGCGGAGATTGGACGTGAGATGCTTACACGACGTCTCAAAAACTGGAAAATGGAACTGACGGATCAATTGATCGGGCAGTTGGTGAAAAATTTTCGATATAAGTCGGTTCATGATTTTTTCAGAGATATTGCCGAGGACAAACTGGATGCAGTTGATGTAAAAGAGTATATCCTCAAAGAACGGGAAAAGGAAAAAGAACAGGCCGAGAGTCAGTTGGCCGGCCGTAGTGCGGAAAATTTTGTGACACCTACCGAAACGGAGGAAGAGACCGGGCAGGATGTACTCCTGATAGATAAGAATCTGAGCAATGTAAATTTCCAACTGGCCAAATGTTGCAACCCTATTTTCGGAGATGATATTTTTGGGTTTGTATCTGTGAATGGAGGCATTCGTATTCACCGGCAAAACTGTCCCAATGCCCCCGATATGCGAAAAAAATATGGCTATCGCATTGTTCCGGCACGATGGACAGGAGAGGCCGGAGGGTCTTATCTGGCCGCATTGAAAGTGACGGGTGAAGACGATATTGGTATTGTGACTAATATATCGCAGGTGGTCTCCAAGGATATGGGTCTGAAAATGAGATCTATCAATGTGAATTCGCACGATGGGGTTTTTGAAGGAACACTTTCAGTTTTTGTGAATAATAAACAGTTACTCAGCTCTTTGATGAAGAAAATAAAAAATATTCGGGGTGTTTTTGATGTTTCCCGTTTTGATGCCATATAGGTGTCGGGTTTTTCCTTTTTAGGAGGCAATGTCCAGCTCTTACGCTTGATTTTTTCTGCTTTCTTTTCTAACTTAATAGGAGAAAATCCTAAAAGACGTTGCACTATGGAAGAAGAAAAAATTATAACGCTTGCTACGCGAACCTACGAACATGCCCAGATCATCAAATCTTTGCTTGAAGCAGAAGGGATTGAATGTTTTCTTGAAAACATCAATCTCATCCAGGGGGCTGTGGCCGACGGGGTAAAAATTCGTATTCGGGAATCGGATTTGGAAAAAGCTGTTTCCACTATGGAAGAGGTGGAAAAACCTGAACTCCTGAAAGCAGAGGAACGAAAAAGAGGTCGTCCCGCCCGGGCACGTGTTTTGTTACCGGTTGACTTTAGCGATTATTCTTCAAAAGCCGCAGAGATGGCTTTGGATTGGGCTGCACGTCTTGATGCTGAAATTACTGTGCTGCATGTGTTCTACAATCCGGTAATTAATACGCTTCCTTTTACCGAGGCTTATGTTTACGATACCAGTATGGATGAAATGCTAATCGACCTGGAAGAAAAAGCCAGGGAAGACATGAAGGACTTCATGGGACGTATGAAGAAGCTGAAAGGGGATAAAGGAATTGAAAACCTGACCGTCAAATCAAAGCTGTTGCGTGGGGTTGCAGAGGATGAGATTATCCATTTCAGTGAAGAATATCAACCCACCGTTATTATCATGGGGACACGAGGTAAGGATCGTAAAGCCAGTGACTTGATTGGTAGCGTAACTGCCGAGGTGATGGAAGGAGCTAAGGTACCTGTGTTGGCAGTGCCGGAAGATTTTCACTATATGGGAATTGATAAGATGACCCGTGTGTTGTATGCCACCAATTTTGAAGAGTCTGATTTTGTGGCATTGGATAAGTTGGAAAAACTGGTGAAGCCGCTGGATGTGTCTATTACTTTTGCGCATGTGTGCGAGAAGAGTGCCGAAAAATGGGATCAGCTAAAAATGGAAGGTTTGAAGAAATATGTAGCCGAGAAGTTTCCCAAAACCAAAATAGATTTTGATCTGGTGAAAAATGAAGATTTCTGGGTGGGCATGGAGAGTTATGTTCGCCGCAAGGAAGTCGATATTATTAGTCTCACCACCCATCGACGGAATATTTTTTCCCGTATGTTTAATCCCAGTGTTGGTAAGCGTATGTTGTTTCACTCCACCACGCCACTGTTGGTTTTTCATGCAAAATAGAATGTGACATTTTAATGCGTTTGTTTACTTTCGGTCATTCAGTAAACTTTTACAGTTTTGTTTTACTGACCGTTTTTGATTTTTGAATTCATATTTAAAGCCTGTCTTTTCGGTTTTGTATCGAGCTGACAGGCTTTTCTTCGCTATGATTGTGATATCTCTTCTTGAGTTGATAATTAGGGTGTCCCTCAGGGCGTTCCGTTGTTGGCTCTATGCGTGTAGTATATAACTTTAAGTTCAAGCTCTCCAGAACATTTTTATTGGAAGTTCCTGTTTCGATGCGATCGGCTTTTTTAAGAAAAGAGTAAAAAATCATTACATTCGCATTATCTCACGTCGATTGGATAAAATGACCATGTTGCTCTTTAAGAGATGTGTGCCTTTTTAATTGATTAGGGATGAGCTGTCAACTTAAGACTAGAAAATGGGATGAAGCTTGATCCTATGTTTTGGGAAAAGTTCTTCCGGTGCTTCGGAACCAAAAGCAAAAGCTTAAGAAAACTTTAAACGAATGAAACGAGCATGGCAACGATTGCCTCAAAAGAACAAGTATAAGTTCTTGCATGCGAGTTCCATCTGACCTTAATTAATAAATTTTATACGGATGAAATGAGCATGGAGCTTTGATTTTTCTTTCGGCATTGCCGCTTTGTATACAGCGAAACCAGTTACAAAAGGGCATGTATATAAGAATCGCTAGTTCCCCCGATAGATCGGGGCAGGCTATTAGACTTTTATAATCAAATTTTATACTGATGAAAGGATTTGCAAGTGACAATAATTCAGGTGTTCATCCTGAGGTGATGAATGCTATTGTTGAAGTAAACAAGGAACATGCCGTCGGTTATGGTGGTGATGAGGTGACGGCTCGTGCCGAATCTCTTTTTAGGAAAACCTTTGGTCAGAAAGCACAGGTTTTTTTCGTTTACAACGGAACCGGTGCCAATGTCATTGCACTGCAGGCAATGACACGACCCTTTAATGCTGTCATTGCTGCGGACACTGCTCACATTAATGTGGATGAATGTGGTGCCCCGGAGAAGCATTCAGGGTGTAAGATGCTGACGGTGAAAACCCCTGATGGAAAATTAACTCCCGAATTGATTCAGCAACATCTTCATGGTTTTGGTTTTGAGCATCATTCACAGCCGGCAGTCGTTTCCATTACGCAGGCTACAGAGCTTGGTACACTCTATTCGTTGGAAGAATTAAAGACACTGTCTGACTTTGTTCATGCCAATGGATTATCTCTGCACATGGATGGCGCCCGAATCTCCAACGCAGCTGCAGCATTGAATTGTAGTTTTAAAGCAATGACGACTGATGTGGGTGTGGATGTACTCTCTTTTGGGGGAACTAAAAACGGGCTAATGTTTGGAGAGGCAGTGGTTTTTTTGAATCCGGAATTTGCCAACCAGGCCAAATATATCCGCAAACAAACCACCCAGCTTCACTCCAAAATGCGATATATTGCTGCCCAGTTTGAAGCCTTTCTGAATGATGAATTGTGGAGAAAAAATGCAGAACATTCCAATCGCATGGCTGCGCAACTTGCCCTGGCGCTGGAGGCTGTGCCGCAAATAAAACTTACCCAAAAAGCTCAGGCAAATGGTGTGTTTGCCATTGTTCCTCGGCACATCATTGAACCTTTGCAGGAGAAATATTTTTTCTATATGTGGGACGAAGCAGCAAGTGAAGTACGTTGGATGACTTCTTTTGATACTACCCAGGAGGAGATCGATGGTTTTGTGGCAGAAATCAAACGTTTGGCAGAGTAAACCGGAAACTGATTAAACAAGGAAAAAGGGGTCCGGAAGAGCGCGTTTATATAATTTGAATATAGTATTTTTTGATCGCACTCCCGATAATATTTGATATTTGTATATGACTGATTTATCCGAGCATAATCTTAAAGTCGAGCGTAAAAAGATTCTTTACAGTGCTGTATTTCCATTGTTTTTATTGCTGGTGATGTTTGTTCTTCATTCCATACAAGTTCTGGAAGATACGCATTGGTTCTTTTTGGGGGTCAGGCCGCTTTCGGTGGAAGGATTACCGGGTATATTGCTGTCACCATTTATTCATGCCGATTGGGAACATTTGGGAGCAAATGCCGGGCCTTTTTTGGTGCTGACTTCTGCTTTGTTTTATGTTTACAGGGATATTGCTCTTAAGGTTTTTTTCTGGATCTATCTGCTTGCCGGTATCTGGTTGTGGTTTGGTGCCCGCGATGCTTGGCATGTGGGGGCCAGTGGAGTGGTTTATGGCATTGCCTCTTTCCTTTTTGTCAGTGGAATTATTCGCAATTATGTGCCTTTGATAGCTTTGTCCATGATGGTGGTATTTCTTTACGGTAGTCTTTTTTGGGGAATATTTCCGGTTGAGTGGCTGGTGGAATATTCATGGGAAGCTCACCTCTGGGGAGCATTGGCAGGATTGGTTACGGCAGTTGTCTTCCGGAAAGAAGGCCCTCAAAAACCTCCTCCGCCCACGGAACTGGAAGAGGACGAAGAAGAGGTGCCTGTTCCAGAAGGTGTTTAAATATTCTTTCGAAAGATGTTCATGAATGGTTGGAGGCTGGGCAGGTCAAAATTAATGTGACCCTCACCGCTTTTTTGGAGGCCTTTTGAAAAGATACAGGCGGTTCAAGGCATCAAAATATATCAAAGGATATAAGAAACTGTTTAAGTTCAATCCTTTGAGATGTTTTAGAGATTTAAACTCTTGGAAACTGTTTAAATTTTACTCAATCAATTCTCTGTGTTAGAAAACTTTTTATTCTATTTTTAAACAGTCTCTTATAATTCGTCAATTTTGACTTACCTGAGCGTTTAATCCTTCAAAAACTCCAGCCAAAAACAAAATTCAAACAGTTTATTAATTACTAAATTTTCACGGTGAAACTTTAGCAGTGTTAATGACTTGCAACGTTAGGAAAATATAAACAAAAACGCCCGGCTTTCACCGGGCGTAGCTGCTTTTAAACCAATAAGGAGAATTTGAATTTTAACGGTTCAGGCGTCCAGACAATACCCACGGGCTAACAACCTGTCTGAATCCCCGCACGGCATACTGGGTACCTGGTTCTGCCTGGGCAGAAACAGCTGCAGAAATTACAGCGGCCAATTCTTCCTCATTTTCTTCTTCACCATTGCTTTCTGCTTCAGCTGCTGGCTTAGCAACCGGCTTCGGATCCTCAGGAGGAGTGAGGGTTCCGTTTTTTCGCATTTCGAAAAATTTCTTAGCTACCTGTGGAAGCAGTGCATAAGTGAGTACATCTTCATCCTGAATGATGAGATCTTTAACTTCCTCACGAATCTTGTCCAATTCCGGCTCTATGAGGTCGGCAGGACGGCAGGTAATGGCTTCTTCATCGCCGAGAATTTTCTTCTTCAGCTCTTCAGAAATAGGAGCTGGAGTAGTTCCGTATTCACCTTTGACGATTCCTTTCGATTCCTTGGGAACCATTTTGTAGCGTTCCCCCATCAATACGTTGAATACTGCCTGTGTACCTACAATCTGGCTGGAAGGAGTTACCAACGGAGGATAACCAAAGTCTTCACGTACACGCGGGACTTCTTCGAGTACCGCTTCGTATTTGTCCATGGCATTGGACTGTGAAAGCTGTGATACCAGGTTGGACAACATACCACCGGGAACCTGATAAATCAGTGCGTTGGCGTCGACACCCAGCATTTTGGGATTGAGAAGTCCTGACTCCAGCCATTTGTCCTTTAATGGACGCATGTAAGCGGCAACTTCACTTAGTTTTACCAGATCCAGACCTGTGTCGTGTTCTGTTCCCTGCAGGGAAGCTACCAGTGGCTCTGTGGCTGGCTGAGAAGTGCCTCCTGCCATAGGTGACAGCGCTGTGTCTACTACATCAACACCTGCTTCAATCGCTTTCAGATAGGTCATAGACGCAACACCGCTTGTATAATGGGTATGGAGCTGCACAGGCACTTTTACGGTCTCTTTGATGGCCTTTATCAGGTTGTAGGCATCAAAAGGCTTCAGCAATCCGGCCATATCTTTGATACAGATGGAATGCGCCCCCATGTCTTCGAGACGTTTAGCATCTTTGGCAAACATATCCAGATTATGTACCGGACTGGTTGTATAGCTGATACATCCTTGTGCATGACCACCTTCTTTGATACAAGCCTTAATGGCGGTTTCCATGTTTCGGGGGTCGTTCAGGGCATCAAAAATACGGATGATATCCATCCCGTTGGCTACAGCCTTCTGAACGAAGTATTCTACCACGTCGTCCGCATAGTGTTTGTAACCAAGCAAGTTTTGTCCTCGCAGCAACATCTGCAGAGGTGTTTTTTTGGCCAATGCTTTTATTTTTCGCAATCGCTCCCAGGGATCTTCATTCAGGAAACGAATACATGCATCAAATGTGGCCCCACCCCAGGCCTCCAGAGAGTGGTAACCTATATCATCAAGTTGTTCGATGATCGGAAGCATTTCTTCGGTTTTCATGCGCGTGGCAATCAAAGACTGGTGCGCATCGCGAAGAATAGTTTCTGTAATACCAACTTTACCCATATACAATCAATGTTTTTTCTGAGGTTACGCAATAACAATCAACTCCTGACCGGCCGCAATGGCATCGCCTTCTGCTACATTCACAGCTGCTACTTTGCCATCTACCGGAGAGGTCAGGTCGTTTTCCATTTTCATGGCTTCAAATACGAGGAGAGTCTGTCCCTTTTTTACTTCATCGCCTTCTGCTACGAGCATTTTGAAAACGCTTCCGGGCATTGGAGCAGTTACTTTCTCTCCGTTGGCTGAAGCTTTTTTAGGCTTAGATGACTTTATTTGATTGGGGCTGACTCCGCTCTTCATCTTTGGGGCCGATTTCAATGTTTGGAAAGCACCTGCTGTGGTTGTCTTTACCTCTTCTACATCTACTTCGTACTGCTTTTCGTTTACAGTGATTAAATACTTTTTCATGACAGGTTGTTTTAATTAAATTCGACTTTATTTTGATGCAAAAATAGATTGCGGGAATTAAAGAAAAAAATCTTTAATAAACATTAACTACCGTAACAATGTATATATATAGATAAGTGAAATAAATTGTTTTGTAGATGTTTAGGTGCTTGAGGTGGAAATAATTAAAGAAAGATTGCAGTAATTTCTGCTTTAAAACAGAAAAAAAGGGCAAAAAAGTTCATTATTCGACGCTTGATGGAAATGGCATTTTTGCATTTGTTAACAAATTGAAGAAAGTTTTCTTTAATTTGCAATAATATTTCTACACCAATATGCTGTGTTTAGAAGAAATTCCATTAGATTAATTAAACAATTATAATTTTGTACTTTTCTGCATGTTGACATTAGTAAAATAGAAAATACTGAATAATACAATGGTAGAAATAATTACAATTGGTGACGAACTGCTTATCGGACAGGTTGTTGATACGAATTCTGCCTGGATTGGTAAAGAGCTGAGTCAGGCAGGATTTGATGTGCAACGCATTACCTCGGTTAGCGATAAAAAGCAAGAGATCCAGGAGGCTCTCGAAAGTGCCACCCGGAGGGCAAAAGTTGTGTTGATGACTGGTGGCTTGGGGCCAACACGTGACGATATCACCAAAATGACTCTCTGTGAATTTTTTGAGACGAAACTGGTTTTCAATGAGGAAGTATTTGAAGATATTCAGCAATTTCTGAAAGGTCGCGTAAAAAATATCAATACATTGAATCACGACCAGGCACTGGTTCCGGAAAAATGTAAAGTGATCCGCAATACAATGGGAACAGCTCCTATTATGTGGTTCGATTACAACGATAGCGTGGTGGTTTCCATGCCCGGTGTACCTTCCGAAATGAAGGAAGTGATGACCAAAGAGATTATTCCCCGCTTGAGAGAGAAGTATCAACCGGGTGTGATAGTGCACAAAACCCTGCTGGTTCATAATATCCCGGAGGCGGTTCTGGCCGAAATGCTTACCGAATGGGAGGATGCACTTCCTGCCGAAATTAAACTTGCCTATCTGCCTGCTCCCGGTCGTATCAGGCTGCGGCTGTCGGCAAGGGGGAAAGATTCAAAGATTTTGGAAAAAAGTATTCAGGATCAGGTTGATGCATTGATGCCTGTCATAGGGGAGAATATCTATGGAGAGGATGATTTGCCGGCAGCAGAGGTTTTTTCCGGGTTTTTCCGAAAAACAGGGAAATCACTGGCGCTGGCCGAAAGCTGCTCCGGTGGATATCTGGCACACCTGGTCACTTCAGTTGCCGGAGCATCTGACTATTTTAGGGGCAGCATTGTGAGTTATTCCAATGAGATGAAAGAGCAGCTGCTTGGAGTCAACGGAAAGGATCTTGAAAGATATGGAGCTGTAAGTCAGCAGGTGGTGGAACAAATGGCTGGTGGAGCACGAAAGGTAACAGGAGCGGATTATGCCATTGCTACCTCAGGTATTGCAGGTCCCGGTGGAGGAACCAGGGAAAAACCTGTGGGCACTGTATGGATCGCCTGGGCAGGGCCTCATAATGATGTTTTGAGTAAGTGTTTTCAGTTTGGCAAGGTGCGTGAGCGGAATATTCTCAGAACCTCCGAAACGGCACTCATCGAACTTATGCAAATGATCAAGCAAGGAAAGCTTTAGCAAAGGAGTTAAATTATGGAATTGTAATAAAACGGTATTATCGTATTTTTTTTGGTGCACGATGACAAAATATAAAAGAAAAAGTTTGTTTGTTTTCAGAAAAATGCCGTATTTTGCGCTCTGTTTGAAAAACGTATCGAAAAACGGTTGAGCAATGTCAAAAGTTTGTGAAATAACAGGAAAAAGCTTTCAGGTAGGAAACAACGTTTCCCACTCAAAGAGAAGAACCAGACGGAGGTTTAATCCAAACCTTTTTGATAAAAAGTTTTATTTACCCGAAGAAAACCGCTGGGTAAGCCTGAGGGTTTCTGCAGCAGGTTTGAGGTTGATTAATAAGTTGGGCGTAAAAGCTGCACTTGAATCAGCTAAAAAGAAAGGTTATATTTCAAAATACTAAAAAACGGAGGGTAAGTAATTATGGCAAAAAAAGGTAAAGGAAACCGCGTTCAGGTGATTTTGGAATGCACCGAACATAAAGAAAGCGGAATGCCCGGGACTTCACGGTATATTTCTATGAAAAACCGTAAGAATACACCGGATCGTCTTGAATTGAAAAAGTATAACCCTGTTTTGAAGCGTTATACTGTTCATCGTGAAATCAAATAAAACAGTAGATCATGGCTAAGAAAGCAGTAGCATCAGTACAAAAAGGTGCAGGTAAAGGACATACCAAAGTAATTAAAATGGTAAAGTCTTCTAAAACCGGATCTTACACTTTTCAGGAAGATGTAGTTCCAAATGATATGGCGAAAGACTACTTTAAAAAGTAATTTCCTGTGCTCACGTTGTGAGACGTACGATACACAAGCCCTTTTCGGTTATCCGGAGAGGGTTTTTTTGTGCCTGTCTGTCAGATAGAATAAATTTCTCAGAAAGAGTACATCTAATTCAAAAATATCATAATATTACATCCGGTTTTTTTATTCATTGATCCATGGCAAACAGGCATTTTGTCAGTATTCTTTCTCAACCGGATGACTCCACATGTGGGCCTACCAGCCTTCATGCTGTTTATCGTCATTGGGGGTTGTCGCTTTCGTTGGAGGAAGTGGTAACAAGTGTCAATTATTTGGTAGATGGTGGAACGCTGGCTGTTATGCTCGGCATGGATGCATTGAGAAGAGGACTGAAAACCCGTCTTTATTCCTACAACTTGAAAATGTTTGATCCCTCCTGGGAAGATCTTAATAACCAAAGTTTAATGGAACGGCTTGAACTTCAATTGAAGTTCAAGCATGGTAAAAAGTTTGTCCAGGCTACCAGGGCCTATCAACAATATCTTGAAATGGGAGGGGAAATTGTGTTTGAAGATCTTAGAAGAAGTATTTTCGAGCGCTACCTGTTGAAAGGAATTCCTATTTTAACAGGTCTGAGTGCCACTTACCTGTATAACTCCAGACGGGAATATACCGATTACAGGGACAGATCTGTGTACCATGATTTGAAAGGAGAGCCCATGGGACATTTTGTGGTGCTTGGCGGAATGCAGGGAGATCGCGTTTTTATTGCTGATCCCTATAAGGAAAACCCTATTTCAGGAGATAACTATTATGAAGTAAATATTCACCGCCTGATTAATGCTATCATGCTTGGTATTGTGACTTATGATGCCAATATGTTGATAGTACTGCAAGCGTAAAAACTAAAATCGTCTGTTTTATGCTGTTTAATTCCAGTTATTTGTGAAGAAAATTATCGTTATCAATAAACCTTCTCACTGGGTTTGGGATATTCCCGGTGTGGAAGTTGTTTCTCCCCGGCAATACCTGAGCAATTCGGGTTTTTCGAGCCTTCGAAACGTCCGGGTTTTTAATCTCTCCAACGATTATGCCTACCAAACCCGGGGATACTATGTCTCCCTTCTGGCTGAAGCCCGTGGACATAAAGTGGTTCCCTCGGTTAAAAATATCCTGGATCTTAAGGAAAGAGCTTTGGTGAAAAGTGTCTCTGAAGACCTGGATGCTTTGATCCAGAGGAATTTGAAGCGCATTCGCTCAAAGGAGTTTGTGTTGAGTATCTATTTTGGACAAAATATCTCCAGTCAGTATGTTAAGCTGGCGAAGGAATTACACAAATTATTTCAGGCTCCTTTTTTAAGAGCCCGTTTTGTTCATAACGGCCGGAAATGGGAGGTTTTTTCTATTCGCACCATCCCTTTGAAAGAGGTTCCTGAACACCATTTGCCGTATCTCGAAAAATTTGCATTCGATTACTTTGAACGCAAACGATACGATCTGGCCAGACCCGGAAAATATCTCTACGATCTGGCGATTCTGGTTGATCCTGATGAGGCATCACCTCCTTCCAACAAAAAGGCCCTTGCTGCTTTTGAAGAGGCTGCCATAAAACTTGGTTGTTATGTGGAATTTATCACCCGGGAGGATTACGATAGAATAGGGGAGTTTGATGCTTTGTTGATCAGGGAGACTACTGCGGTGAACCATCATACCTACCGGATGGCCCGAAGGGCTCAGAGTGAGGGATTAGCGGTGTTGGATTCTCCTGATTCTATTCTGAAATGTGCCAACAAGGTATATCTTACAGAATTGCTTCGGAGTGCCAGGATTCCTACGCCTAAAACGTTGGTTTTATTGTCTGATAATGCACGGGATGCCGGTTTTCTTGGTTTTCCATGTGTTTTGAAATTGCCGGATTCCTCTTTTTCACAGGGGGTAGTAAAAGTTAAGGACAAAGAAGAATTCAGAGAAAAAGTAAAAGAGATGTTGAAATCTTCAGACTTGTTGATTGCACAGGAGTTCATGCCCACCGATTACGATTGGCGTGTAGGAATTCTCAATAATCAAGTGTTGTTTGTTTGTCGTTATTATATGGCTTCCGGACATTGGCAGATTTACAACTGGAACAGCAAGAAGAAGTCGGAGGTGGAGGGCAATTTTGATATTCTTGATCCTTCAGATGCTCCTCCGGCGGTTCTGGAAATTGCATTGAAGGCCACCAGGTTGATTGGTAATGGATTGTATGGGGTAGATGTGAAAGAAATGGATGGAAAACCTTTTGTTATTGAAGTGAATGACAATCCTAATATTGACGCCGGTGTGGAGGATGGTTTGTTGAAAGATGAGCTATACAGGAAAATTGTGTTGTTCCTGCTGGATCAGATCAATAATGCTCCTCTCAAGCAGTTGTTAGACGATAAGAACAACAATAAGTCTTAAAAACTATTTCCGCACCAAGAAAGTTAAAAAAATGAATCAACATCCTTTTCATCTGTTTGATGTCACAGGCGTCGAGTTTGAGTATATGATTGTGGATCGGGAAACACTTAACGTCCTTCCAGCCTGCGATCGGCTGCTGCAGCAGGTTACCGGTGAGATTACCTCTGACTACGAAAATGGTCCTGTTGCCTGGAGTAATGAATTGGTCAATCATGTGGTTGAGCTTAAAACAAATGGCCCTGTCAGAAGCATTAGTGGTCTTCATCTGTATTTTCATGAAAATATTCTAAAAATCAGTAATATCCTTGAGCAGTTTAATGCCCAGTTGTTGCCTGGTGGTGCACATCCTTGGATGAATCCTCATACCGAAACGCATTTGTGGCAACACGAGCACAATGAGATATACAGTCTTTACAACAGAATTTTTGATTGCCGGGGGCATGGTTGGAGCAATTTGCAAAGTACGCACATAAATTTACCGTTTGCCGGTGATGAAGAGTTTGGTCGCCTACACGCGGCTATTCGAATGGTTCTGCCATTAATACCTTCCATTGCTGCTTCCACGCCCTTTCTGGATGGTCGGTTCACCGGTTTTCATGACAGCAGAATGGAAGCATACCGTCATAATCAGCAGAAAATACCATCCATTGCCGGGGTGGTTGTCCCCGAAGCAGTTTTCAGTAAGGATGATTATTTTCGTAAGATTTTTGCTCCCATCATTAAAGATATTGCTCCCTTTGATAAAGACAATGTACTGGATAAACATTTTTTAAATTCTCGTGGGGCAATTTCGCGTTTTGACCGTGGGGCTATTGAGATTCGTGTTGTCGATAATCAGGAATGTCCACTGGCCGATCTGGCTCTGGTGGATGCCATCACCGCATTGATTAAACTAACGGTAGAGGAGAGGTTTTTATCTTATGAAGAGCAGAAGAAATGGCATGAAACCCGCCTGGCTGCAATTCTTTATAACACCATTAAGGAGTCTGATTTGGCGATTATTAAAGATGCCTCATATTTGAAATTTTGGGGATGTGGACAGCAGAAAGTTACCTCCGGAGAATTATGGCAATTTCTAAAACCATTGCTGGAGAAAAAAATGAATAAGGAATATTATTTGGTTTTTTCAAAAATCATAGATTCGGGCTCTCTGGCACGGCGCTTGATCAATGCAATGGGCAATGATTATTCCAGAAAGCATTTCCATGAAGTTTATGGCAATATGGGGAAGTCATTAATAAACAATAATTTGTTTGGAGTGTGACGCCATGTAAAAGTTTTGATTCCATCCCGAATGGGCATTGTACTTTCATGTGAACATGGGGGCAATCAGATTTCAGGAGTGTTTAAGAGGATGTTTGCCGATGCTTCAGAAGCACTTGGCGGTTGGTATAGAGCAATTCTTCTTTTTCTCAGACAAGCAGGAGCAGAGTCTCCATTAGTCTCTTATTTTCGTACCTTTGCGCCGTTTTTTAATCATTCAAATTTTACTCATTATGAACATTAAGAAGTTTTTTTCAATGGCGCGCCAGTTGATCTTTACCCGTTGGCAACATCGTAGTTATGCTGTATTTAATACCTTGTACCGGGAGGTTAAAATCGGAATGCTGGCGGCCTCCTATTTCATCTGTCTGGGCTACATGAACACATTTGCGCAGACCGAGGCTGATACCATCACTCAGAAAATTCGTCTCTCCGAGGTGCAGGTCACCGCTCACCGCGCGCCCTCACTTTATTCGGAGGTGGGGCGTATGATTACGGTTATTCCACGGAGTGAGATTGAGGCCCTTCCGGTTCAAAGTGTCCAGGGGTTACTGAAATACATGATGAATGTAGATGTACAGGAACGAGGCCCCTTGGGCATTCAGGCCGATTTGAGTCTCAGGGGCGGATCTTTTGATCAGGTGATGATTTTGCTCAATGGGGTCAATATTACAGATCCGCAAACCGGACATCACAACCTCAACTTACCGGTTGATTTGAACAGTATCGAACGCATTGAAATTGTGGAAGGGCCCGCCTCAAGGGTACATGGCCCCAATGCTTTTAGTGGAGCTGTTAATATTGTGACGGCTACTTCTGCCCAGAATAAAGCTGCTGCAAATCTGATGGCAGGAGACCATGGGCTTTACAATGCCGGTGCCACGGTCAATCATAACATTGGCAATACTACCAGTTACTTTTCCGCCAGCAAGGGAGGCAGCGATGGATACATCGACAATACCGATTTTGAACTGCTAAACCTCTTTTATCAGTTTCAATATCAAAAAAATCAGGAAAATCTGAATTTTCAGGCTGGTTATACTACCAAGGCTTTTGGAGCCAACTCCTTTTATTCAGCCACTTATCCCAACCAATACGAAGAAACCCGTACTTTTTTTACTTCTCTGGGTTTTGAAACAGGGGCTGTAATCAAATTGAAGCCTACGATTTACTGGCGTCGTCATCATGACCGTTTTGAATTGTTTCGCAACAAAGAAGGGGCTGCCGATTGGTATACCAACCATAATTATCATCTTACTGATGTCTATGGTGGAAATATCAATGCAACTATTCCATGGATTTTAGGAAAAACATCCGTTGGAGGGGAGGTGCGCTCTGAAAATATCTGGAGCAACAACATTGGCAACGAAATGGATCAACCGCTTGAAGTTCCTGGCGAAACAGGTGTTTACTTCACCAAAAGCTACAGCAGGGCCAATGCATCACTCTTCCTGGAACACAATTTCAAAGTAGGGAACCTTTCCGTATCGGGTGGGATAATGGCCAACTTCAATTCCGGACTCAATTATCGGCTCAACTGGTTTCCGGGAATGGATATCAGTTACTGGGTCACCCCACGACTCAAGTGGCTGGCCAGTTACAATCAGTCGCTGCGGATGCCGACTTTTACCGATCTTTCTTACAATAGTCCGATACATGTGGGAAATGCTGATCTGGAACCGGAAGAGGCCACTACCCTCGAAACCGGTATGAAATATACAGGTCGTTCCTTTTTGGGACATGTAAATGGTTTTTATCGTCGCGGAAAGAACCTCATTGATTGGGGGCGTCAGATGGGCGAAGAAGAATATAGGACTACAAATGTAAACGAAATTAATGCTTATGGGGTGGAGCTTATGGCCACTCTGTTGGCCGACAGATTAGGAATTCCCGTGCTGCAGAAAGCAGAATTCGGCTATGCCTGGCTTGATCAGGACAAAAATCCGGAGCCTGGTTATGAATCACGCTATGTGCTGAATCATGTGAAACATAAGATGAATCTGGGGATTCAGCATGAAATTACCGGAAATGTGTCTGCCCGCTGGAATTTTTTGTTTCAGGATCGGGTGGGGGGCTATCAACGATCGGCCGATAACACCTACGTCTCTTACGATTCCTGGTTTATGACCGATTTGCGTGTAACCTGGAAAAACAAGAACTGGCGGGTATTTGCCGAAGCCACCAATTTGTTTGACGTGGAATACAAAGACATGGGAGAACTTGACCGACCCGGGCGTTGGATAAAGGGAGGAGTTCGCTGGACATTGAAATATTAGAGTATTTGCTCTGTTTGATTGATGCGCGGGCCGTTCATTCTGCCCGCGTTTTTTATTTTGCAAAGCATAAGATGACCCGGTTCTCTGACATGAGTTTCATCAGATATTGAAAAACGGAAAATAATATACACATGGATACAATTTTTCTGGTGTGAATTTTGGGTAATTATGAAACTATGTTAATTTTGTACTGGAATATCCATAGAACCGACTTGAATGATGTTTAAAGAATTGGTTTAAGTGGATTATAGAAAATGACTTAATGGCAGGCAGTAAAATCAGATAAGTCCAATTGCTGGCAGAAGTAAAATAAAATGTGTAATTTGCCCTCTTGGGTCGAATACTGATTAAATGGCCAGAATTATTAAGTTATTAAAACTCATGAATATTTGAGCAATGGTTGATCCAAATACAGACTTGGTTGTTGAATTAGGAAATCGGGTTGACCGGCTGGTGCAGATGTACCGTGATGCGAAAAAAGAGAATGAAGTGTTGAAACATGAAGTATCACAGCTCACCAGCCAGTTGAAAGAAGCCGTCAATACCAAAGCAGATTTGGAAGAACAACTGGGGAACACCAAAATGGCCAAAGTGCTTGAGAGTGCCCCGGAAGATGTTCAGCAAACAAAACAGAGGATCAATCAAATTGTGCGGGAAATAGATAAGTGCATTGCACTGTTAAATCGTTAAGTACGTTAAATGGATGACAAGCTTTCCATAAGGGTAAATGTGGCTGACCGGTATTATCCGCTGAGAATAGACAGGGATGATGAAGAGAAGATCAGGAAAGCTGCCCGTCTTATTAATGAGAAAGTTTTACAGTATAAACAGCGGTATCACGACAAAGATGTCCAGGATTTTCTGGCGATGGCTTCGCTTCAATATGTTATTAAGATGTTGGAACTAGAAAACAAGCATGATCATTCACCGATTGTAGATGCCGTAAAGGACTTGAACGATAAAATTGATGCAATCCTGACAGAAGAGTAGTTTTTTCGAAAATAAAGTTGCCCGCACTTTTCCTGAATGCATAGATGTTTCGTGCATCCATGCTTGTTTGAGAATCAGGATAAAGGTGCGGTTTTTTTGTATCATTAGTTAAAAACGAGACAATGGAAATAGTAATAGCAATAGTGGCCTTCCTGGCTGGTGGTGGTTTGGCATGGGTGCTGCTTAATACTGCGCTCAGGTCAAAATCACAAAAGGTTCTCCGGGAGGCGGAGGCTGAGGCTGAAGTCATAAAGAAAGATAAAATTCTTCAGGCTAAAGAAAAGTTTTTGCAGCTGAAAGCAGAGCATGAGAAAGAGATCACCGCTCGCAATTCTAAAATTGTAACTGCCGAAAACAAATTGAAGCAGAAGGAGACGACTTTTTCTCAAAAAATGGAAGAGTTGCAGCGTAAAAAGAAGGAAACTGAAGCAATCAGGGAAAATCTGGATCAGCAGTTGGAGTTGGTTGAGAAGAAAAGTGAAGACCTGGATCGTACGCATAAGCGTCAGGTGGAGCAGTTGGAGGCAATTTCAGGTATGTCTGCAGATGAAGCCAAAGAGATGTTGGTGGAGTCGCTGAAGGCTGAAGCTAAAACAGAGGCCATGTCCTACATCAATGATATTATGGATGAGGCACGAATTAATGCAAATAAGGAGTCTAAACGTATTGTTCTTCAGACAATTCAGCGTACCGCAACGGAGACGGCTATCGAAAATTCGGTAACCATCTTCCATATTGATTCTGATGAGATTAAGGGACGGATTATCGGGCGTGAAGGACGTAATATTCGTGCCCTTGAAGCTGCTACCGGCATAGAAATTATTGTGGATGATACGCCGGAAGCCATTGTGCTTTCTGGTTTTGATCCCATGCGCAGAGAAGTTGCCCGTTTGGCTTTACACCAGCTGGTAACCGATGGACGGATTCACCCCGCACGTATTGAAGAAGTGGTGAACAAGGTGCGCAAGCAGGTGGAAGAGGAGATGATTGAAAACGGTAAGCGTACGGCCATTGATTTGGGTGTGCATGGTTTGCATCCCGAGTTGATCAAATTGATCGGTAAAATGAAGTATCGTTCGTCTTATGGACAGAATCTTCTTCAGCACAGCCGTGAAACAGCAAACCTGTGTGCCATAATGGCTTCAGAACTGGGCTTAAATGCCAAACGTGCCAAACGTGCCGGCCTGTTGCACGATATTGGAAAAGTGAGTGATGAGGATCCGGATTTACCTCACGCAATACTGGGGATGAAACTGGCTGAGAAATACAAGGAAAAGCCGGATATCGCCAATGCGATTGGTGCGCACCACGATGAAGTGGAAATGACCAGTATGATTTCTCCTATCGTTCAGGTTTGTGATGCTATCTCAGGAGCGCGTCCTGGGGCCCGCCGGGAAGTAGTGGAAGCTTACATCAAGCGTTTGAAAGACCTGGAGACACTGGCGCTTTCTTATCCCGGGGTTTTAAAGACTTATGCTATTCAGGCTGGACGCGAATTGCGAGTCATTGTAGGTAGTGAAAAGGTGAGCGATCATGAGGCCGATCAGCTTTCTGCCGATATTGCGCGTAAAATTCAAACCGAGATGACTTATCCTGGTCAGGTGAAAATTACTGTAATTCGGGAAACCCGAGCCATCAATTATGCCAAGTAATTTTTTGAAAAATTTTAAAAAAAAAGCGGCATTGGCCGCTTTTTTTTTGAGATTTTTACGCAAATTGAGTTTGTAATCAAACAACATTGCATGCCTTACGTTTAGTAAATGTAAATTTTACAGAAAAAGCAATTTATGATGAGAGAAATAACTGGGGAAATAGTCCTGGTGACCGGTGGTGCCGGCTTTATCGGATCCAATATCATTGCAAAATTACTGAATCAAAACAACAAGGTTGTATGCCTCGACAATTATTCTACCGGAAAACCTGAAAATATTGAGTCTTTCAGAGATCATCCTTCTTTTCAGATGATTGAAGGAGATATCCGGAATATTGAGGATTGCCGCAAGGCCGTTGACGGAGTTGCCATCGTGTTGCATCAGGCCGCATTGGGCTCCGTGCCTCGTTCCATCAAAGATCCCATTACCACCAATGATGTGAATGTTGGAGGATTTCTCAATATGCTGGTGGCAGCCCGCGATGCAGGTGTGAAGCGACTGGTTTATGCCGCAAGTTCCTCTACTTATGGAGATAGCGAAGTGATGCCCAAAGTAGAAGATAAAATAGGTAAACCCCTCTCTCCGTATGCCATTACCAAATATGTGGATGAATTGTATGCCGACGTTTTTGGCAAGCTTTATGGAATGGAGTTGATCGGACTTCGGTATTTTAATGTGTTTGGGCCCCGTCAGGATCCTGATGGCGCTTATGCTGCCGTGATTCCCAAATTTGTGAGTACGCTCATTGCGCATGAATCTCCTGTTGTCAACGGTGATGGTAGTTTTTCCAGAGATTTTACTTATGTAGCCAATGTTGTGCAGGCCAATGAACTGGCTGCAACGGTGGAAACTCCTGAAGCTGTGAACACGGTATACAATGTGGCTTGTGGTCAGCGAACTTCGCTCAACGAACTTATTGATCATCTCAAAAAATTACTTTCACAATTCGATAGTTCCATTGCTGATATCCGGGTAGAATATGGCCCCGAACGACAAGGAGATGTGCCGCATTCACTGGCATCGGTGGAAAAGGCCCGCAAGCTTCTGGGGTACCATCCTGAATTTGAAGTTGGAGACGGACTGAAAGAGGCAATTCAGTGGTATTGGGAAAATTTGTCTGCCAGGGCCCGGAATACCAAAGATATTTCATCTTAACTATGGAGGAGTAGTCCAAATATTGTAAATTTGTGGTTTTTTAACCGAAAATACACTTAATCAATAATAAAGAAATGGCAAAAGTAGCACTCATTACCGGTATTACCGGACAGGATGGCGCCTATCTTTCAGAGTTCCTCCTGAAGAAAGGTTATATTGTTCACGGAGTAAAAAGGCGGAGTTCGCTTTTTAATACCGATCGAATTGACCATTTGTATCAGGATCCGCATGTGGAACACAGGAATTTTTTCCTTCATTACGGGGATCTGACCGATTCCACCAATTTAATTCGGATCATTCAGGAGGTACAGCCGGATGAGATCTACAACCTTGCAGCCATGTCGCATGTGCAGGTGAGCTTTGATACCCCTGAATACACAGCCAATGCTGATGGTGTTGGCACCTTGCGGATTCTGGAGGCTATTCGATTACTGGGATTGACCAAAAAGACCCGGTTTTATCAGGCTTCAACCAGTGAATTGTATGGTTTGGTGCAGGAAGTTCCTCAGTCGGAAAAGACACCGTTTTATCCCCGGTCTCCTTATGCGGTGGCCAAGCTTTACGGGTATTGGATTACGGTGAATTACCGTGAAGCTTATGATATGTATGCCTGCAACGGTATTTTGTTTAACCATGAGTCGCCTATCCGGGGTGAGACTTTTGTGACACGTAAAATTACCCGTGCTACTGCACGTATTGCACTTGGTTTGCAAGAGAAACTTTTTCTGGGGAATATGTCTGCCAAGCGTGATTGGGGACATGCTAAAGATTATGTGAAAGCTATGTACCTGATGTTGCAGCAGGATAAACCCGAAGATTTTGTGGTGGCTACAGGTGTCACAACAGAGGTCAGGGAGTTTGTGAAACTCGCCTTTGCGGAAGCCGGAATCGAGATTGAATTTAGAGGGGAAGGTGTTGAAGAAAAGGGTTATGTAATAGCTTGCAGCAATGATGAATATCAGTTAGAAAAAGGTAAATGCGTAGTAGAAGTAGATCCGCGTTACTTCAGACCTACCGAAGTAGATCTTTTGATTGGTGATCCTGCCAAAGCAAAAGAAAAGCTGGGATGGGAGCCTGAATACGATCTGGCAGGGCTCGTGAGTGATATGATGGAAAGTGATCTGAAACTGATGAAGCGTGATAAATTCCTGAATGACGGCGGATACAGAACGCTCAATTATTATGAATAATGGACAAACAAAGTAAAATATTTATTGCCGGGCATAATGGTCTGGTAGGATCAGCCATCAAACGTGAACTGGAGGCTATGGGGTATCAAAACCTGTTGCTACGTTCGCGTAAAGAGTTGGATCTTTTGGATCAAAAGGCTGTGGCAGGATTTTTTGAATTAGAGCAACCTGAATATGTATTTCTGGCGGCTGCGCGCGTAGGCGGCATTTTGGCCAAAAAATCCTGCCACAGCCTTTTTATTTATCAGAATACGCAGATTCAGAATAACATCATTCATTATTCCTGGAAGTCGGGTGTGAAAAAATTGCTCTTTCTGGGAAGTTCGTGTATTTATCCCAAGGCGTGTCCACAGCCTATGAAAGAGGAGTACCTGCTTACCGACATACTGGAATATACTAATGAGCCTTATGCTATTGCCAAGATTTCGGGAATGAAGATGTGCGAATCTTACAATTTGCAATATGGTACCGATTTTATTTCGGTAATGCCTACCAATTTGTATGGGCCCAACGATAATTACAATTTATTGGGATCTCATGTTTTGCCGGCATTGATACGGAAAATGCACCTTGCCGGATTGCTCATTGACAATGATTTGGAGGGAATTCGAAACGATTTCTCCCAAAGACCCGTAGAAGGTGTGGATGTTGCGGGAAGCGATGCGGAACTTGTTGTAGCTCTGGAAAAATTTGGTATCTTTCGTTCCGGAAATGAGGTTGAACTCAAATTGTGGGGGACGGGAACACCCCGTCGGGAGTTTTTGCATTCTACCGATTTGGCCCGGGCCTGCATCTTTCTCATGAATGAGGTGAGTTTTGAAGATATTGTGAAAGAGAGAGGGCTTAAGGAGGTCAGAAACACTCACATAAATATTGGAGTAGGTGAGGATCAGTCTATTGCCGAACTTGCTGCCCTGGTTCAGAAAGTTACGGGTTATAGAGGGCAAATAGACTGGGATGATACCAAACCTGACGGAACCTATAGGAAATTACTGGATGTTTCCCGATTGAATAATCTCGGTTTTAGAGCGAGTATTTCTTTAGAAGAAGGAATTAGAGGTGTTTACGACGAGTATAAAAGATAAGAGCAAATCCAAATTGTATGAATAATGATTGAAATGAAGAACATTTCCGCCTGGATAGAAATGCATTCATGACGATTATTTTAAATTTTATTTAAATCTATGAAAAAGACTCGATTAAATCCCTTGCTGCTATTGATGGCGTTTGTGTTTTCTTTTGCTTTTGTTGCCTGTGGCAGCGATGATGATGACAACAACAAAGAAGAGCCTGTTGATAGCGAAAATCCCGTTTTGAGTATTGATACCCCTGCTCAGGGAGCTTCTTTTGTGAGAGGTGTGAATACTTTACAAATTTCCGGTGAATTGACTGATAATGTGGCTCTGGATACTTGTTTTGTTTCGTTGAGTACCGAACTGAAGCGTGCTTCATCGCTTAAGAGCATTGATGATCCTCAGGTTTGGGTTCCCAATCCTGTTGGTTTTTCACTTTCAGGTAAGAGTCATACCTTCAGCACACAATCTATCTTTGAAACCATTCCTGAAGACGCTATGGCAGGTGAATATACTTTGAATATTGAAGTGCAGGACGAAGCAGGTAACAGTGCAATTGAAAATATTGTCATTAATATTACGGCTGAATAGTTGCGAACCCCATTTTTAGGAGCTTGTCTAAAAGGTTTATACATACGAGTACTTTGTTATCCTGAGTGACTACCCCAATTAAGCTTTGAGGATCTCTTTATCAATGATCTTTATGATTTTGAAATGCTCAGGAAGACAAATACAGTAGCTAATAGCTTTTTAGAAAGCCCTCTTAGATTTTACAATATAGAAAGACATTTATGCTTTTTGGGCATGAATGTCTTTTTTTATTATTATTGTAATATGAATTTTGATAAGATAATTGACCGGACAGGAACCAATGCGCTCAAATTGGAATTCAGGGAGCGTTTATTTGGCACCAATGAGGTGATTCCTTTGTGGGTGGCCGATATGGATTTTAAAACGCCTAAGGAGGTCGCAGAAGCTATTAGGAAACGGGCTGAACATCCTTTGTATGGCTATACCAGCAGAGACGAGGAATTTTATCAGACGATAGTAAACTGGCAGAAAAAAAGGCATCTGTGGCATGTTGCCCGCGACTGGGTGGAGTTTATGCCCGGAGTCGTTCCTACTCTGATAATGGCTGTTCAGGCTTTTACAGACGAAGGGGATAAAGTGGTTATTCAGCCTCCCGTTTATCCTCCGTTTTTTGAGGTAATAAAAGACCATGGGCGTATTATTGCTGAGAATCCGCTGATGAATACAAAAAAGGGATACCGGATAGATTTTGAGCATCTGGAAAAAATCACCTCGGCTCCCGAAGTTAAGATGTTGATCCTTTGCCATCCTCACAATCCGGTTGGCCGGGTGTGGAACCGGGAAGAGCTTGAAAAATTAGGATCAATATGTTTAAGAAACGATGTCTTGATTGTTTCAGATGAGATTCATGCTGATTTGGTTCATGGTGATCAGCCTCATGTGCCGCTGGCTTCCATTAGCACCGAATTGGCCGAAAACTCAATTACCTGTATGGCTCCCAGCAAAACTTTTAATATTGCCGGACTGAACACCTCTTACATCATTGTGCCTAATGAAAAAATAAGGCGCGCCATGCAGATAAAGCTTCAGGCCTATCATCTTTTTACCGGAAATATGTTTGGTGCAGAAGCGCTCAAGGCAGCCTATAAATATGGAGAGCCTTGGTTAGAAGCGCTTTTGGAATATATTAAGGGCAATGTAGAGTTTGTGCTGGATTTTGTGGAGCAAAATATGCCTGAAATAGAGATTCATAAGCCCGAAGCCACCTATTTGATGTGGCTCGATTTTTCTGCCTGGGGGTTGTCGGATGCAAAGCTGCGTAAATTTCTTATTGATCAGGCTGGTATTGGATTAAATTATGGCCCTACATTCGGAAGTCAGGGAAAAGGCTTTCACCGGTTGAATGTGGCTTCCTCGCGAAAAGTAATTGAAAAAGCCATGACACAACTTCTGGAGGCCCGAAATCAGATCATGTGAGTTTTGGTCGTTTTTTGATGCTTCTGTTGATTACCGGAAAAAGAAACACTGCTATCAGAATTGTGACAGTTCCCAGATAAAATCCGCCTGACATTAATTCGGATTCTCCGAAGAATGCAAAAGCCAGGAGAATTCCATAAATGGGCTCCAGGTTGATGGTCAGCACAACGGTATAGGCCGATAATACATCCATCACTTTTACACTCTCGGCAAAGGCATAAGCAGTGCAAACTACGCCAAGTAACAGGAGAAACAGCCAGTCACTCCAGACGGGCAATTGGAGTCCTTCTTCGAATGTTCCGCTTACCAGCATGTATAGGGTGATTCCGATAAATCCACCTCCCATTTCATAAAAGCTGATGACAAGCGGGCGGTGGGTGGTGATCATTACTTTGTTTAATACTGTAAACAATCCTGCCAGAAATGCTGAAATTAATGCAGTTATAATGCCTGTGATATGATCCGGCTCAAACTGAAATATCATGTACAGACCTGCGATTATGAGGATGCCTGTGACTACTTCGAGCCAGACCAGAGGTCGTTTGACCAGTGCAGGCTCCAGAAGGCTGGTGAACAATGTGGTGGAAGCAAGGCATCCAAGAGCTACCGAAATAGTACTTATTTTGATGGCATGGAAAAAAGTAATCCAGTGAAAAGCTACCACAAATCCAATTCCGATCAGTTTAATAAATGTCTGTCGGTTGACCGACAAGCTGCGCCCTCTGATTTGAAGTATTACACCAAGCGCCACAAATGCAATGAGCATACGGTACCACACCAGCTGTATGGCATCCAGAGTGATTAGTTTTCCAAGTATGGCAGTAAAACCATAAATAAACACCACCAGGTGAAGTTTCAAAAGGTTTTTGGTAACCGGCTGCATAGGCGTGCTTTAATATTTCTGCAAATTTGTAGTTTTTATTTTGCCTGGGCAATGATCTTTTGTCATGTTATTGGTACAGTTATTGATGTTTTTTATAAAATAATCAATACCTAAGTTGAGCGGTACGAGGGAAACGACGTAGTGCTTTACTTAGTGTTAACCCCGATATAGAATATGTTGGTTTTTCACCATTCATTTGGTGGAGATCTTACATTTTCTTAATCGATTGAGTGAGAATCGCTCAATTTGGTAATATTAACTGGGTTCTGTTATTTTTATACAAACCCCTAAAAACCCAATGCCATGCGTAATATTAAAGTTTTGTTTGGTTTAATGCTGGTTCTTTCTTTTGCCGGCAGTGTGGTAACTTCAGCCCAATCCGCAGATGTTGTTCAGGAGGTGGACAGAGAAGCAAAATTTAAAGGGAGTCCGCGGGATATTTCAAAATTTCTTGATAATTACATGAAGTATCCTGAAGAAGCTCGTTTGCAAATAATTGAAGGAACGGTACTTGTTGAGGCTATTGTTACTTCTGATGGAAAACTAATGGAACCGGGTCTTGTGAAGAATGTAGATCCACTGTTGGACAGTGAAGCACTCCGTTTGGTGCAGTTGATGCAAGAATGGAAGCCGGCCACAAAGAAAGGACAACCGGTAGCTTCCCGTGTGAAAATTCCGGTGACTTTTAGTCTCTCACAAGAGGAAAAGGCATTGATGCAGACACTTAAACAAAATGGTTTGACCGAAAAGATGCCCCTGTTTGTGATTGATGACAAGGTTGTTAAAACTTACATTGAGGTACCGCATTACAATGTAAAGTCGGTGAGAGTGATGAAAGGTGAAAAGGCCGTGGAAAAATACGGCCCTGATGCAAAAAACGGGGTGGTCATTTTAACCACCAAGCGGGGAACCCGCCCGATACGGTAACCCATTACCTGAATTGTTCCATTTCACTGAAGAAAAACCATGCTTCGCGCATTGCATTTTCATTACTGTCCGATCCGTGAATGGCATTGTGTGTCTTGGATTTGGCAAACATTTTCCGGATGGTTCCTTCCTGCGCTTCAGCCGGATCTGTTGATCCAATAAGTTTCCTGAAGTCGGCAACGGCATTTTCTTTTTCGAGAATGGCGGCAACCACCGGCCCCGATTTCATGAAAGTGACCAACTCATCGAAAAATGGTTTATCATTGTGTTCCTCGTAGAATACCTCCGCCTTTTCTTTGGGCATTTGGGTCATTTTCAGTGCGATGATTCGAAAACCAGCATGTTCAATGTGCGATAGAATATCGCCGACATGGTGTTCTTTTACGGCTCCCGGTTTGATCATTGTGAGTGTAAAGGTTCCTTTTTTCATAGTTGTGGGTTTTTGTAATAAAAATAGTAATTTTTCGGGAAGGACGGTAATTTATTACCTTTGCATCTTTAGATATTTTGGTAAATGGATTTTAACAAAGAACAATTGTCCCAATTCAGGACATATACTGATAATGCTTCTTCAATTGTATTGATTCCGCACAAAAACTCCGATGGAGATGCCATCGGGAGTATTCTGGGATGGTATAATTTATTCGCGAACAGAGGAATAAATGCAAAGGTTGTAGTGCCGGATGAAGTTCCCGAAAACCTAAGCTGGATGCAGGGTGCAGCCGACATTATTGTGCATGAGCAAGATGAGTTAAAGGCTGTATCTGCTTTGTGTAACGCTGATTTGTTGATGTTCCTGGATTTTAATGATATTAAACGTACGGGAGATTTGGCTGGTGTTATTTCCGGGTTATCTACTCCCAGGGTTATGATAGATCACCACCCCGATCCGTCACCTGGTGTGGCAAACCTTATGTTTAGTGATGTAGCTGTTTCTTCCACCTGTGAAATCTCTTATCACCTGATGAAAGCTATGTGCTGGACTGACGCAATCGACAGCAGGGTGGCCGAGTGTTTGTATTCTGGCATCATTACCGATACCGGTGTGTTGAGTTACAATTCTTCCAATCCGCAAACCTATCTGGCTGTCGCCGATTTGGTTTCCCGGGGTACAGATAAAGGCAAAATCCATCGTGAAATATTCCAGAGTAACTCCATCGGTAGAATGCGTCTGCTTGGGCATGTTCTTTGCAACAAACTTGAGGTGATGGCTGGTTCAGGGGCGGCATTCATTTCGCTTTCCAAAGAGGATCTGGACAGACATCATTATCAGCCGGGAGATACAGAAGGATTTGTGAATTACCCTCTGGGCATTAAGGGTATCGGGATTTCGGCAATGTTTACAGAGAAAGAAAAAGATAAATTTGTGAAGATTTCGTTCAGATCCAGAGACAATATGCCGGTCAATTTATATTCTGAAAAATATTTTTCGGGTGGAGGACACAAAAATGCTGCCGGAGGAGAATGGAACGGAACTCTGGAAGATGCCATTAAGAGGTTTAAGGAAACGTTGCCAGGATTTGTAGATGAGAACAGGAAGAAGTAGGAAAGAAAGACCAAATCTGCCAAAAGGATTGTTAAAAGTTCCGGTAAGATGGGGCCTTTCATTTTTCGGAAATAAAAAATAAAAAAATGGAATACTTTTCATCGGTTACAAAAATATGCGCTCTGTTTTGTCTCATGCTTTTTAGTAGTTGTTCGGGTTCACAGAACAGAAAGGACAATGATAAAAGCCGGGATATTTCGCTTGAGACCTACATCAATATCAACCGATCTCTGGTAGCGAGAGAACAGGCAAAGATCAAGGCATATATTGATTCTCTGAACTTGAATATGGACTCCACAGGAACTGGTTTGTGGTATGTAATTGATGAGCCTGGAACCGGTTCACTCATCAGGAAAGGGCAAACTGTTACGATCGATTATCAAATTAAATTGTTGGATGGTACAGTATGTTACGATTCGACAGAGCGTGGTCCCAGAGAGTTTACCGTTGGCCGTGGAGGTGTGGAATCAGGTTTGGAAGAGGGCGTTTTGTTGCTGAAAGAGGGTAGTAAAGCCCGTTTTATTATGCCTCCTCACTTGGCTCATGGGCTTATTGGAGACGATGATGAAATCCCGGCCCGGGCCATAATTGTTTATGAGGTATTGGTGACAGATGTGAAAAGATGAAAGTTGGGAGGCGTTTTGAATTAATTGCCAGTAGTCAGTAGTTCGGATAGGGGGGTAATAAAGAAATGGGTTGTACCAACGATATAAAATGAGTTTATTTGCGAATAATTTATATAAATCAAGAAATAACCACATGAAGCGAAATATTTTTAATTTGCTGTTTTTGGTCTCGGTGATTGCCGGGAGTATATTCATGAATGCCTGTGACGATGGTTACCGGATCAATACAAAAAAAATGATCCAGGACGAGCAGGAATTAATGAATGATTATCTTAATTCGGTGAAAGACACTCTTGCTGCCAATGGTGATAGCATTGACCGTCTGGATTCCCTGGGGTATGTGTTCTTTGAATTGAATAAAGGAACCGAAGATTCAGTTCAATTAGGTAAAAAAGTGGGTTTTCGCTACGTGTATTATGAAATAACCCGTGATTCAACGGGGGTTCCATTCATTTATCCTTACAGCTCCAACTACCACAGTGAATATCCTAAAACTTACACAGCAGGAGAGGTGAATGTCTATGACGGCTTGTATTCGGGTATTGACTTGGCCCTTAGGAATATGAGTCGTGGTTCCAAAGCCCGTGTTTTTGTTTCCTCCAGCCTTTGGAATCAGGACTATACTCCTCGTGTTATAGATCTGGAAGTAACCTACGTGGAAAAATAATCCGTTGAAATAGGTAATCAACAACGCAACCATTGGGATTTCTTTTCATCTTTTCTCTGAAGTTGTTTCCGGAGGTATTCTTTGCATTGTGGACAAAGGCCTTTCACAACAACTATTAATTGAGGTATTAATTGTTTAATTTTTTTCAGAGGAGTGAATTATGAAAAAGTTTCTATTTGTTTGGATCGTTGCGTTGTTTTTGGGAGTAGGCTTTACTTCATGTCTGGACGATGACAATGAATCAACGCCCCTTCAATATCTGGAAATGGGGATCGTGCAATTGGGAGAATCTGACGAAATTCGTGTGATGACTGATTCCGACCTGCTATTGGAGTTCGCCACCTATCCTGTAAGCTTCGATTATGAAGATGATCAACGGGTGATGATCCAGTATTCTGTAAATGAAGAAAACACAGAAAGTGCAGATTATGATTACCTGGTAGATGTATACAGTGTCCAGGAAGTTCGCCTCAAGGATGTAATTGAGCTGAACGAGGAGAACCGTGATACCATTGGTGACGACCAGATTTACATCAATGAAGTTTGGGTGAGTGGTGATTTTCTTAATGTGGATTTCTACTTTTACGGTGATGGCGAGGTGCATTACATTAATGTGGTGAAGGATCCTGAAGAACAAACCGATGATGCATCAAAGATCTATCTTCAGGTAAGACATGATGCCCGTGATGATGAAATGGTAGAACGCTACCGTGGAGTAATGAGTTTTCGCCTTGAGCCGCTTCAGGTCGGTGATCTGGACGAGGTGGAACTAATCTTTAAGAATCAGGGTTTTTATGCAATGCCTTACACACAAATTGAAGTAGACTATGAGTATGGCGTTGATAGCGAAGAATAATTGATGACAAAATAATCTGAAGAGGGTGTGTTTTTTCTTGTGAAAAAGTACACCCTTTTTTCGATTTGATTTTCCGGTGTGGAACAGTGTTTCATGCCTTTTTTTATTTCTGATCATGCTTTCCTGATTTGTTCCTAAATTATTTTCATGACGGAATATTATGAATTTATCAGGTTAAATGTTAAATTAAATGTTTTGTTTAAGGGGCTCTGTTAATTGCAATTGCTTGCCCCTGAGGGTTTTTGGAGGGGGTGAGGGGAGGCAGGCAAATTAAGTGTATGCAGAATTTAATGCTGTTAAGTTTTGTAAAAAAAGCAAATTTGCGGTATTATTGCACCTAAGTAAACTCACACACAAATTAGATAAAACTTATGGAACAGAAAAACAGTAATTATGGAATGGGCATGGGCGTATTTGGTGCCGTCTTTTTCATCTTTGGTTTTGCAACCACTTTTATCATTACGATGACAGCCCCGGTGAAGGCAATCTTTGACCTTCCGGAGTGGACAGCACAGTTATTATCTTCAGCTTTTTTTGTAACCTACCCTATTTTGTCGATTCCTTCCGGAAAACTGGTTTCCAGAATCGGATACAAATGGACTGTAATTTTAGGTTTGTTGTTGATGGGAATCGGAAGTTTAATTTTCTGGCCTGCAGCTAAGATTCCTTCTTTCCCGATGTTTTTGGTTGCCACATTTATTCTGGCTGCGGGAGTTGTATTTCTTCAGGTTGCAGCCAATCCTTATGTGACAGCTTTAGGACCTGAGAGCTCAGCATCAAGTCGACTGAACCTTACGCAGGCACTGAATTCAGTGGCAACCATGATTGCTCCCTGGATTATTTCTGTGGCAATCTTCCGCGGACTGGGATTACCGGCCGACGAGTCAAAGATGACTGCAGAACATGGTTTGGCTGCAGCAGAACGCGTACCATTGCCATTTATTACCATGGCCATTATTGTGATAGCCGTTGCTGTAATATTATTTTTGATTAATCTTCCCAAACTTGCCAATAACAAAAAAGAAGGGGAAAGAAAGAGTGTATGGAAATATCCTCACGTTTTGCTCGGAGCTTTTGGTATTTTTGCCTATGTGGGAGCCGAAGTGGGTAATGCCGGATTGATTGTGAATTATCTTCGTTTCTCCGGTGGTATCGATCCCGAAAAGGCCTCTACTTATGCAGCAATTTACTGGGGTGGAGCGATGGTTGGTCGTTTCTTTGGAGCCATAATGTTCTCTGAAATTAAGAGTCAGGCAAGAAAGTATATGTTGGTAATAGGAGTGTTGGTTTTGGCCCTTATTTCCGGAGCCTTTGTTACTGCCGAAGGGTTTACGATTGATTCCTGGAATTTCAGTGCCGGTCAGATATTTGCAGTGGTGGCATTGGTCAACTTCCTGATTATGCAACTGGGTAGAGGAAATGCAGCCCGTACATTGGGTGTTTTTGCAATTGTGGCAGCAGCACTTGCCCTTATTACAACCTTTACCACCGGCGAAGTAGCATTGTGGACTATTATTTCTATCGGTCTGTTTAACTCTATTATGTTCCCCAATATCTTTTCTCTTGCAGTTAAAGATCTTGATGGTGAAGAGATGGCTTCTGCCTCGGGTATTATTAACTCACTCGTTGTAGGTGGAGCCGTTATTCCTCCTTTGATGGGGGCGATTGCCGACTCGGTAGGCTACACCTGGGCGTTTGTGGTTCCGGCCATCTGTTACCTTTACATCTTCTTTTATGCTGTAAAAGGCCACGCCATTCGTACCAATTAGAAAAACATAAAATTCTTACTATAGCCGGGAGTGTGATAACTTCCGGCTTTTTTAGCCTAAAACGCATTTTTACGACTTAAAAATAAAGTACCAATGAAGAAAATAGCAATAGGAATTGACATTGGCGGTACCAATACTGTGATTGGTGCTGTTGATCAGGAGGGTAATGTGATGGTTAACCGCACCATCGATACTCCTAAGCATGGAGATT
>DHQK01000080.1:945-6809 GCA_002411085.1 Marinilabilia sp. UBA5340 | reverse complement strand
TTTGGGCATTGGTGCTAAAACCCAAAACCGTAATCATCGCGATAATCAATGTTATTGCTTTCATAGTACTAAAATTTAAGTGATTATTTAATTTGTCTCTTTATTAATAATACAAATTTACAGGTTCTTTATATACAAGGTGTTACATATTTCCGGGAAAAACTTACATAATTTCGCTGAGTTCCTAAATCTAAGGCATTGTGAAGAGCTTCCGGAGGGGGGAGAAGCAATGTTGTTAATGCTGTAAATGTTAGTTTCTCCATTCTTATTCTCTCTTTTTGTAGGTCATGTGTTATTTTGCTTTTGATTGTTTATCCGAATGAGTTTAACAATATCCAACCAGACATTTTCAATTTCAATCTGGTGGGGATCAAAACCGGCTTTTATTAAGTTATCGTATGTTTTCCTGTTAATGTTTGCGCCGTACAAATGCAGTGGTATGAAGTTAAAAGTATCCATTATTGGCCCCACCATTCTATTTTGACTTCTTACATGCTCCAGCATTACTATTTTTCCATCGTTTTTACAAACACGTTTAATTTCTCTAAGTCCCTGCACCGGATCGGGCACTGAGCAAAATACACAGGAAGTAATTACTGTATCAAAACAGTTATCGCTGAAGCTCATGTTTTCAGCATCCATTTCCAGTATTTTAATGTTTGGTCTGTCACCATATTTACGTTGTGTAATTTCAATCATTTTGGGACTAAAGTCAATTCCGGTCAGTTCAATATCATTCGGATAGAAAGGGATATTCCTGCCGGTGCCAATACCAACCTCCAACACCTTACCTTTAGCCTCCGATAACAGGTCATTTCTCCATTTGGATAAGGCCATCTCCATTGGTTTATCGAGTTTGTCGTAAAAACCTGCGATTCGGTTGTAACGTTTCTTGATTTTATTGGTCATTGTATTTATCTTTTCTTGTTTCTATCCTATTATCTGGTTATTACACATTGTTACCAAATCCCTGTGTTCCCCGGTTATCAGACTGTTTAGATTATCTTCAACGATACGCACTCCAGCCAGTCCCTGATGAACAGGAGAACCAGTGAAGTGGGCCCCGTATGCGGATGAAATCTGTAAGTTTCCGGGCTGTTATTCATTTCAAATTCACATACATAACCCTCTGTTATCTACAGCTGACATTGGATGACCATCCACTTCGGACAGAATGGGGAGCCCGTATCAGAGAATGACACCTTCGTGAGGAATTTGGCTTTTTATCAAAACCTTATACTTAAACCACCACCCCAGCCATACCTGTTATTATAATTGGCCTGAATGGAAAAATTACGGGATAGTATATATGCAGCCCTGATAAGCCATTCTTCTTCGCCTTCATAACTTGTGTTGTCTTCAAAGTCGTTGACCCAGCCAAAGTCGGCCCGGTATTCGTATTCTCCTTCCACAAAAAGGCGGGGGAATAACAGAATTTCTTTATCAACGCGGAGTCTGGGCCGAAGTTGATGGTCAATACTCACATCAATATTGAACATGTAGGGTGTGAAATACTTTACACCCACTAATCCAACTGTGTTAATTTCATCGTAGGAGTCGGGAGTTTCATTTTCGGCATTGACACCCGCGTAAATTCTCACCCAATCATTAAAATACCGGTTATAGCTAAATTCTACTTCTGAATTTTGGTTGTAATCAGTTTCTAGACTTAAATTAAACTCATTACGAATATTGCTTGAAGTAAGGCTTAATTCAGAGAAATTAGAACTTAATTCAGCCAAACCCCATGAGTAATAATGGTTTGTTTCATCGATTAGTCCTTGAACGGGAAAATCCTTCAATCGTTCATCTCTTGGTGTGTCGTAGCTCATAATCCGCGCCATGCCTCCCATCATGTGGTAAAGAATGTGACAATGGAAAAACCAATCACCGTATTCTTCATTGTAAAACTCGATGGTTACTTTTTGCATAGGTGGAACATTTACCGTATGCTTTAACGGGGATCGTTCTCCGTTTTCGTTAATGACCCTGAAATAATGGCCATGAAGGTGCATCGGGTGGTGCATCATGGTGAGGTTATTCAGTGTAATTCGGGTAATTTCTCCGTCTTCAATTTTTATTTTGTCAGTTTCCGAAAGCGGAATTCCGTTTAAACTCCATACGTAACGGTTCATGTTACCGGTAAGATTTAAGAGCAATTCGTTTACCGGGATATCCGGATTAAAGTTTGTTTTTTCGTTTGCTTCAAGGAAATTGTAGTTAAAATGCTTCTTTCGCTTTTTATAAGAAAAATCCCCGGAGGAATCTTTCTCTTGTTTTGAAGAGTGATTCATCTGCTCCATGTTCATTTCATGATCCATGTTCATCTCATCATCCATTGGCGAATTCCCTTCATTATTCTTATCCATATTCATTTTCATCCCATAATTACTCCTCAGAAATTCGGGTGTTTTTTTCTTTTTATTACCAATCAGAGCCGGAGCGCCCATTTTCATTTCCATGTCTGCGAATTGTTTCATCATTTCCACCTTATCGGGTCGGCCGATTACCTTTGCAGGAAACAACTCTCCACTACCGAGATGAATAGTAGTATAACCTGAACCATCCTGTGCTGTGGCAATAATTTCCAGTTTTCCCTGAGGAATAGTGACAATAACATCGTAGGTTTCGGCAATGGCAAAAAGGAATCTGTTTTTGTGTACAGGTTCGACATCAACTCCATCGCCGGCTACTACCATCGGATTGCCGGCGCCAAAATCCATCCAGTAATAAGAAGATGCGGAGGCATTAACAAATCTAAGCCTGACTTTTTCACCGGGCTCAAAATTCGGATATTCTGCCAGTTTTTCCCCATTACTTAAAAATGCCGGGTAATAAATATCTGCAATATCAGCCCCTTCCATCCGGTCGCGCCACATTCTTAGCTGTGCAGCAAATCCTCCCCGGGCAATAGCTCTGCTTAACGGAACAGTGGTTCCTTTTTTTACCTGATACCATTCATTACCTCTCTTGAGGTTTCGCAGCACATTCATTGGCTTTTCGTTGGTCCAGTCTGATAAAACCACAGCAAGATCCTTGTCATATTCCATGTTTTTCTCTTTGGGATGGATTATGATAGCCCCATATACCCCTTTTTGCTCCTGTAACATGGTGTGGGAGTGGTACCAATATGTACCTGATTGGTTGATTGGTATTCTGTATTCAAAAGTTTCTCCCGGTTTAATGGGAGGTGTATTCAGATAGGGAACACCATCGAAAATATTGGGAAGTATTAACCCATGCCAATGTACAGAAGTTTCAACATCCATTTTATTGGTTACCTTAATAACAGCCAGGTCACCTATTATGAAATCAAGTACCGGCCCCGGAATTTTTCCATTTATGGTCATGGCATCTGCTTTAACGCCTGCAAGAGTCATTTCTTTTTGCTCAATGGTAAGTTGATATTCTTTAACAGGTCTTCCTTCTTCATTTCTGTCATTGCCGTTTGTGCCTACTTGTGCAAGCCCGATTTGCGAAATGAATAATGTGCTGATAAATGCGATAGTGGCAAGTTTCATTTTCTTCCCTTTTCTTTTTTGTGATTTGCAGTGGTATCTGAATGAGTTTGAAATTATTGTTGACCCCCTGGAAATGCAAAGCTTCAAAGGCCTCCGTCAATCGGCAACCCCAGGGTTATCCAATCATGCATTCCGCCCCGATAATACAAAATCTTTTCAGGAGGATAACCGGCAGACAATAAACTGCGGATAGCTGTAGGTGATTGTGGACATTGTGGTCCGTTACAAAAAAAGATAGTCAGGCTGCTGCGATCCAACTCATCCATTCTTTCTGTTATTTCATCGTGAGGAATATTTTTGGCACCGGGGATAGTGGAAATTTCATAAAAATTGGATGTGCGGGAATCAATTATCTGAAGCCCGTTTTCCTGAAATTTAAGTACCTCCAATTCATCTACAGTAAGAACATTTTCTGCAACTTTAATCGGTTGGATTTTTCCCCAGGTGGTATCTACTATTACCAAACCGGATTCCCCGTTAACAGCATGAGGAACCATTTGTGGCTTTTCTCTGGTAGGGATTCGCTTTTTACTAATATCCATGTTAATTGCTTTTTGTATTTCAGTTTTTTACTCCTTGATTTTCTTTTTTCCGGATAGCCCTCACTGAAGCAATTTTTTTATGATATTTCTTCGTTCTGATCAGTTAATTCTTTTCTTCTTTTTAAGAACCACTTTTCACCCGCAAAAATCATAATCATCAGGACGAGAGATAACCAGACAACCAAAAGATCAGAAGAGGCTTTGATCCAAAGAAAAGCTGCTAAAACCACTCCGTCAATTACCAAAGCTGTTGTTACAATTACCGGATTTGCTTTCACATCTTTGCGCAAACGCTTTAGTACACCCCAATGAACCACCATATCCATCACTATGTAAAAGACAGCGCCCAGAGAGGCGATTCGGGTCAGGTCAAAGAAGATGGTAAGAACAATGGCGATCGTGGCGATATATACCAGCATGTGTTTCTGAATCCTTCCCGGCATACCCATGTGACTGTGCGGGATAAGTTTCATTTTGGTCAACATGGCAGTCATGCGGGAAATGGCAAATAAATTGGCAACTACGCTTGATACTGTAGCCAGAATAGCGATGCCTACCGTAAACCACAAACCATATTGCCCAAATGCAGGGCGTGCGGCTTCGGCCAGCGAATAGTCTTTGGCTTCTATGATTTTTGGGACGGATAAATTTGCAGATACAGCCATGGCCACTAATACGTACACTACAGCACAAATGGACAAGGAGATGACAATGGCCCGTCCAACGTTTTTATGCGGATTTTTGACTTCTTCGCCGCTGTTTGTGATGGTGGTAAAGCCGGCATACGCCAGAATGGCAAGGGCCAGAGCACCAAGGTAGCTGGCGATAGAATAATTTTCAGGGATTTTAGAAGGAACAGCGCTCTCAAAAGAAAAACCGGCAGCCCATAAACCGCCGATGGCAAAAATGGCAATGCCGCCTACTTTCAAAAGAGCCATTACAAACGCTGATTTTTGTATGAATTTGTTGCCGGCTATATTGATCAGGAAGGTGCCAATTAACAGCAAAACACCCAGAATCGGTATCCAAAAGCTGTTGTCTCCGGCATCAAATAACTGCATGGTATAGGAGCCAAATGTCCGGGCCACCAGACTTTGATTGATGATCATGGCAAAAGCCATCAGCAGGGCAGAACCGGCAGTGATTGTTGATTTGCCATAAGCTTTCTGCAAAATCATTGCTATGCCTCCGGCCGATGGGTAGCTATTCGATACTTTTATATAAGAGTATGCGCTAAATGCTACAATGATTGCCCCAATGAAGAATATGACAGGAAATAAAGCACCGGAAAGTTCGGCCACCTGGCCCAGCAGGGCAAAAATAGCTGCACCGATCATCACGCCGGTGCCTAATGAAACAGTTCCCGTTAAGCTTAAGCTGTTTTTTTTGTATTCACTCATTGCTTTTGATTAGTTTTTTTCCAGTTCAGCTTTCTTTTCTTCAAACTCCTCTTTTCCAATTTCTCCTTTGGCATAGCGATCTTTCAAAGTTTCCATTGCGGAACTGTTTCTGTTTCTACTCTCAGGAGTGCCAGTGTTTTTTTGAAAAATATCACCTCTTCCTAAGGTTACAATTAAAGCAACTACGAGTATTAAACCGATAATCCAACCAAACATCATAAATTTAACCTGAATAATTCATAAATAATTTATTACGATGATCAACCAACTGCGAAATATGAACGTCCTCGATAAAATTGATTTGAAAATAGTCCACTATTTCCTTCATCAATTTCATCTGCGGTTGTCCATATTTCTTGCTGTTTGACCATCTCATTACAAAAATTCATGAATTAATCAGG
>DHQK01000080.1:0-762 GCA_002411085.1 Marinilabilia sp. UBA5340 | reverse complement strand
AAAAATTCATGAATTAATCAGGTTAAAATTTATTTTTTTAGTTATCAATACATATTTACTTGAGATTCATCCCTGATATGTTTCATATTTCCGGGGAAAATTTACATGATTTTAATGAATCCAATGTAAAACGAACTGAGCTATGGTTTTGTTTATAAAAACATTAACCACATCATTCCAACCATTGCTGCACCTCCCAGTCCCCAAATCATTGCATTATTATTATGGTGATTCATATTGCTATTGGCAATGTATTTTTCAGGGGCCTGTTTAAACTCATCCAGACAATCTTGCGTATGGAAATAATAAACAGAATCATCGTATTTATATGATATATTTTCCGATGCCTGCCTTATTGAGTTGCCACAAACCGGATCAGTATATCTGACTCCGCCTGAAACATGCTGATTCGTATTTACATGTCCTAATCCCATGGTCATACAGGAGGAGGTTAGTAATGCAAGAAGCAATACCGTTAATGCTTTAAATGTTAGTTTTCCCATCATTATTTCCCCTTTCTTTTATTGTGATTTACAAGTGGTGTCTGAATTATTATGGAGTTATTGTTTAACCCCTTGAAAATGTAAATCATCAGAATCATCATCTTTATTCATCTCGAAAGTGTATGAAAAAGAATGGTTTCCCATATCAAATCCTCCAAAATGTTTGTCACCTTCATCATGTTCTTCACTCTTATGATGCATCCATTGGGTTTCACCGTTATGCATATCATCCATCATACCGTTACTCGGATGATTTCGA
>DHQK01000203.1 GCA_002411085.1 Marinilabilia sp. UBA5340 | reverse complement strand
ATGCAAAAAGACGAAATGCCCGGAGTGGGCGTTCCTGGAATTGCATCTCGAGGAGGTCAGCCCGGCAGTCAGCAGAAAGAAAAGCCTAAAGCTGAACCCGTTCGTGTGGAGAAAAAGGTAGGTCGAAACGATCCCTGTCCTTGTGGAAGTGGAAAGAAGTACAAACAATGTCACGGAAAATAATCGCGTATGTTTTTATTAAATTATATTTCATGGAATCCCGACCCGGAGATCTTTTCTCTGGGCCCGTTAACGGTTCGATATTACGGGCTCTTTTTTGCAATGGCCTTTTTGTCTGGTTATTACATAATTGAGCGCATGTTTAAACGGGAGGATATTCCCGAAAAGTGGTTGGATAAGTTGTTTCTCTATGTGGTAATCGCCACTGTTGTGGGTGCTCGTTTGGGGCATGTCTTTTTCTACGGATGGGATTATTATTCCCAAAATCCGGGAGAAATTCTGGCTATCTGGCACGGGGGACTCGCCAGCCACGGGGGAGCCATTGGGATTCTGGTTGCCATTTATTATTATTCCAAAAAGGTATCCAAAAAGCCGATGCTCTGGATTCTTGACCGGTTGGTCGTTCCTGTTGCACTGGCGGCCGTCTTTATTCGCCTTGGGAATCTGATGAATTCTGAAATTGTTGGGCGGGTTACCGATATTCCCTGGGCTTTCTGGTTTCAGCGGGTTGACCCCGAAACAGTAACGCTTAGACACCCGACTCAAATATATGAAGCTCTTGCCTATCTTGTGACATTTATCTATTTGATGTTTTTGTATTGGAAAACCAATGCGCGTCTGCGTCAGGGATTTATTTTCGGAATTTTTCTGATAGGAATTTTTGCTTCAAGATTTGTCATCGAATTCGTGAAGGCAGATCAGGAAGCGTTTGAAGCAGGAATGGTTATGAATATGGGACAAATTTTGAGCATTCCTTTTGTGGTTGCCGGTCTTTACTATGTGAGCAGAGCCATAAAAAGAGGTCCGATACAGACCAATGAGGGTAAAAAATAAGCAGTGGTACAGTAGTTTAGTAATAAGCACCATAAAAATGTTTATATCAATGGCCAATTATTAAGTTAATTGGTCATTGGTGTTTTTAAGAGATTATCAGAATAGTTTCAATCCTATTCGCACAGAAAAGCGATTGTATTTAATTTTTCGTTCCAATTCTTTGTAAACCCAGTGTACCTGAACATGTGAGGAGCTTTGGTATTGATAACCCAGCGCCACAAACAGTTTGCAATTGCCCTTCATTGGGAATATATATCCCAGATGTGTGCAGGCAAACCGCCCCCCTTTGGTTTCTAAAACCTCTGCATATTCAAGTTTTACATCTTCCAAAGGAAATGAATGTCCTACAGCTGCATTAATATAAAATGAACCGTATTCTCTTAAAGGGAGAATCAGCTTAATATCTGGTCCAACCGGAAACAGGGCTATATCGTACCATCCCACTCCTGTTGTCAATCCAAAAGCCAGATGTTTTCCAATCTGAAAGTTGGGTGTTATTTGTATTGAACTGATGTTTTCTTTTTCATCATTTGAAGAACCAATGAGTTGTCCGAATGAAGCAAAGACGGCAAAGTTGTTTTCATCAGGAATGAATTTTTCCTGGTTTTGGGCATTAAGCCGGAGAGTGGTCATTAGTAGCAGTAGAATAATAAATCTTTTCATTTCTCAGGGTTTGTAATTAAGAAGACAATTTGCCGGATTCGTTGCGTCAAAATAAATTATAAACGCAACCATTTTACAATAGACGCATCTCATGATTAAAGAGATAAAATATGTTTTTCACTCACAGCTCAAGAAAAACCCGTTCATTATCAAACTTTGTAAGACCATTTTATTTTGTTATAAGCCACATTGTTAGTTAGATAAATCTCAAAACATTTAAAATTATCGACTTTTAATAACCCAAAATTATTAATCATGAAAAGAATATCGTTTTTTATGTTGACGTTAAGTCTGGTCATAGGTTTAGGCTCCTGCAGCGATAAAATTGAAGAAACCTATGTGGTCAATTCTCCTGAATATCTCAGTTATGCTGATTTAAGGTCTTCTTTTGTTGTGAAAAGCGCCGAAGCCATCAATCAACCGGGCAAATTCTACTTTAAGGATGATTTTATTTTTATCAATGAATACCAAAAAGGAATTCATGTGGTTGACAATTCTAATCCTGAGAATCCTCAAATTGTTTCATTTATTGAAATACCCGGAAATGTGGATATGGCAATCAAAGGGGATAAGCTTTATGCGGATAGTTACGTTGATTTGCTGACCATTGACATCAGCGATATGAATAATATTTCGGAAGTGGATAGAGACACCAGCGTATTTCCATATATCATTCCGGAATTTGAAGTGGGGATGTTGGGGAATATTGACCAAAGCCAAGGGGTTGTTACGGGATATAAAGTAACTGAGAATACGGAGGATGTTTCCGGTTACAATGAAGATTATCTGAGATTTCAAAGGTGGGAGTCTTCTTTTTTTATGATGGATGGTGCCTTATCCAATAGTGTGAGTAAAACCGGAACCGGTCAGGGCGGTTCAATGGCCAGATTTACTGTTTTTGATGATTATTTGTATGCCATAGATAATGCATCACTCAATTTGTTTGACGTATCTGATGCAGCCAATCCGGAATATACTAAACAAATTCCTATCAGCTGGCAAATTGAGACCCTGTTTCCTTACAACAATATGCTTTTTATCGGTTCCCGAACCGGAATGTATATCTATAGTCTCCAAAATCCTGCCAATCCACAGTTTATTTCTGAATTTACGCATGCATCTGCCTGCGATCCGGTTGTGGTGGAGGGGAATTATGCTTACGTGACTTTAAGAGGAGGAAATCTTTGTGGCGCCATCGAAAGTCAGCTGGAAGTGATTGATATATCAACGATTGAATCTCCGGAATTATTAATGACTTATCCCATGACAGAACCTTACGGTCTGGGTATCGAAAATGAGGTGTTGTTTGTTTGCGATGGAAAAGCAGGATTGAAAATTTATCATGCCCATGATCCATATTCTATAGATGAGAATGAGATTGCTCATTATGAGGAGATAGATGCTTTTGACGTGATTCCCTTGGGAGATGTTTTGTTGGTGATAGGCGCTGACGGGCTTTATCAGTACGATTACTCGTCGCTTGAAAATATAAAGCAACTGAGTTATATTCCCGTTTATGGGGATTGATTGGCTGGTTTTATGTTGCAAGTTTAAATTTTGGATCACTATCGTCCGGAGAAACTTATTTGTTGAAAAGGGATTGTGTCACGCTTTAGAATAAAGAAGTAACTTATCTTCCGGCTGCTGTTTCTCCCTTCAGGATTGATATTAACCACTCCGGAATATTCAACCTGATAATGCCCTTTGAATATCTGTTGGTCCAAAATGTTTTCTTTATTGGTCAGGATACCAAAGCGATTTTCTTGCGGGAGCATCGCGGAGGATTTTTCCTCTTTGATCAGAGGAATTTTCTCTCCATACAGCCAAACTAATTCCGGTTGAATGTAATCGTAGCCATAAACATTGATACCCTCCTGTTTCACTTTCTCTTTCATTTCTTCAACCGGCTGCCGGCTACCTTCTTCAATGTAGTCCCGCGCTACGGGCAGAACAAAAACAAAAATGGAGGCATAAAGCATGATGGTAAGATAGAACACATTCCTGATGTTTTTTCGTAAAAGGTGGATGAAAATAAAGATTCCCGGTAAAGGCAGAATAATGCATGAAGCCAGGAAGAAAAAGTCAGGGATGACCACATGCTCCTTGAAGAATATGTAAACACCTGAAGGGATCGCAATACTCACCAAGGATATCAGGCCAAAGTTGAAATAGACGGGCCATTTCTCCCATTTCGATGTAAGGTTTTTGAATTTCCTGAACAGGTATTCCATATAAAAACCGGTATTGATCGCCAGGGGAATCAAAACCGGCATCAAATAACGGGGTTTCTTTTCGGGAATTACGGAGAGCAACACCACCGCGAAAAGTGTCCACAACAAACTAAAACGATAAGCCTTAAGATTCACCACCCGTTTTTTCAGATAAGGATACAACAAACCGGTGAGGGCAGGAATGGTCCACAACCCGCTTTGGGCAAAAAAGCTCCAGTAATAGTAGAACGGCCGCACATGGTAACTCGACCAGTTCCCCACTTCTTCCCGGGCAATAGACAAGAATGATTGTGGATCGGCAATTCGGATGTAGATGTACCACCATCCGCCGACAACAAAGGCCAAAAGCAGTAAAAGCACAAGCGGTAAAGCCTTTGTTTTAAGCCCCCGGAATTTGTAAGTAAAACCATAAGCCAGCAAAAACGGCAGGAACAGGGCATACAATGAAATCGGCCCCTTGCTCATAAACGAGAAACCGATAAAAATGCCCGAAACCACAGCATGTTTCCATGGCGAACCTTTATCCCTGAATAGTTTGATCAGCGATAAAATCCCCACCAACATAAATCCATGGGTGAAAATATCCCAGGGTGCTTCAAAAATGATCCCGATGACATAATACGAGGTCACGACAATAAGCCCGTTAATCAGGCTATGCGATTTATCTTTTAAAATCGTTTTGGAAAGAAAATAGACAAATACGCCCGTCAACATCACCAATAAAACGCCCGGCAGGCGCATGGCGGCAATGCTGTTCACCCCGAAAATCATGGCCGATATGGCCGAAAGCCAGGTGGGAAGCGGGGGTTTTTCGTAACGGGTTTCCCCGTTCATCGTAGTTAACAACCAGTTCCCGTCGGTGACCATCTCTCTCGCCGTAACGAAATCCCGGGCTTCCATAATGGAAACCGGAAGCACATCCAAATGCGGGATGAGCATCACGGCAATGAATAAGCAAATCCCCAAAACGGGACGTTTTTCAAAGCTCCTGATCAGTAGTTGCATATCTTTTGGATTGAAATTTGCAGATTGTTTTCCCGCCGGATCTATTCATCCGTAGGGGCTTCGCGATCCCGGACTCTTCGCGTATAATAAAGAATAAGATTCCGGCTGTAAATCAACGTACCAAATATTTGTCCCAGTATAATCACCGGGTCACGACGCACAATGGCATAACCAATAATGATGAGGGATCCCGTGATGCTGATGACCCAAAACATGGGCGGAAGTAGCGATTCGTGATGTCTTTCCGAATAGATCAATTGGTAAATAAACCTGAAGGTGAAGATGAATTGACCGATGGCCCCTACCGTGTATAGATGAGCCGTAATCAGGGGGTTGTTCATCATCTCCTGAATGTTGTATTCAGTGGGGGTGATAAACAGAAACAGGATCGCCAACACCGGAGCTGATAATGCCAAAACACGGAGCCACCACGGAAATAACTGCCAGACATTTTTCAGCTGCAAATTGCGCAGATAAATGTAAAATGAGACGAACTGTCCGCCCACAATAACCAAGTCTTTCCGAAGAATGCCATAAACCAATAGCAGAATGGATGCCACCAGACTCAGCTGCCAGAACAGATCAGGGGAAACAACTTTTTTGGCCTTTTCCGACAAAAACCATTGCACCAGAAGCCGCGCGGAAAACAACCCCTGAGCAAAAAATCCCAGCCCGAATATAAATGAGTCGTCTAACATGACCGATCGCTGCTTTCACCGATTTCGTATCTGATGTATCTTTTTCGCATCCAGACAAAAGCCAGCGTATCCATAAAGGGTCCAATCAAACGGTTCCACAGGTGATACTTGGCCGTCCCTTCAATTCGCGGAAAGTGTTGAACGGGAATTTGTTTGACCGTGCCCCCCTGCAACTGAATGAGAGCGGGAATGAAACGGTGCATGCCCTTGAAAAAGGGAATTGTCCGGGCCGCTTTCGTCTCCATGATTTTCAGAGGACAACAGGTGTCTTCGATCCCGTCATTGATCATAAACCGCCGAAAACCGTTAGCAATTTTGGAAGAGATCTTCTTCACAAAGTTATCCGAACGCTTTTGCCGAATGCCGTTGATCATGGTATATTGTTCCATGAAATCGAAAAAGATAAGAAAATCCTGAGGGGAGGTCTGTAAATCCGAATCAATATATCCTGTATAAGGGGTGTCAACATAATCGATCCCGGCTTTTAGGGCGGTGCTGAGACCCGAATTCTTTTTCAGAGATATATAACTGAAGGCAGAAGGATCCTCTTGCACGAACCGCTTTATAAAATCCAGGCTGCAGTCACTTGATTTGTCATCTACAAAAAGAAACCGGATGGGGGTTGGACTCGATTTTAACAGCTTGTCGGCTTCGGCTTTCACCCGTGGCAGGCTCTCCTCCTCGTTAAATACAGGAACAATTATGGTAATAGCATTATTGGAATTCATTGGTTGTATGGTATAAAATAATCGATTTTGTTTGGCTTTGAAATGTCCGCCTTTCTATTTAAGGGATTGTGCCGAAATAACTTGACGCTTTAGACTTGTTCTTTTGTCCTTTAACTTCCTTGAAAATCCATTAAATAGCTCGCTATTCGCAGCATTTTCAAGTCGGAAAAGAACAAAATAACTTCGTTAAATCAGTCAATTTATTTCATTACAAACTCTAAATATCGATCTCTCCGACAAGCCGGCGGGATTGTATTTAAATTCGGGCAGATATTTTCTTAGATGGCACAAATTTAAAAAAAAAAAATCATATTGGATATGCAATGTGACATCACCCGCAAATTTCTGTCTTTCCTGGTATTCGTCACCGCGCATGCCTTGCCATACATCCCGTAATATACCCTCTAATCACTGAACTCAGGTAGTCTTTGTAAGAAAACACCAACTGCTGCCCCGAAAAAAAATCGGGGTAAACTGTTATTCTCGTTTTTGAATGAGTTATCCCGAAGTGGCTTTTGTAAGGTTTTTATCCTAAAAACCAACAAAAAGCACAATCGGGACTCCCTGGATTCAAAAACTTCGAAAGCCCCCGAAAAAAATCGGGGCAGGCGTTGTATTTGTCGCTTTCTTATCAAAGACTTAAAAAACCTTAGTTTTCTTGCCGGCACTAAGTAAGAGGCAGATGACTTTCGGGTTTTCTGCCTTCGCTTGTTTTTAAGGCTTCCAATAATTAAGTTTGCAGGGCTAAAAAATAAAAATATGCAAATACATACTACTTTGTTTTATGTCATCATTGCCATCCTTCTTATAGATGCCATCTGGGGCTGGATTCTGGAAGAATTGAACCGGAAAAGCCGGGGGCTGAAAGTTCCCGAACGATTGTCGGATGTCTATTCTCAGGAGAAATTCGAAGAACAGAAACAATACCGGAAAGTGAATCATCGTTTTGAAAAAATTTCATCCACTTTTAGTCTGGTGGTTTTGCTTATTTTCCTGTGGTTTCATGGTTTTGCCTGGGTGGATGGTCTCGTTCAGAGTATTTCTGATCATTGGTTGTTGCGACCATTATTCTTTTTTGGAATTATTGGATTGGCTTCTATGATAATGGGGTTGCCATTCTCTCTGTATCAGACTTTTGTGATAGAAGAGAAATTTGGCTTTAACAAATCTACCCTGAAAACTTTTGTTTTTGATCAGATAAAAGGGCTTCTGCTGGGAGCAGTCATTGGTGGTTTGTTGTTGAGCCTTATTATCTGGTTTTATGAGTTTGCCGGTCAGTGGTTCTGGCTGTACGCCTGGGTAGGATTATCGCTGTTTATGATATTCTTCAGTAAGTTTTATACGACTCTTATACTGCCTCTTTTCAATAAGCAAACACCTCTTGAGGAGGGCGAATTGCGAACTGCCATCGAAAAAATGAGCCAACGTGCCGGGTTTACTCTTGATAATGTGTATGTGATGGATGGCTCCAAACGTTCGACCAAGGCCAATGCATTCTTTAGTGGTTTCGGCAAAAATAAACGGATTGTGTTGTTTGATACGCTCATTAATGATTTGGACACCAATGAAATAGTGGCTGTTCTGGCACACGAAATTGGACATTTTCGGCTGAAGCATATTGTCTGGAGTACTGTTTTAGGCCTTTTACAAACCGGAGTTATGCTGTTTTTGCTGGGATGGTTTGTCAATGAACCTGCCCTGTCAGAGGCTTTGGGTGCATCAAAACCTGTTTTTCATATTGGCCTGATAGGTTTTGGTATTCTATACAGTCCGGTGAGCAGTTTGTCAGGATTGGGAATGACCATTTTTTCCCGCCGCAATGAATACCAGGCCGATGCTTTTGCGGCAAAATATGCAAGACCGGAAGCCTTGCAAACAGCCCTGAAAAAGATTTCAGCCAATGCCTTGAGCAATCCCACGCCACATCCCTGGTATGTTTTCTTTAATTATTCGCATCCGCCGTTGCTGAAACGTCTGGAAGCTCTGGATATGAAGGTTCTGAAATAAGGGATCATGGATTTCAACGATAAAAAATATAACGACAAAATCTATCTGACATTTTTCCCTTTATTGAAAATATTTATCAGTTAGAATATAATAATTGCTTCATTTGCTTTGCAATACATGCGACTTTGCGGTATCTTATGGGATATTGATTTTAAAATATTGTCCATGAGAATATCAAAATAGAAACTAATTAGTTACATTTGTAGTTGCATTATGAGAACCCTTGAACCCTATGGAGACTACTTTTGGCAATTTTACAACTCACTTTCTGCAAAAGCAAAAGAAAAAGTTGATTATGTGTTGCAAATTGTAATATCAGTAGAACGAATATCTACAAAGTTCTTTAAACACCTTGATGATGGTATTTATGAAATCAGAATTGAGGTAGGAAGCAATATCTACCGCATTTTTTCTTTTTTTGATGACAATAAATTGGTGATTCTATTGCATGGTTTTCAAAAGATAACACAAAAAACACCAAGCCTGATTTATTCATAAATTATCTATTACGATGTTCAACTACCTGCTAAATTAAGCCGTCCTCAAAAAAACTGACTTGAAAATAGTTCACTATTTCTTTCATCAGTTTTCTCTGCGGCTGTCTGAATTTATTGGTATTTAAACATCTCATAACGAAAACTTATGAAAAATCAGGCAATAAAAGAAATTGACCAGGCAAAAAAATTAAGAAGGATGTATTATGACGACAAAGAATCCCAAAACAATAAATGAACTTTTTGACCAAAAGTATGGTGAAGAAGGTACTCCACGTCGTGAAGAATTTAAACAAAAAGCAGAGGCTTTCATGGTTGCAGAGCTGATAAAAGAATCTCGCAAAAAGGCCAATTTAACGCAACAAGAACTGGCAGATAAACTGAAGGTAAAAAGAACTTACATCTCAAAAATTGAGAGGGCTTCTAGTGATATAAGAATTTCAACTTTGCGAAAAATTATTGAAACAGGATTAGGCGGGAAGCTTCATGTAAGTGTGGAACTTTAACCTTTCGAAACCATAAATGGGATCAGGATTTAAAGGATGAAATTCCTTTTGGGCAAATATATTGATAACAAAGAGAATAAAGCCGGAAAAAAAATTAACCCACATTGCAGGATTTTAATCTCCCTGCAATGTGGGTTTTCTGTTTCTTAGAAGGTACTGAGCCCTTCGCACCATGCCCTAAGCACTATGCTCCATGCTGTATGCACTTACTGTACAACCTGACGTACAGACTCGAACAACTCTTCATGCGCATTGATCTTTTGATCGTTACCATACACACAATAAATGTCCTGACTCATTACATCTGAAATTAATTGTGCGTAACCGGAAATATCTTCGGCAGTCGTGTTTAGTATGGCGTTGCGCTCCTTCTGCATCTTTTCTTTGGTCTCTTTCTTAAAATAATTGCTCATGGCAATGGTGCCTCTTTGAGACGCAGTAGAAGGATAATCGATGTTGGAAATGGTTCCAATGATGTATCGGGTCATTTCTGTACTGTCGGCGTCAAAATTCTGCAGGTATTCAGCACCTGCATCATAATTGTCAAGCGTTTCAGTGAGGTTGGGATCCCGGTAGGAAGCGAACATCAAGGTTCCTGTAGGCGAAACTTGTGCCCATCCACCATAAGCACCACCCATTACACGGATTTGGGTTTGAAGGTAATCGGTGGACAGGATCTGGTTGAGAACTTCCATTTTTCCGTCCCATTCATACCCCAGCTTTTTGTAGTCATAACCTTTGGTCACATACTGCACCAGTGAAGAAGACATGAGTCCCTCATTTTTAGGCTCAAGGTTGAACTTCCATTGGTTCAGCGATACTTCACCTTCCGCCAGATCAGGAACAAAATTATTGAAAGCTTCCTGGTAGGTAGTGAAATTTTCTCCCGAACAAGTGATACCGGCAATAAGATTTTGCTTTTTGATGAGCAATGAGGCCACTTTTTGCAGATTGGCAATGATTTCTTCATTCCTGGAATCAAAATTCTCAGTCAGATCTGTGACAAAATCATAATATGTCAGACCATTGATCATTTCATTGAACATACCTGCATTCTTGAAATAGGAGGTGAGCCGGTTCATTGCTACGCCCACACCGTAATTTTTGGCTTGAGATTCCACCTGTGAGTGATGACGAATCAGAAGCTCTTTTAAACGTTCTGTATCATCTATTTTTGTGTGATTGAGAATCTCATCCAATAATTCAAAGAGCTTATCTGTTTTATCCACCGTAGCTTTTGCAGTGATTCGGAGTTTTGGAATAAGCTTATCATCTGAATCATTTTCCAAATAAGAATTCAGATAAGTATAAAAGCCCCCGGTATGAATGTTCAGGGCATTGTCGAGCTCACCAAAGCTGTAGTTTTCGGTATTCATTTTTCCCAGCAACTGACTCAACAGGTTTGCATAGGGGATGAGTTCCTGGGGCAGTGGTCGCAAATCGAAAAAGAAATTGGCATAGACAATATCGTTGGTGAAGTCTTCGTAATGCAACACAGGGATGTCACTTATGCTTTTTTCAGCCACTTCATACCACTGGACGTCTGTGCTGATGTCTGATCGTGACAACATGGGGATAGACGCTACTGCTTCGGGGGAATCTTCCGCCTGCTGATACTCTTTCAGCGCTTTGGTGTCCTCAACGAGTTTTTGCAGCTCTTCTTCAGAAAGGCTTGCTTTATACTCAGCGAGTTTTGCTTTTGTCTGTTCCGACATTTTCTTCTCTAATCCGGGCTCCGGTTTGAATACCATCATCAGGGCATGTGGATTGTCGATGAAATAGTCCTGGACAATTTGCTGAAGCATACCGTTTTTGATGCCTTCTTTTACTGCGGCAAGCGGTTTTTCAAATTCAATTCCGTCGTAGATATCATCAGCAAAAAGAAAACTATTTTTCAATGAGAAAAGGTAAATTAATCCTTTATAGGGGCTATCGCCCTCTCTGAGTCTGAATTCCATCCGGTTTACGATGCCTTCAATCATTTCTTCCTCAAAACCTTCCTGTGCTACAGACTGGAGTGTTTCAGATACCACCTCCTGGAATCTCTCCCGATCTTCTGGATTTGCATTTTGGACAATAAACTGGAAGATATTTTGCTTGCTGTCATCTACATAAGCATAAATGTCTTTCCCGATACCGGCCTCCTGAATTGCAAGGCGCAGCGGAGCTGATTCATGGTTTACCAGGGCCTCAGAGATAATATCAAGCGCCATTGTTAGTTCTTGGTCGGTAGTGAGTCCTGCTACATAATAGTATCCCAGAAATGTTTTGTCGCGCGTGTCACTGCCTTCCGGAACACTGTAAGACTCCTCCAGTGTTTTCTTTTCACTGAAAGGTTCCTGGAGAGGAATTTCCAGTTTTTCCTCCTGCTTTTCGTAATTGGAAAGGTATTGACTGTTCAGGAATTCCAGTTCCTTGTCCAGATCGGCATCACCGTATAGAAAAATAAAACTGTTGGAAGGATGATAATAGGTTTTATGAAAGTTTTTAAAATAATCATAAGTCAACTCGGGAATGGCGTCGGGATATCCTCCTGAGGAAACACCATAAGTATTATCAGGAAACAAAACTTTATAGGTGTGATAACCCATCTGACGTTCGGGGTCAGAAAAGGCACCTTTCATTTCATTGTAAACTACTCCTTTATAGGTAATCTCTCCATCGATGTCGTCAAGTTCGTAGTGCCAGCCTTCCTGCTTGAGGATGCGTGGATCCGAATGAAGTAAAGGATTAAATACCGCATCCATATAAACATGCATAAGGTTGAAATAATCCTTGTTATTCATACTGGCGATGGGGTAAGCCGTGTAATCAGGCCAGGTCATGGCATTCAAAAAAGTATTCAGTGATCCTTTTCGGAGAATGTCAAACGGACTTTTAGCCGGAAAATTCTCAGAGCCATTGAGAACGGAATGCTCAATAATATGCGGTGTCCCATAATCGTTTTGAGGTAAGGTTTTAAAAGAAACTGCAAATACCTTGTTGGCATCATTAGCTGCAATTTTCATCAATCGAGCACCGCTTTTTTCGTGCTCGAAATAAAGACAATTGGCAT
>DHQK01000115.1 GCA_002411085.1 Marinilabilia sp. UBA5340 | reverse complement strand
GACGCAATGGCGCAAAGATCTTGTTATGAAAGATTTACGCATCGCACCACCAGTCGTACAAACGATTAATTATCAATCAATTGTAAGTGGAATAGCTAAGTATTGTTAAAAGAAAATATACGATGCCACTTTTTGAGAATCCTTCCTCAGAAAGATTAGTTTGCATGGCTGGTCAGCTCCACATCCATGGCTACATCATCTCCCTTTTCGTTTGTGACAATCCGAAATTTCACCTGATCGCCTGGTTCCAGATCATAAAAATCACATCCTACAACGGCCTCATAATGGAAAAAGAGGTTTTCGGGCGGATACTTAATAAAACCATACCCCGACTTCACAGATAATATTGTACTCACCTCATATTCTTCGCCCACCGGTTGTTCCTCAACCTCAGAGTTTGTATTGGCTTCACTTCTGGAGCCCTGATCCTTATTCACAAAAAGACTTTCTACCAAAGGAACCTCATCGGGTTTAGGATCGTTAATAATCTCCTCCATGTACACAGGATAAGTTACCACGTTCAATAAATCCTGTGAGGTACGCGTAACCCGGTGATTTCCGTAATCGTCACGATAATCAAAATCCCAGGAAAGTAACATAATGCGCGTACCCAGAGAATTAAGCTTACGTGCGAGAGGAACATAATCACTATCCGAGGCGATTAGTACAATTACATCAAAACGTTTATGAAAAGCCAGCTCAAAAGCTTCCAATGCCAATAATACATCAATACTTTTATCGAACCGCGGGGCACCTCCATTATTTTTTAGCGGAAGATAATGAGTAGTAATGCCTTCCGACATCAAAATATCATCAAAGACCCGGTCGTAGTACAATAAATTCCCTTTCTGACTGGCCTCTGCAGCCCCCGGACGACTCCTGAAATAGTGAGCATCAACTATCTGACAATGCGGAAAGCCCATAGGGCCATATTCCATTGAGGCAACCTTGTTGCGAATAAAATCATGAAGTCCTGAAATACTAATGCGACTATGCCGGTTGTGAACGTAGTTGTAATAATTACTTACATGAAAAAAGTAGTTCCCATCATAAAAAACACCTATTCGTATTAATTCTTTGCTTTTTTCTAATTGCATATTTTATTATTATTTCTAAGTTATTTCCCTCTAATCAGGTGCACAGCCCCCTGCCGCTCATGCACTTCATTTTCATTGTACCCCTCGCCACGGATATAATAAAAGTATACGCCCGGTGTTCCTGTTTTTCCGCCAACGTCTCCATCCCATCCTCGAGCAGGATCACTCCCTTCATAAACTTTCCTCCCCCAACGGTTATAGACCACCATTTCAAACTTCTTAATCGATTTATAGGCTACTCTGAACTCATCATTAATCCCGTCGCCATTGGGCGTAAACACGTTAGGCACTTCCAGCTCCGACTCCCAGATGTTTACCACAAAAGGATCACTAATGCTTTCGCAACCTGAATTCCGGTTCACTACTTTCAACGTAACACTGTCTGTCCCTACCTGAGAGAAAACAAAAAGCGGGTTTTGCTCCACAGATCGTCCTGCATCTCCAAATGTCCAATCCCACGCATTTACCGGACCTTTCGACTCATCATTAAATTTTATTTCAATGGGAGCCGATCCTTCAGCCTCCGTATGGCGTTCATTCATAACAGTATCTTTTCTGACATCCGCCTCAAAAGCAGCCATAACTGCAATGGCTTGATAATCCATGCTTGCCTCCACATTATTTCCAAAACGGTCGGTTATCGAAACCACATACGTTAAATCTTCATAAGGGGCATCAAAACTCACTTCCCGTCCGGCACGTACATCTTCTCCTTCGGGGCGGGTGTACCACTCAAAGGACAAATTGTAGCGAACACCTCCAAAACTACCATCGGAAGGATCATAATAAATGAGTGGAACAGAGTCTGCAGAAGCAGCCAGTTCAACGCCGAAACAGTCGTCAAAAACCAACGAAACCCCTTCATTAACAATTGCCTGAGAATTGTAAATCCAACAACGCTCGTCAGCGACTATATCCCCCAAAGAATTTTCCACCACCACGCGATATCCTCCCTGTTCATTCGCAGTAAACTGGCTTCCGGAAACGGCCAGTTCATTATTCCAACTATTATCTGCGGCATTGTGTTCATACCAGGTATAAGTAGCATTGGCACCGGAATATTCATATCTGAGGGTCAACGAATTTCCTTCCGGGAAACAAAACACAGGATCATTGACCGTTCCTGATGCATAATTGGTTTGAGCTACAACCGCATTATCTGCAGAAAACTGCGCCCTGGCACTTGTGGCAAAAGCCAAAACAGCCACAATCATTAATACAAAAGAGTTAAGTGAGGACATTCTGTAACAGTTAACAATTTGAATAATCGACGAAATTACAATTATAAAACGTATCAGGGCAGAATTAAATTGTAAAACTGTAAATATGTCAAACAAAAGAAGCTGGCCTGCTTTATTGAGCCGGTTAATCTCCGATTAATTAATTCACTATTGATCTTTTTTATTAAGCCTCGCCATGCTCGTTTCAATCAGTTTAAGATTTCTTATCTTTGGCACTGAAAAAATCAATATTGCTTACTATGACCAACAATCATTTGATATACAGAATAATTTACACCAAGCTAATGATCTTATTGCTTCTTTCTTCAGCCTGTTCTTCTGAACCAAAAACAGAACAAAAAGAAGCAAAAGAAAATCAATCAGAAGTATTTGATTTCTCCAGCGAAAAAACCGCTCAGTGGAGAAAGGACAAATTATCTCTTTTTGTTCATTTTGGAGCCTATTCCCAGTTTGAGGGAGTCTGGAACAATCAGCTCATTGAGGGGCCTGCTGAAAACATTTGGGCAACAGCAGGCATTCCACCTGAGGAATATGAGCGGAAAATACGCGAGTTTGATCCACGAAAATGGGATGCCAACAGCATCGTGAATATGGCACGCGACATTGGGATGAAGCGAATTATCTTCAATGCCAAACATCACGATGGTTTTTGCCTCTTCAAAACAGCAACAACTGACTTCAACGTCATTGAGTTCACACCCTACAACCAGGATCTTGTTCAGGAAATGGCCAGCGCCTGTAAATCAGGAAAAATAAAATTAAGCATCAGCTTTTCGCTATGCAACTGGCACCTTCCGGCAGCCTTTCCCATGTCGGCCAATCACAACACACCAGTGACACCAGAACATCATCAGACCAACCTGATGCAAATAGAAGAGTTGCTATCCAATTATGGCCCGATAGCGGAAATCTATTTCTATTCAGGGCTCAACACCCCTCAGCAAAGCAGAGAAATCAGACAACTCGTAAAAGATTTACAACCCAATTGTCTCATCAGTGATGGCATAGGCAATAACATGGGTGATTTCATTGCCACTGATTTCAACATCTTACCCGATCAAATTCCTGGCCATCCATGGAATATGCTGGCCTCTGTTTTTCCTGATTCCCGGGGATACAAAGAGCATGAAGAAAACATTGACATCATTCAAAAAGCCCGCCTGAAAGTTAAAGAAATGGCGCAAGTTCTGGCTAACGGTGGCAATTACTCCCTGAGTATCGGGCCCAGGGCGGATGGTTCTTTTGGAGCTACAGAAGAGGAAATCCTGAAAAACATCGGGCGATGGATAAAAGTGAACCGGGAAGCCATATACAATGTAGAGAAAAGTCCGTTTCAAACTCAAACTTCTGCATACAAAATCACTCGCAAGGCCAACAAACTATTTCTAATGGTTGATTCTGCACCCCGTACCACGGCCATCAGACTTACTGGTCTGAACAATAAAATAAAATCAGCCCGTTTTCTTGGAAGCGGAATAGAACCGGGATTTTCGAATCGCGGAGCAGTCAATGAAGTAATCTGGACTTCACCGGCCATGGCCGACCCTATGCAAATGCCAGTCATTGAATTGGTATTTGAGGATACTATTCGCATGCTTCCGCGAAAAGAAATCAACATTAACCCCACCGATACTGTTACCCTAAATGCCGACAATGCAATTATCCGCACAAGCATTAGCCAACAAGACCGCTATACAGCCATAAACTCGACCACATCAATAAAATGGAACCTGAAAGCGGAACATCCACAAAAAGCGGAATTGTTTTTTCCTGAAGTTTTAAAAAATAAAAACATTACAATTGAGACAGCTGATAACCAATACAACATCACCCTTCAGGGCAAACAGGGGCATCAAATATGTTCTCAGTACGACACCATCCAAACAGGAGACATCTATCAATCTGAAGCCTTTTATGGGAAACTCGAAGATATTCATATTAACCCAAATGGAAGCAATCGCCTAAGAATTCTTAATTCCTCATGGAAAAACTTAAAAAACGCCAAAGAAACACATCTCCATCCCTTGCCCATGTCTGCATTCTATTATTATGCTGAAATCGAATCACAGGATGAGCAGCAATACAGCTACAGAATTACCGGCAACGATGGCCTTCAGGTGTGGTTTAACCAAAAAGAAATAATACTTTCGAGAAATGAAACTCCCGGGAGCCCGATGAAAAAAGAATTGGTTTTTGATCTGAAAAAAGGTAAAAACACTCTGGTTATAAAAAATTACAACCGTGTCGGAGCAAAAGATTATTTTGATCTCACGCCTCTTACAGATGCTCACTGGTGGAAGCAGAGTGTTTCCATTCCGGCAAACCCTGAATTTCTGCAGATTCTCAACCAGGATGCTGAAAATCCCCACTCAGACATCAATTTACCAAACTTTTCCATATTGCTCACTCCCGAACCTGAACGTTAGGAAGCAGCAAGCCTGAAAACAGAATAGAAAAATGGTAAAAAAACGCCAGACACCATAGCATCAAAACCTTAAACCCTATTTTTTGTAGAATCGGAAAAATAATTTCTTGGTGGAAAATTATCTCGAACAACTCAATGAAGCGCAGCAACAAGCAGTGATCAATACAGAAGGTCCGTCTCTGGTAATCGCAGGGGCAGGATCTGGGAAAACAAGAGTTTTGACATACAGAATTGCCTACTTACTGCAAAAAGGAGTAGCTCCCTGGTCCATTCTGGCACTTACTTTTACCAATAAAGCTGCGCGCGAGATGAAAAACCGCATTGGACAGATTGTAGGACAGGAAGTTGCCTCGAAGCTCTGGATGGGAACATTTCACTCCATCTTCGCCCGTATTTTACGCATGGAATCAGAAAAACTAGGATTTCCATCAACTTTCTCCATTTATGATACATCCGACTCCAAAAGCCTCATCAACAGCATTCTACGGAACATGAAATTAAACAAGGAGAAAGCTTATAAAGCAGGAACCGTGCTAAGCCGCATCTCCTCTGCCAAAAACGATCTGGTAATTCCCCAGAAATATGCGCAGGATCCGCATCGGTCTTCTGCGGATGCTGCATCCCGAATCCCGCGTATGCCTGAGATCTATCAAAGATATATGCGGGAATGCAAAAAGTCCGGAGCTATGGATTTTGATGATCTGTTGCTCAACACCAACATCCTTTTTCGCGACCACCCCGAAGTTCTGGCCAAATACCAGGAACGCTTCCGGTATATTCTGGTTGATGAGTATCAGGATACCAATTTTTCGCAGTACCTGATCACAAAAAAACTTGCCGAGAAGCACAACAATATATGCGTTGTTGGCGACGATGCCCAAAGTATTTACAGCTTTCGCGGAGCCAAAATTGAAAACATCCTGAACTTCCGAAACGACTACAAGGGATACCAGCTATTTAAGCTTGAACAAAACTACCGGTCTACCCAAACGATTGTGAACGCCGCCAACAGTATTATTGCCCGCAATGATAAGCAGATAAAAAAGCAGGTCTTTTCTCAAAACGACGAAGGCCAAAAAATCAACATAGTTCAGGCCCAGTCAGATGTGGAAGAAGGTTTCATTGTCATTAACGACATCAATGAAACGCGACTAAGACATCAATGTCAGTACCAAGACTTTGCCATCCTGTACCGCACCAATGCCCAGTCACGTATTTTTGAAGAAGCCCTGCGCAAAAAAAACATCCCTTACAAAATTTACGGAGGTCTGTCGTTCTATCAGCGGAAAGAAATAAAGGATCTTCTGGCCTACCTGAGAATCACAGTAAACCCACGTGATAATGAGGCCCTCAAGCGCGTCATAAACTATCCGGCCAGAGGTATCGGCAAGACCACAATGGAGAAAATCGAGAATCTGGCCAATCAGAATAACATAAGTCTTTGGGAAGTTATCACTAATCCAGCTCTGCCCAATGCCGGAATCAACAGCGGAACCCTGAAAAAGCTAAGCAGTTTTGCCCATCTGATCTCCGGCTTCATGAGTCAGGCTCCCAACATGTCGGCATTTGAAATCACCAACGAAATAGCCACGCAGAGTGGCATCATGAAAGAGCTTCATCAGGAAAAGTCTCATGAAAACCAGACACGAATAGAGAACCTGGAGGAGCTATTCAACGCTATTCAGGAATTCTCTGAAGAACGACAGGAAAGTGGAGAAAACAACAGCCTGGTAGATTTTCTGGAAGAGGTATCCCTACTTACAGATCAGGACACAGACAAGCCCGATGACCTCAACAAAGTTACCCTTATGACGATTCATGCCGCCAAGGGACTGGAATTTAAGAATGTTTATATCGTTGGTGTGGAGGAAGGTCTCTTCCCCTCTTCCATGACCTCTACCTCCGACTCGGGCATTGAAGAGGAAAGACGCCTGTTTTACGTAGCACTTACCCGGGCAGAAGAACGGGTAACCCTAACCTGTGCCCGCAACCGTTACAAGTACGGCGAATTGATTTTCGCTCGCCCCAGCAGGTTTTTAGGTGAAATAAATCAGGAATACCTAAGTATACCAACCGAATCACAGAGTTTCACCTCCCTGGGAAGTGAAAAGAAATCATCCCCTTTCCGGCAACGCAAGCCTTTTGACCTGAAAAGCGAACCTTTCGGAGAAAAGAAAAAATCCGGATTTTCAGGTAAAATTCTCAACAAACCATCTTCAGTTTCCCGCTTCAATTCACTTGATCCGGCAGGACAAAGCAAGGTGCAGCCCGGAGTTCTTGTCGAACATGAACGATTTGGACAGGGAAAAGTATTGCATTTGGAAGGAGATGCTCCGAATATCAAGGCTACAGTCTTTTTTCAGAATGCAGGAAAGAAACAATTATTGCTAAAATTTGCCAAACTTAAAATAATCACTTAGATTTGTAACACGATTAAGCCACAAAGGATTACAACTGCGACAAATCATTTTTCTTACCAAAATCAAACAATTTTGCAGAATTTTCTCCGGCATTTATGATTTTTAATTATGAAATCCGATATTTGCAGGCCCTGAAACTTACTTGGAATACAATCGTTATATCTAATATGTTTTTACACAACATCAAAGCCAACTAAATGGCCCTGTTTGACAATAGTCAATCAACTAAATCCCTTTTGAACCCGGTGTCTGAAACAACTCATTTGTAAATATTCGGGCATCTCATCTTATTCACAAAATAATAATGCTGCCGTTTTCTTAAGATACCACAAACGCAGCGAAGAATAATTATTTCAAAAAATAATGGATTATAATTCAAGCCGAAAAAAACTGGTTTTGCCTGAATATGGACGTCATATTCAGAAAATGGTTGATCATGCACTTACCATTGAAGACCGAGAAGAAAGAACCCGATTTTCAAAAGCGATTATCGGTGTAATGGGCAATCTTTTCCCGCACTTGCGCGATGTCAGCGATTTCAAACACAAATTATGGGATCACCTGGCCATTATGGCTGATTTTAAGCTGGATATCGATTACCCTTACGACCCTCCTGTTCCCGAAAATTTTGAAGCAAAACCCGACCCAATCCTATATCAGCAGGGCAAAATGACCTTTAAACACTATGGACGACTGGTAGAGCAAATGATCAACGAAGCATCAGAAATGGAAGATGGCCCTTTGAAACGTCATCTGATTATGCTTGTTGGAAACCACATGAAAAAATCCCTCTCCAACTGGAATAAGGATAACGCCACAGACGACCGCATCCTGAATGATATTGAGCGACTTTCCAAAGGAAAAATAAAAATTGAAGGCGAAGTCCGCATCAGCGATTTCCGTGAAATAAAAGACACCGGAAACACTCATAACCACAATCGTCCGCGGAAAAAATTCATCCGCAAAAACAACAATAATTAGACACATCTTATTACTAAATCAATCACAACTACCCAAAACATGAGTAGCTTTGAAGTGCATGGAGGTCTGCGGCTAAAAGGAGAAATAACACCTCAGGGAGCAAAGAATGAAGCCCTTCAGGTAATTTGTGCCGTTTTACTTTCTTCTGAAGAAATTATCCTCGACAACCTCCCGAATATACTGGATGTCAATAACCTTATAGATCTTATTAAGGATTTGGGGGTCCAGGTCAACCGCCTTTCTGAAAAAAAATGCAGCTTCAAAGCAAAATCCATTAATCAGGATTATCTTAAAACCAAGGAATTCAGAAAAAGAGCAGCTTCGCTTCGGGGATCCATTATGATAATGGGGCCACTACTAGCACGTTTTGGGAAAGCTTTTTTCCCAAAGCCCGGTGGAGACAAGATCGGTCGCCGACGGATGGACACCCACTTTTTTGGGTTCGAAAAACTGGGAGCGACCTTCAATTTTGATTCAGACGACATTTTTTATACTGTTCAGGCAGATAAGCTAACAGGAAACTATATGCTTCTGGATGAAGCCTCTGTAACCGGAACTGCCAATATCGTAATGGCTGCAGTTTTGGCTCCGGGCAAAACAGTCATCTACAACGCAGCTTGCGAACCTTATATTCAGCAACTTTGCCGGATGCTAACCTCCATGGGAGCCAAAATAGAAGGTATCGGATCCAACCTTCTGACGATCGAAGGCGTCAAGAATCTGAAAGGATGCACACACCGCATCCTGCCCGACATGATTGAAATTGGTAGTTTTATTGGGCTGGCTGCCATGACCGGCAGTGAGATTACCATCAAAGATGCGGCTCCCGAACATCTCGGGATTATTCCTCTGGCTTTTCACCGGATGGGTATCAACATGCACATCAATAAGGATGAAATATATATACCTCCAAAGCAAAATTACACCATTGAAACATTCATTGATGGTTCCATAATGACCATTGCTGATGCCCCATGGCCGGGTTTGACACCTGACCTTTTAAGTGTATTTCTTGTTGTGGCCACCCAGGCCAACGGAAGCGTATTAATTCATCAGAAGATGTTTGAAAGCCGCCTTTTCTTTGTGGATAAGCTTATAGATATGGGTGCCCGGATAATTTTGTGTGATCCTCACCGCGCCACTGTCATCGGACTCAACCAGGAAACTCCTTTGCGGGGTAGCATCATGACTTCCCCCGATATCCGTGCAGGTGTTGCACTGCTAATTGCTGCACTTTCGGCCAGGGGCAAAAGCGTTATTCACAATATTGAACAAATTGACCGCGGATATGAGAATATTGATGAACGATTAAATGCTTTGGGAGCCAAAATCAAACGCGTTTAAAGAATTATTTCTTCATTCAATGGGACCATTTCACCTTTTTTACACCTTTTTAACTGGGATTTAAGCTATTGAAAATGAACGACTTAAATCTAATCGCCTATAAATATAACATAATAGTTTTATTTTCCAAATTACAGCATTTTTATTTTTCATGTTTTACAGCATAGTTTTGTAACGAAAACAGAACCGCTGGTCACTCTTTTTTGGGTGTTCATCGAAAAACTTTGATCAGTCCGAATAATTTATTGAAACTTTGTCCAGTAACAATTCGGGAAAGACTATGCTTATGAAGAACAAGTTACTATTAACCATCACTTTGACAGGAATTGTATTTCTGTCATTCATCAATGGTTCTCCGGAACCTCGGGAGGGGCTTGATATTGGAAACAAAGTTCCTTCGATTGATCAGCCAATGCTGGACGGGACTCCATTTAGTACCGACAGTCTCAAGGGGAAAATGGTACTGATTGACTTCTGGGCCTCTTTTGATGCAGCATCAAGAATGGAGAACCAACTTAAAACGGAAATTCTCAACAAATACAAGAATCGTGAATTTCTTAACGGAAAAGATCTGGTCATTATCAGCATTTCACTTGACAGGTTTAAAACCCCGTTGAAGGAGGTTATAGAGCAGGACAATCTGGAATCATTAATGCACTTATGTGATTTTGAAGGAAGAGACTCCAGATTGGCCAGACGCTTCAACACCAGCAAACAAATGAAAAATTATCTCGTTGACGGAGATGGACGCATTGTGGCTGTCACCGAAAACATTCATGCAATCGACCAGACCCTGGCAAGACTCAGCAAGTAGTTTTTTCAATATATTTACAGGGATTCAAAGACAGTAAGAAGTTCACGCTTTTTGCTGTCTTTGTCATTTATGCAGTCCGCTCTATGCCAAAATGTCCCTCTTTTTAATATGGCAAAGAAATTGCATACCTTTGTGCGCCAAATAATAAAAAAAAGAGATCAAGATATGAGCAGAAAAAAAGAAACCGAAGAAAAAGCAAAGCATAATGAAACTGCGGAAGCTTCAGAAAATAAAGACAAGGAGCAAAAAGAAGAAGCAGCAAAAAGCAGTAAAAAGGCGGACGTATCTGAGAAAGAATCGGATGCTAAATGCGAAGAAGCGCGTCAGGATGCTAAAGATGAGCAAACCCTGCTAAAAAAACAGTTGGAAGACCTGAATGACAAACATCTGCGCCTTATTGCGGAATATGACAACTTTAGAAAAAGAACCTTGCGCGAAAAAATGGAACTATCCAAAAGTGCAGGTGAAGGCATTCTGCTTGGCATTCTCCCCGTTATAGATGATTTTGACAGGGCACGCGCTCACTTGGGATCTGCCAGTGATCTGGATGCCGTGAAAGACGGAATTGACCTTATCTACAACAAATTCCAGGATTTCCTGAAGCAACAGGGAATCAAAGAAATAGATACCGAAAATCAGGATTTTGACAGTGAAACGCATGAAGCGGTCACCAAAATTCCGGCCCCCTCAGAAGAACTGAAAGGGAAAATCATCGATTGCATTCAAAAAGGTTACAAACTCAACGACAAGGTGATCCGTTTCCCCAAAGTCGTTATTGGAGAATAAAACCAATCACACAATATGTCAAAAAGAGACTACTACGAAGTACTGGAGGTTTCGAAAAGCGCAAGTGCCGAAGAGATCAAAAAAGCCTATCGCAAAAAGGCTCTGAAGTATCACCCCGATAAAAATCCGGGTGACAAAGAGGCTGAAGACAAATTTAAAGAAGCGGCCGAAGCTTACGAAGTTCTGGGAAATGCAGAAAAGAAACAACGATATGACCAATTTGGACACGCAGGTGTAGGCGGAGCTTCCGGTGGCGGCTTCGGTGGCGGCGGAATGACCATGGATGATATATTCTCTCACTTTGGAGACATCTTTGGTGGTGGATTTGGCGGATTCAGCGGATTTGGTGGATTTGGCGGATCCTCACGAGGTGGACAGCGAGTCACCAAAGGTTCCAATTTACGTGTCAAAGTCACTCTAACACTCAAAGAAATAGCCAACGGTGTTGAGAAAAAAATTAAGGTCAAGAAATATGTCTCCTGCGAACACTGCAACGGCAATGGTTCAGAAAACGGAACAGCCTACAGCAATTGCTCCACTTGCGGAGGAACAGGGCAGGTAACTCGCGTTGCCAACACAATCCTTGGACAGATGCAAACCCGCTCTACCTGCCCAACCTGTAACGGAGAAGGAAAAACAATCACCAAAAAATGCGCACATTGTAATGGCGAAGGAGTTCAACGCAAGGAGGAGATCGTAAGCATCAATATTCCCGCCGGCGTAGAAGAAGGCATGCAATTGTCCGTCTCAGGCAAAGGCAATGCAGCGCGTCGGGGAGGAATCAATGGTGATTTACTTGTTCTCATTCAGGAAGAGAAACACCCCGATCTGGTTCGCGATGGCAGTGATCTGATCTACAATCTTCAGCTAAGCATTCCTGATGCTGTGCTGGGAACGCCAGCAGAAATCCCGACGGTTGAGAGCAAAGTAAAGGTGAAAATAGAGCCTGGGACACAACCGGGAAAAATCCTTCGTCTCAGAGGCAAAGGTCTTCCTGAAGTAAACAGTTATCATCGTGGTGATTTGCTTGTTCGGGTAAATGTCTGGATCCCATCTGATGTATCAAAAGAGGAAAAGAAAACCCTGGAAAAAATGAAGGAATCAGATTCATTTACACCTAAAACAGGCCAGGAACAAAACGGATTCTTCAGCAAAATGAAAGACATCTTTTAGGCTGTTATTGAATTCATCAAGAATATACCTAAACGGGAGCCCACCAAAGAGCTCCCGTTTTTTTATTAACTTTTGGGCCCAAAACAGATATAATGAACATACAACAACTGGAATACATTGTGGCCCTGGATGATTATCGCCACTTCGTAGATGCTGCCGAGAGTTGCCACATCACCCAACCCACGCTGACGATGCAGGTTCGGAAACTGGAGGATGAAATCGGAGTGCAAATTTTCAATCGAACCAAAAAACCCATCGAGCCAACTCCAGCCGGAGAAGAGATTATCATTCGCGCCCGACAAATTCTTCGGGAAATTTCAGATTTACGATATTATGTCAGTCAGGAGAAAAAAAGCATTGAGGGAGAATTCCGACTCGGAATCATTCCTACCCTGGCACCTTATCTCATACCGAGGTTCCTGCCCCAGTTCATCAGTGAAAACCCCAATACTCACCTCCGCATTGAAGAACTGGAGTCGGAACAACTATTGAAGGCACTACACAACGATCGCATCGATGTGGGCATTATGGTGACCCCTGCCGAAGAAAAACAGATCAGAGAGATCCCCCTGTTTTACGAGCCCTTCCTTTTCTATGCACCCTACGACCACCCATTCATGCACAATGATTTCATCGAAGACAACCTGCTTGATCCCGCCAAAGTGCTGGTATTAACAGAAGGACACTGTTTTCGCAATCAGACCCTTGATATCTGCGGAAAAGCCAGCAAAACCAACAATGCTTTTGGTTTCTTCTACGAAAGCGGAAGCATAGAAGCCCTAAAATCGATGGTTCGCAAAGGAATTGGTTACACTCTGGTACCTGAACTATCCGTAGATTCACTCACAGACACCCCATTTGTGCGAAGATTTACAGCCCCTGAGCCGGTTCGGGAAGTAAGCATTGTAGTTCATCAAAGCTTCACCCGTCAATTATTGATTGACCATATTAAGTCAACCGTGCTAGATAACCTGCCGGACAACATCAATAAAACAAAGAGTGTAAAGAAGATAAAGTGGAGGTAAATAAAAAACTTTCACAAAAATTTTGCATTTTATAAAATCATTCCCTAAACTTGCAAAGTCTAAAACATAACAAATATCATAAAATATCGGGTTCAAGCCCGCAATCAAGCAAAGACATGAACATTTCAGTTACAAATATTTGGTGGTGGCGTCATTTCTTTTTTCCTCACAAGGGATAAAGGTGATGTCCTCATGCTTATATTGTAACAAAAGCATAATACCAGAAAGGCTTACCGGAATCCCCGGTGAGCCTTTTTTTTATTCTTATTGTCAGAAAAACATAAAAACAACCGATACCTATGAAGAAACAAAAAATCAGTCTCTCGTGTCAACACATACCAGCACATGTGGGGGATGTGGTAACCCCGGTAAGTATTTATCTGAAGCTACGCGATTTGTTCCCAAATACCATATTGCTCGAAAGTTCAGATTACCATGGTGGAAACAACTCTCTCTCCTTCATTTGTTTCAATCCGATCGCCGATTTCATTGTAGACAAGGAAAGAATAACCTCCCGGTATCCGGATGAAAGCAAACAGGAAATTGACCTCTCGGGAAATGAATCGGTTCCCGATCTTATGCAGGAATTCATCAACAACTTTGAGATCGCTCCGGAAGATCAGAAAAAATGCCCTGTTCCGGCTTCCGGGTTTTATGGGTACACGGCCTACGATGCCGTTCGCTACTTCGAAGATCTCCGGTTAAACATCACCCCGGATGCCCCTCACGCAATCCCCGACATTAGATATCACCTCTACCAGTCAGTCATCGCTTTCAATCATTTTACCAACCAGCTATACCTGGTGGAACATTTGCTTCCCGGACAGGAATCATCGCTAAACGACACCCTCGAAATATTAAAAAACCGCGCAGTTCCTTCATTCGCTTTCATCCCTGTAGAGAATGAAAAATCACCACTCGAAGGACAACAATACATTGACATGGTAACCAAAGGGAAAGAACATTGCTACAGGGGAGATGTATTCCAGATTGTGCTATCGCGCCAGTTCTCCCAATCTTTTAAGGGAGACGAGTTCAATGTTTATCGAGCACTCCGACACATCAACCCCTCTCCCTATCTTTTCTATTTCGATTATGGCAACTACCGACTGATGGGTTCTTCTCCCGAGAGCCAACTGGTTATAGAAAAAGGACTTGCCACGATCAATCCCATTGCCGGAACATTCAAACGTACCGGAGACGACCTCAAGGACATGAAACTGGCCGAAGAGCTGAGCCAGGATCCGAAGGAGAATGCAGAACACGTAATGCTTGTGGATCTGGCACGTAACGATCTGGGCCGTAATTGCCGCGAGGTGGAAGTGAAAACCTATAAAGAGGTTCAGTATTACAGTCATGTCCTTCACCTTGTTTCAGAAGTAACCGGAAAGTTGCAGGATCCGGGAAAAGTAGCAAGGGTAATGGCCGACACCTTCCCCGCAGGAACACTCTCCGGAGCTCCCAAATACAAAGCAATGCAACTGATTGACAAATACGAACCACACAGTCGCGGGTATTATGGCGGCTGCATTGGCAAGTTAGGTCTTGACGGATCTTTCAACCAGTCCATTATGATCCGTTCATTTTTGAGCAAAGACAATACGCTCTTTTATCAGGCAGGAGCAGGAGTGGTTTCCGAATCTGTTGAAGAGAAAGAGCTACAGGAAGTCAATAATAAATTGGGTGCTTTGAAAAAAGCCATTGAGATGGCTGCAGAATTCTAGTTTTTAGTTAATAGTCAGGAGAGAACAGAGAAAATTAGCAACCGACAAAGACCGTTATTGTGGCTTTGCAAAAAACAAGAAAATGAAGATACTCGTTATAGACAACTACGACTCATTTACATACAACCTGGTGCATTATCTTGAAGAAGTGGCAGACCAGCAGGTGGATGTTTATCGAAATGATAAAATCACCATTGAAGAAGCCAGGGCTTACGACAAGATTGTTTTGTCGCCAGGACCAGGGATTCCGGACGAGGCAGGAATACTCAAACAACTGATAAAAGAATTGGCTCCCACCCATTCCATTTTTGGCGTTTGCCTGGGATGTCAGGCCATCGCTGAAGTTTTCGGTGGCTCTATTTACAATCTACCAAGAGTTTATCATGGCATTGCCACCCCCATCAGCGTATGCGACCGCAACGAAATGCTTTTCAATACGCTTCCGGACACCTTTATGGGCGGAAGATACCATTCGTGGGTGGTAAATGAAAAAGACCTCCCGGACGATCTTGAAATTACAGCGCGAGATATTCAGGGCCAAATCATGGCCATCACGCATAAGAAATATGACGTACGGGCGGTCCAGTTTCACCCGGAATCTATACTTACCGAGCATGGAAAACAAATGATCAAAAACTGGATTGAAGGATAAAGAAGTCAGTAGCTTTTAGTCAGTAGTTGCTAGTAGGCAACTAAGACCATAAACACTATAGAATAAAACAACAGCTTGGAAATTGCTGAATACTCAACTTTACGTCCTGACCATGAGAACCGACAGCAATCTTTAATTCTATAAAACCACCAGGACAAAACGCTGATTCCAATATTTAATTTAACACCTGAACAAATGTTACAGCCAACACTCAAACGACTTTTCGAATACAACACCCTCTCCAGAGAGGAAGCCAGGGATATACTGATCAATATCACCAGCGAAAATTATAGCAAATCCGAAGTTGTTGCTTTTCTCTCTGTTTTTATGATGCGGGCAGTGACCGTGGAAGAACTCTCCGGATTTCGGGATGGCCTGCTCGAGCAATGCAAGAACATCGACCTATCTGATTTTCAGACCATCGATATGTGTGGCACCGGAGGAGACGGCAAAAACACCTTCAATATTTCAACACTGGCATCACTAGTGGTGGCAGGAGCAGGATACAAAGTTGCCAAGCATGGAAATGCAGGAGTCAGTTCGGCCTGCGGATCCTCCAACGTAATGGAATACATGGGGTATAAATTCACCAACGACAATGACCAATTGAAAAAGCAGATAGACCAGACGGGCATCTGTTTTATGCATGCACCATTGTTTCACCCTGCCATGAAAGCGGTAGGCCCCATCCGCCGTGAACTGGGAATAAAAACCTTCTTCAACATGCTGGGCCCCATGGTAAACCCGGCCAGTCCTCAGTTTCAACTGGTTGGGGTATTTAGCCTTGAACTAGCACGTATATACCAGTACATTTATCAACAATCGGATAAAAGGTTCAGCATTGTCCACAACATTGATGGCTATGATGAAGTATCTTTGACTGATGCTTTTAAAGTGATCTCACACAAGGGTGAAAAACTATTAAAACCTGAAGATATCGGAATGCCAGCCAACAAACCAGAGGAAATTTTCGGTGGAGACACGGTTGAGGAATCCGCAGCCATCTTTAAAAAAGTGCTGGCAGGGAATGGGTCTGATGCACAAAACAATGCAGTACTTGCCAATGCTGCCCTGGCCATCCAAACCATGGATGAGCAACTGTCGTTTGAGCAATGCCTCGAAAAAGCAACTGATTCATTGAAAGGCGGAAGAGCAGCCACAACCATGAAAAAACTTTTACAAACAATTTAACCCCTGGCTATCAAATATTTTCAAGCTATGAACATCCTCGACAAAATAGTAGCATACAAAAAGGAAGAAGTGGAAGCCGCAAAACAAAAGGTCTCCATCAAAGAGTTGAAATATTACCGCCACTTTTCTTCCTCTGTGGCTTCCCTGCGCGAAAGCCTGATCCGGAACAGTGATTTCCCGGTGATTGCAGAGTTTAAAAGACAATCGCCCTCCAAAGGTGTGATTCATAATGGTGCCACGGTGGCGAATATCGTACCGGGATATGCAAGAACAGGAGTTGCCGGAATTTCAGTACTTACCGACAATCATTTTTTTGGCGGAAGCAATGACGATTTAAGTCAGGCCCGTGATCTCACCAACACACCCATCATCCGCAAAGAGTTTATCATAGATCCGTATCAGGTCTATGAAGCCAAAGCAATTGGAGCCAGTGCCATTCTGCTGATTGCAGCCATTCTGGAAAAAGAGCAGGCCACAGACCTGGCTGCCCTGGCCGATTATTTGGGAATGGAAGTCCTGATGGAGCTGCACGATGAGAAAGAGACCGAAATTCTCAATAGTTATGTGGATATGGTAGGCATCAACAACCGCAATCTCAAAACATTTGAAGTGGATCTGCAACATGCCGCCCGAATGGCCTCCAAATTGCCATCACACCTGTTGCCCATCGCCGAAAGCGGGATTCATTCGGCAGAAGATTTCATCTTTTTGAAAGAAGCAGGATTCAAAGGATTCCTGATGGGGGAATATTTTATGAAGCAACAAGATCCGGCGGGAGCATGCGCCAAATTCAAATTGGAATTAACCGATAAGTCGAAATTCAGAGCGGAAAAAAAAGACTACTCAACCAGCTAAAGAGTCCCCGAAAAGGATTGCTTTCAATCATCTATATATCATCAACATGCAGAATAAAGTAAAAATAAAAGTTTGCGGAATGCGCGATCATCAGAACATCAAGGATCTGGTGAAGCTTGCTCCTGATTACATTGGCTTTATCTTTTATCCAAAATCACCAAGGTATGCAGGAAATTCCCTAAGTCCGGATATAACCAGTTTAATCCCGGCCCCCATCCGCAAAACAGGCGTATTTGTCAATGAAAATACAGCGACCATTTTGGACATCTGCAAAAAATACCAGCTTGATGCGGTACAGCTTCACGGATCAGAAAGTCCTGAACAATGCAAAGCTCTTAAAGATCAGGGATTGGAAATCATCAAAGTTTTCAGTCTAAAAAAAACTGATGATTCCATAAAAACCGAGGCTTTTCGGGGTGTTAGTGATTTTTTTCTTTTCGATACCCCGACATCTGAATATGGTGGAAGCGGGAAAAAATTTGATTGGTCCCTCTTGTCAGGACTCAACCCTGAGCGACCATTTTTTTTAAGTGGAGGAATCGCTCCTGCGGATGCAGACAAAATCCTTGAAGAATGCCCGCTTATACCATACGCACTAGACATCAACAGCCAATTCGAGTCGTCGCCCGGCTTTAAAAACCTGGATTCAGTAAAAAAGTTTATCAACAGTATACGTAACCAATAACAGAACATAGAAATTTTATCTGATATGTCAACTTCATTTCAACCCGACGAACGAGGCTTTTACGGTCCTTATGGAGGAGCATACATTCCCGAAATGCTCATTCCCAACATCGAAAACCTCAAAGAAAACTACCTGAAAATCATGAATTCGGAATCGTTCCGAAAAGACTTCAAAACACTACTTGAAGATTATGCGGGCCGTCCCTCTCCACTCTATCATGCCGACAGGTTATCAGACCATTATGGCTGTAATATATGGCTCAAGCGTGAAGACCTCAACCACACCGGCAGTCACAAAGTCAACAACACCATCGGTCAGATTCTACTGGCCAATGAAATGGGTAAAAAACGCATCATCGCAGAAACCGGGGCCGGACAGCATGGAGTGGCAACAGCTACCGTTTGTGCACTGATGGGACTCGAATGCGTGGTGTATATGGGCGAAACCGACATAGAACGGCAGGCTCCCAACGTAGCAAGGATGAAAATGCTGGGAGCCGATGTCCGACCTGCCATCTCAGGCAGTCGTACTCTTAAAGATGCCACCAACGAAGCTTTACGCGACTGGATTGCCAATCCGCTGGATACCTTTTACCTCATCGGCTCGGTAGTAGGGCCTCACCCCTATCCCGACATGGTAGCAAGGCTGCAATCAGTCATCAGCGGTGAAATACAATGGCAAATGAGGAATAAAACCGGCAACAGCAACCCCGACTATGTGGTAGCCTGTGTTGGTGGAGGCTCCAACGCGGCCGGATCGTTCTATCACTTTCTGGACGAGCCCGAAGTGCAACTCATCGGGGCGGAAGCGGCCGGAGAAGGCCTGACATCCGGTAAAACAGCCGCCTCCATTGCTATGGGCGAAACCGGTGTCATCCACGGAAGCATGACCAACCTGATGCAAACCGATGATGGTCAAATCACAGAGCCTTACAGCATCTCTGCAGGACTGGATTATCC
>DHQK01000182.1 GCA_002411085.1 Marinilabilia sp. UBA5340 | reverse complement strand
CAATTGTGGAGTTGGACTTGACAGATAGAGCATCCTTAAAAACAATCCCGCCCGATATTGAATGTGCATTTTATCTGGTTCACTCCATGTCCACATCATCCAAATACCAGGAACTGGAAAAACAGTCAGCTATCAATTTCAGAGAAGCTTTGAGGGATCTGAATGTTCGGCAGGTGATTTATCTTAGTGGTATTATTAATTCAAAGACTCTGTCGACCCATCTTCAATCACGCAAAAATGTGGAAGATGAACTGGGTAAGGGAAATTATGTGCTTACCACGATCAGAGCCGGCATTATTATCGGTTCAGGGAGTGCCAGTTTTGAGATTATCCGGGATTTGGTAGAAAAACTGCCGGTGATGATTGCGCCGCGATGGCTTAACACCAAATGCCAGCCGGTGGCTATCTCTGATGTAATAAAAGTATTAACGGGCTGCATCAACAATCGGGATACGTTTGACCATCACTTTGATTTGTCGGGCCCTGAAACGCTTACCTATAAAGAAATGCTAATGGGACTCGCCAGGGTGAGGGGGCTCAGGCGGCACATCTGGACTGTTCCGGTGATGACACCCCGCCTTTCATCCTATTGGCTTTATTTCGTGACAGCTACATCTTACAAACTGGCCATTGCCCTGGTGGATAGTATGAAAGTGGAAGTGGTGGCACAGGACAACCGGATTAAGGAACTATTGAGTTTGGAGCCACTATCGTATGACCAAGCTGTACGTCGTGCTTTTATGAAAATTGAGCAAAATGAAATTGTTTCCAGTTGGAAGGATTCCACCATCAGTGGCCGGCTGAATTACAAAATATCAGATTACATCAGTGTGCCCACGTACGGTTGCCTGACTGATCAACGCTGTAAGAAAATTGTGAATCGCAAAGAAACCATCCAAAAAATATGGAGTATCGGAGGCGACCAAGGTTGGTATTTTGCCAATTGGCTATGGCGTTTACGCGGTTTTCTTGATAAGCTAACCGGAGGTGTGGGGTTGCGAAGGGGACGCACCAATGCCCATTATATTCAGGCAGGCGATACTCTTGATTTTTGGCGCGTACTTTATGCCAACCAAGAGGAGGGCAGGCTTTTGTTGCTGGCCGAAATGAAATTGCCCGGCGAGGCCTGGCTCGAATTCAAAATAGTAAATGACACCTTGATTCAGACTGCCACTTTCAGGCCCAAGGGAGTAGTCGGCCGCCTTTATTGGTATTCACTCTTGCCTTTTCATCTGTTTATTTTTGATTCAATGGCGGGGCGGTTGGTGTAGATCAATTGGGGTTTTTGCATTTGGACGATTGATGATAATTTTTCAGTTTTAATTGGTAGTTTTTTTGTTTTTTTTAAATTTTATTACATTTGTATGTCAAGATCCTTAATTGTAAAAGCCCCTTATATGACAATAATTCTACCCCGACTTTATCTATTTTTTTGTATCTCGGCATTTACTTGTGTTTGTTATTCGCAAACATCTAAAGTTCAATTTTTTGATATTGAAAAGTCTATTGATGAAGGCAAAAACTATTCGCGTAGCGAAGTCTCCGGTTTATCTGCTTCTGTTCTAAGCAATTTTTTAACCAATTATCCCTATTATATAAATGAAAAGAGGGATAGTAGAAATCGTTTGAGAAGTTATAGGTTTTTGTATCTCGTTGGTCTTGAGCAGTCAAGTTTGTCAAGTAGAGTTGTTACACATCTTGTATCTCATGGATTATGGGATGAAAATCCCGGAAATAGAGAGAGTGTTTGTAGTTTTCTGGAGTCCTTTTCACCACAGGCTTTTACTTCTGCTACCAGCAACCAGGTGTCTTCAGTTGTTCTGGAACAAAAGATGCCCTCCAAGCAAATTTCATTTTTAGCGGCCCGTTTAAATATTGAGTCGTTGATTCCTTATTTTGAAAATCTTTTGAACCAAAAGGATTTGTCAATGTCCACTAAGTGGTATTTAAATGTCACTTTGGGTCGTTACGGGGATGATGATGCTGTGCTTTGGTGTCTGAATCAGATTGAAAGGACTGGAATGAATGATATGGTAATTTTAGCTTTAATTCCTGATTTGGTTTTTACGCGTAATAAAAATGCTATTGACTTTTTATTGGAATCCATTCTTTCTGATGAACAAAACTGTTCATCTCCCAACCTGGATAGTGATGCTAAAATTACTTGTGCTTATCGTTTAATGGAGTTAGTGGCGCCAGCTATTTCAGATTTTCCTTTCCAGGTAGATGCTGCCGGACAGTTAGACACTAATGATTATGAAAAAGCACTTGTTGTTGTGAGAGAATGGATTTCAGAAAAAAAGGATGATTATAGCATCGTTCCTCTTTAATACTTAACCAAACTAATTTCTTTTTTTTAAATTTTCCCGCACCCAATGAAATTTTCCAGACCAACCATCTTCCTCTTTTTTTTCCTTCTTTTTGTTTCATTGACTTCATTTTCGGGTGATAAGTATGATAAAGGCAGTAGAAGGAGTTTCGGGGATATTGAATTGACCAATGTTTCTATCCCTGATACTCGGGAAAATGCCGACACACAGGAACAAGGGGAGGATTTAAACACCGCCGGGCCATACGATCAAATTTTACAGAAAGTTATTGAGGAAAATCGTTATGTAGAAAAACTGGATTCATCGAGTTTTTTTAGTTTACCTGTGGGGATTTCAGTCTTCGATGGGGCCTATTCTTTGGTGGTGCATCATTCAGAGGTGCATTCGGATTATGCGCAATTTGATGCGTTTCTTATCATTACCAATCCACTGGATGGGAAGAAAATCAGGTTTTTAGCTGAAAATGTAAGATATTCTTTTGCCGGAGGAGTTTCTTCCTTTGATTTGGTTTTAGATCAACCCGTTAAAACCGGTTTATTTAGTGGTGCAGTATTGGAGTGGCAAAAAGGGACTTATGCCAGATGGACCTGTAATGGTTTCGATCATATCGGACTAAAAGGAAAAGTAAGTCTTAGTAAGTCCAAATTTGTTGAAGTTAACCCTTTTACAGGGGATGAATTGGGAAATATTTGTTTTGATTTTTTTACCACTTTGTCCAGCATTAATGATTTTGTGCTAGATGTCTCTTTTCCTGCTTTTAAAATTAAAGGGTTCGATGAAGCCTATTTCGAATTTTCCAATGTTGTCCTTGATTTTAGTGATATGCACAATGCCTCCTCTTTTAGACTGCCCAAAAACTATCCGGGAGGATTTACCGGGGAAATGGAAACTCTTTGGAGAGGGGTCTATGTAAGAGAAGCCAATGTTTATCTTTCATCGAAATTTAGAAAAAAGAATCAGGTTTCTCCGATAATTTTTTCTGCCAGCGAATTGATTCTTGACGACTTTGGATTTACCGGACTCGTCACAGGAAGGAATATTTTATCCAGAGATGAAGGGGTGATTGGAAATTGGCCATTTTCGGTCAATGAATTGAGTATTGGCTTTTTTACCGGGTCATTTCAGTCTTTTGGTTTTAGTGGCGAGGTGCAATTGCCTGGCAGTAGTTCATATAATGAGTATAGTGCCTTTTTCGATGAAGGGGGGGATTATCACTTTGAAGTATCAACCGGCCGAAATCTTGACTTTGGAGTATTTGCAGCCGATATCGAACTCTATTCTACATCCTCAATAGAAGTTTTCATTGAGGATGGAAAGTTTATACCCACTGCCAATTTGGATGGAAAAATCACTTTTGCCTGTGCCAATTCCGGGGGAGGAAACCAAATTGTAAACACTCCTTATGTCGATTTTCAGGGGATGAGACTTTCCGGGGCGCCTCCCTTCTTTGATGTAAATTATATCGCTGTGGGAGGCCTTGGAGAAGCGAAACTGGCCAAATTTCCTATTACGATTTCGGATATCAAAATAGAAAAAAGGGGAGAGCTTGTCGGGTTTGGCTTCAACGTCAATGCCAACTTATCTCCTGTAGACGGGGCTGGAATCAATGCGGATGGTGATTTCTCTATTCTTGCCCGTATTTCTGCAGACGAATGGCGGTTTGAAAAGCTTGACATAGACTATTTTAATGTTGATGCCTCCAAAGAAGGTGCTTTTACCATGCATGGTCGTATTGAGTTATTTGACAATGATCCTGTTTACGGAGATGCCTTTTATGGAAAAATAGATGCCAGTTTTGCTGATACTTTTAGTAGTACGGGCAAACTAAAATTAAAAGTTGCCGGGATGTTCGGAAACGCAGACTTTGGCCGTTACTTTTTCGTTGATGCTTTTATTGCTTTGGGGAGTGCTTCCGTGCCGGCTCCTCCTTTTATCATTAATGGTTTTGGGGGAGGCTTAAGTTATGGAATGAAAAGAACCTTCCAAAGCAATGCAGGCGGAACACAAACCATCTCATCAGTCTCCGGAGTAAATTATGTGCCTGATCCGGATGTTGGATTAGGAATCAGTGCTGCTTTGCAGGCGGGTATAGTCAATGAAACACTGATCAAAGGAAATATCAATTTTGGGGTCGAATTTAACAGACATGGAGGAATCAATCAGATCAGTTTCTATGGAGAAGCGGCCATGGTTTCCCCTGTTGAAGCTTTGTCTGCCGGGCAAATGAAACAGTTGAGTGGAGCTGTGGCTCGCGGGGAAACAACCACATCCGGAGAGCGGCGGGTAGGGGAAGAGGG
>DHQK01000215.1 GCA_002411085.1 Marinilabilia sp. UBA5340 | reverse complement strand
CATTAAAATTTTTAAGGGAAGAATTAAAAGAGTATCTGCCAGTGATACTACTCATTTTTAATGATATCTTAAATTGAAGTAGAGGAAAAGACGAACTGAGTTGTCATCCTTATACAGAGACATGAACCACGAAACGAAACATATTGATGAAAGTTTGCTTTTACGGTTTCTTTTGGGGGAAGCAACCCCTGAAGAAACGACTCAGATAGAGCAATGGCTGGAGGCATCCCATGAAAACAGGAAGCTGTTGGATCAATATGAGCATTTGTGGTTGGAAACAGGGCGGTTGCAAACAACACCAATAAAAGTGGACATCGATGCAGCCTGGATCAGATTAGAGGACAGAATTGAAACTTATGAAACCAAGGAGTCACGGAAAACTCTATTACACAAATTAAGGTGGGTGATTCCAGCCATCTCTGCTGCAGCAGTCCTGCTTTTCCTTCTTATACCCCGATGGCTCGCCGAAGATCAGGCCTCTCCCGTTTTGCTAGTAACCCAAACATCCGAAACCATCAAAAATAGTACATTACCTGATGGAAGTATTATAACGCTCAATGAAAATTCGTCTCTTCAATATCCTCAGAAATTTTCTGACTTCACAGAAAGAAGAATAAAGCTAAAAGGAGAAGTTTTTGTGAAAGTTGTACCTGATAAAACGAAACCTTTTATTGTGGAAACAGACGAAGTTTGGGTCGAAGTAACAGGAACAGAATTCAGTGTCAATGCCAGACCGGGAGAAGACATAGAAGTATTTGTAAAAGAAGGTGAAGTCTGTATGAATCATTTCAACGACATCAAAAAAGACACCCTAAGCATCAGAATAAAACCGGGAGAAACAGGAAAGTGGCTGCAGAAGACTGATAGATTGATCAAGAATAAAATCCCCAGACCCGCAGTAATTGCCTGGGTAGATCATACATTCTACTTCTCAGATACTCCCCTCATGGAGGTTTTCGCTCTTCTGGAGCAGCATTTCCAGGTAAAAATTGATGCAGATCCAGTGCTGATAAAAAATTGCAGACTCACCACCACTTTTGAGAATCAGAACTGCGAAGAAATAATGGAGATTGTTACCACCACTTTCAAACTTAACTATACAAAACAAGGCAACAGCTATAAGATTGATGGCGATGAGTGCAGTTAACCGATCCTTTTTTCTCCTTTTCACAATACTCCTGTTCGGGGGCCTTTTCGCTCCCAATCGGAGCAATGCACAAACCAATTTTCTCAAAGAAAAAATCTCTATTCATGCCAATAAAAAACCTGTTGGCGAAGTCCTGAAGGAAATTGAACAAAAGGGAGGTTTCATTTTCTCTTACAATACGGCGCGCATAAATGAAAACGAACTGGTTTCCATTAATGCTGACGAGATCAGCGTAGCAAAATCGCTGGATATTCTTTTCAACAAGCGAACAAACTATAAAGTACTCGGGAGACATGTTGTGCTGATTCCTTCAGATTTAACCCCATGGAAATCTGACACTTCACCGACTATTCTAAGAAACTATATTTCCGGAAAAATCACAAACGCTGATAACGGGAGGCCAGTCCCCAATGCCACCATTTTGCTTGTAAATGGCAAAAGTACTGCATTATCGGACTCTATGGGAACGTATGAACTAACGATTGGATCCACAAAAGAAATCAGGGGGTTTAGTTTTAGTAAGGCCGGTTTCAGGGACTCTATTTTGATGATAACCACCATTCCCCAACACTCCGTTGATATAGAGTTAACTCCACAGGAAAATCTGAAAACCATTTCCGGTAACGGAAAACATCTCAAACTGGTAGATCTGCATGAAAGAAATATTGTAGCATCTCTTGTTCCCCAAAAGTCAAAACTCACCAGTGACAATCTCACGATTTTCGACCGCACCAAAGGGCAAATTTCTCTTCTCCCCTTTCTGGGTACCAATCTGAACGTGAGCGGTGCGGTGAACAACACCCTGTCCATAAACCTGATTGCAGGATACAACGGAGGCGTGAACGGGGTGGAATTAGGAGGAGCGGTAAACATCGTACGCAGGGATGTAGCAGGAGTTCAACTGGCCGGATTCACCAACTTTGTAGGTGGAAATACCAAATATGTACAGGCTGCCGGATTCTTCAACAAAAACGGAGGCAATGTTAAGGGAGTTCAGTTAGCAGGGTTCAGCAATGTGGTATTGGACACCATTACCGGTGTACAGGCCGCCGGATTTCAAAATACCCTTCATGGACACATGCGTGGATTACAGATTTCGGGATTCAACAACGTCACAACAAAAAATGTGGATGGTCTCCAAATTACCGGATTTGCCAATGTTGCATTAAAAGATGTAAAAATAGCTCAGCTCTCAGGTTTTCTGAATTATGCACGAAATGTAAAAGGCCTCCAGCTTTCGGGGCTTGCCAATATTGCTTCAGAAAACGTTGATGAAGGTCAGATAGCAGCTTTAGGAAACATTGCAAAAAAAGTGAATGGCCTCCAAAATGCCGGACTGTTCAACCTGGCAACCCGTGAGGTAGAAGGAATACAGATGGCTGGATTTTTCAACTACACAAAAAAACTCAAGGGACTCCAGCTTGGAATTTTCAATTATGCCGACACCATTGAAAACGGGTTCCCGGTGGGAGCGCTTTCCTTTGTAAGAAAAGGTTTTCACCGAACAGAGCTCTACACGTCGGAGGCATTTGGATTCAATGCATCCATGAAACTGGGAGTAAAAAAATTCTACAATGCTATCCGGTTTGGACACGACTTCGAAAATACGCATTATTGGGGATATGGACTGGGAACTTTTATGCAAATCACCTCCAAAGTATCTCTGGAAATGGGGCTAAATCATGACCTCCTGTTTATGAATTCAGCGCATATCGGATCCATTTCTCAGGCATTTTTAGGTACAGACATCAAACTGTTTCCGGCTGTTGCTATTTTTCTGGGCCCCACCTTAAATTTTTCTTACCTGGACAAGGAGGGAGATTTACCCAAAATATCCTTTGTAAATGATGCATTTTTGCAGGAAATGCACGGAGATAAATTTATGGAAGGCTGGTTTGGCTGGCATGCAGGACTAGCAATTGAATTCTAACCTGATTCATATAAACAGGTTAAAAAAAACATCCTTTCCCTTTTAACATTTTTTCACTCATTTTTTTCTTGCTTGTATAGAGGTAACCTCTACATGGGATGTCATCCTTTTGAATCGAAAAAAATGATGTACTATGAACTCGTATCCAAAATTCAGAAACCAAACCAATTCCAAAACCGGTCTTCAAAAAATCAGGAAGACATTTATTCTTTGTATGATTGCCCTGATGCTATTTTGCGCATCCGGAATATATGCTCAAAACGACTCAACAAGCACTACCAAACCGGAAGTAAAACCTTTTCAACTCTCCTTTCTCCCGGTCATGGGTACTGACGGAAACTCTTCTCAGAATAATACTTACCACTTGTCCTTAAACCTCATTGCAGGAAATTGCGGAGGCATAGATGGTATTGAACTCTCTGGCTTTGCTGCTGTCACACAAAACAATGTGGAAGGAACACAAATGGCAGGATTTGCCAACTTTGTAAAAAAAGATTTGCAGGGAGTAGAGTTGGCTGGATTTGCCAACTCAGTAAAAAATAAGGTAAGCGGGGCGCAGATAGCCGGATTTTTCAATTACGCCGGAACATTGAAAAATGGCATTCAGGGAGCCGGTTTCACCAATGTAACTCATCAGAATGAAGGGCTGCAGCTGGCAGGATTTGCCAACTATAATCAGGAAGGCAGCGGAAGTCAGGCGGCGGGATTTGCCAATATCAGCAGTGGACACCTCAAAGGAGTGCAAGGTGCCGGATGCTTCAATCTGAATAAAGGAAATTTGGATGGCATCCAGGGAGCCGGTTTCACCAATATCAGCGTTGGGAACCTCAATGGGTTACAGATTTCAGGATTTGCAAACATAAATAAGGAGCGTTTAAAGGGAGCTCAAATAGCCGGCTTTTTTAATTACACATCAAAACTATCCGGGACACAAATTGGTGTTTTCAACATCACGGACTCCTTAGAAAACGGCACCCCTGTTGGATTCATGAGTATTGTAAAAAATGGCTATCGAGCTATTGAAATCGCAATCACAGAAACACTTAATGGAGTAGTCAGCTTCAAAACCGGTACAACTGATTTGTACAACATATTTTCAGTTGGCGTTTCACCGAAGGATGAAGGGACACTTTGGGGATGGGGCTATGGCTTAGGCACTCTTCGTCCTGTAAACGACTATTACAGGATTGCCATTGAGTTGTCCTCTTACCATATCAATGAAGATGAATGGTTTACCGACAAACTCAATTTGCATAACAAACTCCAAATCAAAGCGCACCGAAAGCTCAGCAACTCCACTGATGCTTTTCTCGGATTCAGCTGGAATGTCAATGTCCGGGACATCACGAAAGAGACAAAATTGTCACCTGCCCCTTGGCATCTGTCGGACAAAACCTATAATGACAAAACCAACGTTCGCATGTATCCTGGCTTTTCTGCAGGAATCACCTTTTAAAACATTTGAGATGCAACCCAATAAAACCAGCCATCCCGGGCTATCTTTAAAAATGTTCATCATTTTAATAATGGCCCGTTTGCCCTTCATGATATTTAATAAAGGAGGGCAAATAATCTTAAGAGTCGTTCTGGCAATCGGAAATACTAATTGATATGAAAATGATGTAGCTTTTAAAGCAGGAAATTAATAAAAAGGGCTCATCTCAAATATGTATACCCGTTTTAATATTTCGTTCCTTCAAAAAAATAATTCCTAACGTTTACTAAAGAATACGACACCTTCAGCGTCGATATTATCTGTTTTTCGAAAAACTATAAACATAGGAGCCTTTCAG
>DHQK01000185.1 GCA_002411085.1 Marinilabilia sp. UBA5340 | reverse complement strand
TGTCAGGAAAAATTGTAAATTAGATAAAATTTTGTTAGGTAATATTTGACGAAAAGGGATTAAAACAAAAAGCAAGAGCACACGTGATGCAATTAAAATCAACAGTTTAATGATCGTCTCAAAGAGTTTAACCTTCATGAACTTCCTTACCATTCAAAAGGAGCATACAACGTTGATGAGAATAATTGTTGTACCTGGGCGAACATCTGAGTTTTAATAACCCAAATAACACCCAACAAGAGAACACTTTCTCGATAAACTACATAGCACGGATAACTACACGGTAGAGTTAACGACCACATTAAATTTTCTTTGGCTCAAAATTCCAATATCAGTTAAGGTTAAAAAGAACGAAAATTGTATCTTTCGGAATTAATCACTGAAAATTCGATTTTTTTTAACTCATGTCTGCCACACTCAACCAGAATCCCGAACAGATTGCAAGAGATAAAATTGATGCCATGCTTTTGGATGCAGGATGGGTTGTGCAATCAAAAAACAAGGTGGATTTATGGGCCGGCAGCGGAATAGCTGTGAGGGAATACCCCACAGATGCAGGACCGGCAGATTATGTACTGTTTATTGACCGCAAACCCGCCGGAATTATCGAGGCAAAAAGAGAAGAAGAAGGGCATCGATTAACAGTGGTTGAAGAGCAATCCAAAGGTTATGCCGATGCTCAATTAAAATACCTCAACAATGACCCGCTTCCGTTTGTTTATGAAAGTACCGGGGTGATTACCCGTTTTACCGATTACAGGGATCCTAAACCACGGGGAAGAAATGTTTTCAGTTTTCACAAACCGGAAACCATTCTTGAGTGGCTGAATAAAGGCAAAAGCCTCAGATCTGCACTGAATTACCTACCCGGTCTCGATTCCACCGGTCTCCGCGGAGCTCAAATCAAAGCGATCAACAAACTCGAAGAATCTTTCAGGAATAACCGTCCCCGCGCTTTAATTCAAATGGCTACCGGGGCAGGAAAAACTTTTACGGCTGCCACTTTCATTTACCGTTTACTGAAATTTGCCGATGCCAAAAGAGTTTTATTTCTGGTGGACACGAAAAATCTTGGTGAGCAGGCTGAACAGGAATTCATGACTTATCAGCCGGTAGATGACAACAGAAAATTTACCGAGTTATACCGCATACAAAGATTAGCGACCAGCCATATCTCGTCCGACAGTCAGGTGTGCATCTCTACCATTCAGCGCTTATACTCCATTCTTAAAGGCGAAGATCTGGATGAAGCAGCCGAAGAAAGCAATCCCAACGAAAGCTCCTGGATGCAAAAACAATTGAGCAAGAGAAAGGCTGTCCCGGTTGAATACTCCGAAAAAGTTCCCATCGAAACGTTTGATTTCATTGTTATCGATGAATGCCACCGATCCATCTACAATTTATGGAAACAGGTACTGGACTATTTCGATGCGTTCCTGATAGGTTTGACAGCCACGCCGGACAAGCGGACATTTGGTTTTTTCAATGAAAATGTGGTAAGCGAATATACTTACGAACAGTCTGTAACCGATGGTGTCAACGTACCTTATGATGTTTACTCCATCGAAACCGACATCAGCAATAAAGGAGAGGTGGTAAAAGCAGGATGGTTTGTGGATCGACGGGATAAACTGACCCGTGAAAAACGCTGGCAACAGGAAGACGAAGACACACAATACTCCAAAAACGATCTGGACAGAAAAGTGGTCAATCCAAGTCAGATCAGAAATATTATTCGTGAATACAAAAGGGCTTTACAAACTGAGATATTTCCCAAACGGTTTAACGAAAACGGGGAATATGAAGTCCCAAAGACATTGGTGTTTGCAAAGACTGACAGCCACGCTGATGATATCATAAAAATCATCAGGGAGGAATTTGATGAAGGAAACGAATTTTGTAAAAAAGTCACCTACCGGGCAGTGGAAGATCCGAAATCGGTATTGAACCGTTTCAGGAATTCCTATTACCCACGCATTGCTGTTACGGTTGACATGATAGCCACCGGAACCGATGTGAAACCACTGGAGGTGCTCCTGTTTATGCGCGATGTGAAAAGCACGAACTACTTTGAACAGATGAAAGGTCGTGGAACCCGCACCATCGACAATGACAAGCTGATGCAGGTTTCACGAATGGCCCAAACCAAAACTCATTTTGTAATTGTGGATGCCATTGGTGCTACGAAGTCCAAGAAAACAGACAGCCGGCCACTGGAACGTAAACCATCGGTCAGTATGAAAGACCTGCTGGGCGCCATCACCATGGGCGTTGAAGATGAAGATTTATTCCTGTCTCTTTCCAACCGGCTCATCCGCCTTGAAAAACAAATCACGCAAAAGGAAAAGGAAAAGCTGCTGGAACATTCGGGAGGGAAAAATCTTAAGCAGATGGCTAAGGAACTGATTAATGCTTTTGATCCGGATGCCATTAAGGAACGAACTCAGGAAAAAATATCGCATACCCCCATTGAAGAACGAACCCCCGCAAAAGAAGCAGAGGCAAAGAAAGAGGCACATCAGGAATTGATGCGTCAGGCAGCAAGCACTTTCAACGGAGAACTGAATGAATATCTGGAAAATGTAAGACAGGAACATGAGCAAATCATTGACCACATCAACATTGACTCGGTTGTAAACTCAGGCTGGGATCATTTTACAGTGGACAAAGCCAAAGAAACCATCCATGATTTTTCAGAATACCTGAAAGCGAATAAAAATGAAATCAAAGCCCTTAGCATATTTTACAACCAACCTTATCAACGCCGGAACATTACTTTTGAAATGATCAAAGAGGTGATGGAAAAGATCCGGCTGGAAAAACCAAAACTGGCCCCCGATTATGTGTGGAATGCTTATGCCACCATCGAAAAGGTTAAAAGCAACCAGCCCAAAGATGAGCTTACAGCGCTCGTTTCACTGATCCGGCGCGCCTGTGGCATCGACAAAGAATTAAAGCCGTTTGATAAAACCATCAATGAGAACTTTCAGGACTGGATTTTTAAACAAAACGCCGGAAAGCACAACCGTTTTACGCCCGATCAAATGGAGTGGCTACGTATGATAAAAGACCATGTAGTGAGCAGTTATCATATTGATATGGACGACCTGGATTATACGCCTTTTGATGCCCGGGGAGGACGTGGCAAAATGTATCAGCTCTTTGGCAATGAAATGAATGACCTGATCGACGAACTAAATAAAATACTTGTGGCTTAAATGAACCATTCCATTGACGAAAATGTTAAAAATAAACCTGTAAGTTGATTTTATGAAAATAGTCTCTATATTTGGAGAAAATTTAACTGCAGCTAAATACGTTGGCGAAGATGCAGACGAACTGGAACGACTGTTTGACTTATGGGATAGTTCAGAGTACTTGCAGAACTTTTTTGAAAAACACAAACAGGATTTAGCTTATTATAAGCTAACCATTGACGAAGCCATCTTGCACACCCGTGAAGAGGCTCATTTGTTGAGTGAAAAACTTTTCGATGCCGTACAAAATGATCCAATCAATTTAGAATCACTGTTTAGAAATTTGCACAATGAAGAAATAGGCATCTTAACCCTTTCAAAACAAAAGACACGAAGAAGATGGCTAAGATTGTACGCCATCAGAATTGACAAAGATGTATATTTTATTACCGGAGGAGCTATCAAACTTACGAGAACCATGGAAGAAAGACCGCACACATCGGAAGAGTTGGCTAAACTGGAGCGATGCAGACAATTTTTGCGAGATAACAATGTATTTGATGCATACTCTTTTAAAGAATTATTAAACGAATAAAAGAGTTTGTCCTTAAATCCGGGCATCTTAAACGCATATAGCCGGGATGTTATTGCCACTGCCAAAACAATAACCTCAACACCTTATCCGACACCCCCGTAACCATCTACGGACTTCAAAAAAGTACAACACCATGAGCAATCAAAACATAGAGAATTTCAGAAAGTTAATAAGCGATGACCGTTCAGGCTGGATGGAAAAAGCCAGACAAAGAAAGGAAAACAGAGTCTGGACAAAACGGTCGTTTCAAATTGCCCTTCTTATTTTGCGCGAAATCAGACGCCAAAAGCCCATTAACGGCATGACACAGAAAATGCTGGCCCAGAAGCTGGGCGTTTCTGCGCAATACATCAACAAAGTGGTAAAAGGGAATGAAAACCTTACGTTAGAAACCATTGGGAGAATTGAAGAAGTGCTGGGGATAACTTTAATTGAAATTCCTGTTTCAGAAAGAACTTTCGATGCTTCTGTTGAAGATGGGGAAATGGATGACCCTTTATTTTACAACCAGGCATCTTCGTTCGCATACAAAGTTTTTGAATCTGATACCAACTATAACAAACCGTACCAGACCAATGGATAATGATCAAATAAACGAAATTGGCTTTGCACTTGCCAAAATTACCACCGAGCAATTTGCTGTTATTGAGACCAATTTTAGCGAAGGCACCAAACCTAAGTTAAGGGTGAATTTTCATTTTGCTTCCGACCCTCAAAAAATGCGGATTGGCATTTTGGGCCATTTTAGGTTCGACTGTGATGAGAACCCCTTTTTAGTAGTAGAGGGCGGGTGTCATTTTAACATCCAGCCCGATTCATGGAGCATGATGCTGAATAAAGAAAAAAATGCACTCTCAGGTTAATGGCAGGCAAATGG
>DHQK01000252.1 GCA_002411085.1 Marinilabilia sp. UBA5340 | reverse complement strand
GGTGTCTTTCTTTTGTTGATTCTTTTTGGAATTGTAGTCGATGGTGACTTTTCCCTCTTGTTCTTTACGCTGATTCATATAGTCTTTCTGAGCCTGTTCCTGCTTTTTCTTCATCTTTTCCACCTGATTCTTCAGCAGATAAGGGAAAAGGTATCTCCCTATTAGTTTGAACAGATAATAGACAATAATGATTATTAGTATTATTCGGAGTAATGTACCCATTTACTTAATTGTTGTTTGATCGGTTATCAGATTTATTTTTCCATGCCAGATGTCTCAGCATCTGGCTTTTCTTCCTGATTGTGTACTTCGAGAACTGAGTTAATTTTGTTGCTTTGGATTAGTTCAATGGCCTTTTGCAATACTTCATCCTGTTTACTGATGATTGGGTAAAACCCTTCATTGTCCAGGATGTTACGGGCAATATAAGCTTTGGTTTCCAGATCTATCAGTTCGCTGGATTTTTGGTATTCTCTTTTGTTGAATTTTACATCCTTTGTGCGGGCAAAATCAAGCAGCAACTGACCTACAGGCTGCTGATCCAAATGCTGCTTCAGGTTTTTCACATTCTCAAAGGCCGAGAGTTCTTTTCTGTTTTTGTCGGAATACTCCAGGGCAAACTGGTAGATGGTTCCTGTTTCACGTAGACGATAATAATAATCGGTATGATTGCTTGTATCACGTGGGACAAAAACATCAGGCATAATACCACCTCCACCGTAAACTGTACGGCCACCAACGGTTTTGTACTTTAGCGAATCATTCACATCAATACTGTCTTTTTCAAAGAACTCACCGTGTTCAAAGCGATGGATGATGTCGTGGTAGTAATCTTCCACCCCATTGTCGTAAGGTTTTTGAATAGATCTTCCGCTGGGGGTGTAATAGCGTGCCACTGTGAGCCGTAATGCACCTCCTGAAGGAAGAGAGAACTGTTGTTGCACCAGTCCTTTGCCAAAGGAACGACGTCCAACTACCAGTCCGCGATCATTGTCCTGCATTGCTCCGGCAAATATTTCACTGGCCGAAGCACTGAATTCATCAATCAGTACCGTAACCTCTGTGTCCTGACATGAGCCTGACCCATTGGCATGGACGTCCTGGCGCGGACTGTTGACTCCTTCCGTGTAGACGATCATTTGGTCTTCGTGCAAAAACTCATTCACCATGCTGATGGCAATATCAAGATAACCTCCCGAGTTGCCTCGAAGATCTACAATGATACTTTGGCAGTTGTTGGCTTTCAGTTTGGCCAGTGCCGACAGAAGCTCCTGATAAGTGTTTCGTGCAAAACGGTTGATTTTGATGTACCCGATGGAATCGGTGACCATATAGGCTACATCTACACTGTACATGGGAATGTTTCCGCGAGTGATTTCAAAGTCAATGAGGTCTTTCCGGTTACGGCGCTGAATGCCCACATTTACTTTCGTGCCAATATCGCCTCTGAGCATTCCGACCACATCATTGGTGGGCATATCTACGCCGGCAATAATGGAATCGTTAACAGTGATAATGCGATCGCCGGGTAGAATTCCTACCTTTTCGGATGGTCCTCCCGAAACCACACTGACCACCATCACGGTGTCATTAGGCATGCTGAATTCTACACCTATTCCACCAAAGTTTCCTTCCAACTCCTGATTGGCAGCTTTAAGGTCTTGGGGAGGGATGTATACCGTATGTGGATCCAGCTTTTCCAATACTTCGGGGATGACATTCTCCACAAGTTGACCGGCATCAACGCTGTCCACGTATTGTTCGTCGATGAGGTTAATGATTGATTGCAACTTTCCCGATTCCGGGGCAATCATCAGTCGCTGTCCTGTGGCTCCTTTACTTGAAGGATTGGTGATGCGTCCGATGAACATACCGGTTATCAGAACGGCTGCAAGTATTAATGGAAGATATATTTGCCGAGTTGTGTTTTTCTTTGGTTCGTTCATTGTTCTGATGGTTCTGTGAATAGGCAATTTGCCCCTTTTTGTTGATTGTAATTACATTGTGCCTGCAATGCTTCCTGGATAACCCCTTTTTCAGAAATGAGGGCTTTGGGTTTATATATCCGATTTTACAGGTAGAAATTAAATGATCAGAAGCCCATTCCCGAAAACTTTAGCAAGTTATCGAATAAGTTCTTATCACAAAAATTGTTCCTTTATTAGGGTAATTCTTCAGGATTTCTGTATTCCAGCTGAACTACTTCTATTTTTGCTCTCTTTAGAAGATTTACACCATCTTCTACCCGGTAATTTTCTGAGAACACAACCCTGGAAATGCCGGCCTGAATAATTAGCTTAGAGCACTCCAGACAGGGGGATGAGGTTACATAAAGCGTAGCACCCTCACTGCTGTTGCCGGATCGTGCTACTTTGGTAATCGCATTGGCTTCGGCATGGAGCACATAAGGTTTGGTTTTATTGTCTTCATCTTCGCAGATGTTTTCAAATCCCGATGGAGTGCCATTGTATCCGTCACTAATAATCATCTTGTCGCGAACCAGTAGAGCCCCGACCTGACGGCGCTGGCAATAACTGTTTTGTGCCCATATCCGGGCCATATCGAGGTATCTGCGATCCAGTATTTGTTGTTTTTCGTCGCTCACAGGGCTATAGAATTGAAGATTAATATTTTTGTGTTGCTACAAAATTAACAAAGAATGTGACTTGGAGATTGATGTGGTTCTAAAAAGATGGAATTCTTTTGAGACAGAAAGGAAAGTATTGTATTAAGATTAATCCTTTGGTTGGAATGTGCTAATGATTTTTAGTTATTGCTTTTTCAAGGATTGCTGGAACAATCTAACTAATTTTCGGTTGTCATTAAGAGATTTTTAGCTATCATACATGTCAATATTTCCAGGAAACATAAAACGAGGCGACCTATACGGAGGGCTGGTGGCCGCCATTGTCAGCATTCCCATTGCGTTGACTTTCGGAGTGGCCTCGGGAGCCGGTCCGGAGGCAGGACTTTACGGGGCGGTGGTCATAGGACTTGTAGCCATCCTTGCAGGAGGCAGCAGAACGCTGATTTCGGAACCTACAGGGCCAATGACCGTTTTTATGACAGCTGTTTTTGCATCCAATATTGCTGAATATGGACTACAGGATGGAATGGTTTATTCCTTTACGATTGTCTTTTTCGCAGGTCTTTTTCAGATATTGTTGGGTTATTTTAAGTTGGGGCGCTACTTCCGGTTGATGCCCTATTCTGTGATCAGTGGTTTTATGTCGGGCATTGCTCTTATTTTAATTGTAATGCAGGTGCCGGCATTTTTGGGGCACGAAGCCGTGAAAGGAGGCATTGTAGGATTGGTGAAAAATCTGCCTGAACTTTTGGGATCCGTCAATTATCTGGAATTGATGATTGGTGTAGGCGGGCTTTTGGTGCTTTTGTTTTATCCCAAATCCTGGCAGGGACGCTTCCCCTCGCAACTTTCGGTGCTGATATTTTTTAGCCTTTTGGTTTTGTTTATACCAGGAGGTGAAAGCATACGACTCATTGGAGCTTTTGATTTGGGCTGGCCCAATTTCAATCTTCCACTGATGCCCTTGGATCATAACTGGAGTTCCGTTTTTTTGGATGCTTTTTTGCTGGCTTTGTTGGGGAGTATCGATACCATTCTCACAGCCCTTATTGCGGATTCATTAACGCGCGAAGAGCACAACAGCAATCGCGAGCTGATGGGGCAGGGACTGGCCAATCTGACCGCAGGCCTTCTGGGGACTTTGCCCGGAGCAGGTGCCACAATGGGGACGGTAGTAAATATTCGCACGGGAGCGCGAAGCCGGTGGTCGGGAATTATGCGGTCAGTATTTCTTGTGGTGCTTATTTTCGGAGCAGCACCCCTTATTCAGTATATTCCGCTTGCAATCCTGGCAGCCATCGCTTTTAAAGTAGGTATTGATATTTTGGATTGGTCATTTATCAAAAGAGCCCATAAAATCAGCAAGGGAGCTCTGTTTATTATGTACGGGGTTTTGTTGGTAACCATTTTTGTCGACCTGGTAATCGCGGTGGGCCTGGGCATTTTTGTGGCAAATATGCTGACGATCGAAAAACTCAGTCACCTGCAAAGCTTTAATCTAAGGATGATTTCGGATAGTGTGGATACAGCCCCGTTGTCTGATGAAGAAAAGGAAATATTTGATAAAATAAGAGATAATGTTTACCTGTTTTATCTCAGTGGCCCCATGATTTTTGGGGTTGCCAGGGCTATTCAACGCGAGCGTAAAAATATTGCTCCATGCAATCACCTGATTTTGGATCTTAAGGATGTCACTCATTTGGATACTACGGTTCTACTGGCTATTGAGAATATGGTGGACGAGGCCCTTGACTTCGGGAAAAGCGTCTATCTGGTTACCGGTGAACATTTTATTGAGAAACGACTACGTAAACTAAAGCTGCATCAAAAAGTTGGAGAAGAGAACATTTTTCACGATCGCCTGAGTGCTTTGAGGTATGTGGGACAATTGGCAAATGGAGGGTTACAATGACTTGATGAATATCAGTAAAAAAAGCCGGTATTCAATTCTGTTAAGAAAGCCTATTCATAACCTCGTCTTTATAATTCCTTCCAATGGTTAGTTTTCTGCCTCCGATCTCGATGTAGGAGGCCGTGAATGCATCAATGTGTAGTGTATTGAGAATAAAAGAGCGGTGAATGCGAAGAAAATTGCCCCCGGGCAATTGCTGCTCAATGGAAGAGAGTGTCTCGTAGCAGATCAGCTTTCCCTTGCTACGCGTGTGCACCTGAATGTAATTGTCCATGCTTTCGATAAAAACGATGTCGTTGAATGCAATTTTGTATTTTTTCTTGTCGGCTTTAAGAATAATGTAGCTGGTGTCTTCCACGGGGGCGTTAGATTCGGAGATCGGAGTGACCAAATTGAGGAATTTATTTACTGATCTGGCAAATCTTTCGAAAGAGATGGGTTTCACCAGATAGTCCAGCGCATCCAGGTCAAATGCATCCACTGCATATTCGCGATAAGCCGTGGTAAAAATTATTGTGGGTTTGTAATGCAGGGTTTTCAGCAATTCGATGCCTGAGATTCCTGGCATATTGATGTCCAGAAACACAAGATCCACCTTGTTTCCGCTAAGGAATTCCATCGCTTTTACCGGGTTGGAAAAACCCTCAAGGCATTGCAGAGATTCAAATGCTGACAGGTGTTCCTTGATGATTCGGATGGCAATGGGCTCGTCATCGATAATGATGCATGTTTTCTGTCTTTGGGTCATTTGAGTTTTATTCTTAGATTGATTTGATAAGTTTTGTCATCGTTATGGATGTGAAAATCAGATTTTTCCCCGTAAACAAGAGACAGCCTTTCCTGAATGTTCTGCAGCCCTATACCGTTTTTTTCGGGTTTTCGGGTTATTGTTGAAAGACGGGGTTTGCTGTTTTTGACCGTAAATATAAGTGTCCCATTATCAACCATCAGGGAAATATTAATAAAGGAGTCGGAGGCGTTGCCCAGTCCGTGCTTGAATGCGTTTTCAACAAATGGGAATAATACCAACGGGGCAATTTCGGTATTTCCGACATTGTCCGGAAAGTTTACTGTTAGCTTAAAATCTTCATGCCTGATTCGCTCCAGGTCTATGTAATCCTGAATAAAGCTGAGTTCTTTTTCTAACGGAATTAGGGGTTCGTTGCATTCGTAAAGAATATATTCCAGTAAATCCGACAGCTTCAGAATAAGGCGACGCGACTGGCCTGTATCTTCAGCAACCAACCCATAAAGATTGTTGAGCATGTTGAAAATGAAATGTGGATGAATCTGATCCTGCATCAGTTTTAAGCGGGCTTCCCGTAGCTTTAATTCCATCTCCCGGTGGATTTGTTCCAGATGATTTTTTGCCAGCTGTTGCTGATATGACTCCTCAATAAAGTGGATGATGCCCGCTAAAATGATCATCAGATAATTGCCGGCCAAAAGAATGGTGACATCCTTGCGATCCGGAATCACAACATCTGGCGACTGACTGATGCTAAAGAGCAGAATCATAAAAATGGTCACGATGATGATCCATAATGAAATGAGAAATACCGCCGTTAGCAAATAGAAAAAGAGGAAACGTTTTTTTCGGAAAAGGAAACGTGGGATGAGAATCTGATTTACCAAAACAGAGGAGCAAAAACCTATTAACGAAACCACTGCAACCAGTACTAAACGGATGTTTAGATTGTATTCGCGATTGCTGAAAACAAAAAACAAAAGAGCAGCGCCCAGTAACCAAAACAGTACTTGCCTTAGTACTTTTTTGCCAAGAGTGGTTGAGGAATTGCTGTCTTTTGGATTCATTGGATAACTGAGTAAAAAGCTAATTTTATTTTTATATCTTGATTCTGCTTAACTGTTGATCTTGTGGAATTTCATTCCTGGGGCATCACTCATCAAATATACACCAAAGGAATTTAGCCTCAAATTGAGGAAGTTTCTTTTACGCAGACAACACTTTTTAGGCTCTGAACAACCAATCAGGTGTTTGGAGGGTAAAACCGGTTATCCGGATGGAGAGAATTAGCATTGGTATAAGATATTTCAGGAGGTGCATTTGAAGTCCTAATATTGACTTCAGTATTAATCAAAAAAAGGAAGATATGATTTTTAAACATTGGTTTGAGGGAGGTGCCCTCTTTATGACCCTGATTTACCTCATGTGGGTAACTGTAATAGGTCTTGGATTCATCTTTTGGCGAAAGAGGAATAGCACCGATAGGCTGACTTTGACTCGTTTAAATGAAGCAGTTTTGTTTATCGGCAGTCTTGGTTTGCTGGTAGGGATTCTTGGACAGGTTTTAGGGATTTTTGAAGCCCTTCGTTATATGAGTGTAAATGTGGACGTTTCAGCGAGAATGCTTGCTGCAGGATTAAGGGTTTCATTGATTGCTCCTCTTTACGGGTTTGGACTTTTTATTTTCTCAGGAATACTATGGTTTGTTTTCAGGAATTTGCTCAAAGATAAATGAGCATGACCTTTCAGTGGTTTTCAGGAAGGCTGCATCTGTCAGGGTGTGGCCTTTTTCTTTGTAATTAGTGAGTTGGAGGAGTGATGAGTCAATTGATTGTTTTTTGTTATTTTAGGCTTTTGATAGCACGATTGTTGTAAAGTCCTTTTGAAATGCTTTCACCTACTGAAGAAGAGAAATGAGCTCATTATTGAAATTCATTTTTATTACAGCCTTTGGGTTGACTACTTTGGTCTCCAACGCCGAATTGACTAAAAATATGTTTGATATCAGACATATTGGTTACTCGGAAGGCCTCAGCAGTCAACGGGTGTTTTCCATTGTCGAAGACCGAAACAGTGCTATTTGGGTGGCCACCAAAATTGGAATAGACCGTTACAACGGACAAGTGGTAAAAAGCTATACACTGCCCGGAAACCTTTATTTAGGGGATATGGCCGGGCGTCGTTTACGTTTGTGGTACGATGAGCAAAACGGACTTTGGGCGTATGATCATACTGGTAGAATTTTCAAATACTCCACTGAAGATGATGCCTTTGAATTGATGTTGTCTCTGGGAGAAGGTATTGGTGGCGAAATCATTCTAAACAAGGTATTCATAGACCAAGAAGGGTGTTTATGGATGGGCTTGAGCAAGGGACTTTTTAAAAAGGAGAAGAATGGTAAGATCATTTCTGTTTTGCCAGATCGCTATGTGAATGATATCGCCGCCGATTCATCGTCTGTGTATGTGGGCACCTCTACCGGGGTGGTTCTGCTTGAACCACAAGGGGAACCTGCCTGGCTGGTAACAGATGAGGATGTTCAAAGTCTATACTATCATAGCGATCATCAGCAACTATGGATAGGTACTTTTAATAATGGTCTTGGTGTTTTAAAACGGGACAACAACACCTTGCTTTGGATAAAAGGACAAAGTTCCGGCTTCCTAAACCCAATAAGGGCCATCACTCCTTATGATGATGAAACGATGTTGGTAGGAGTGGACGGCGGAGGTGTTTACACCGTGGATCTGCAATCGCAAAAACCGCATTTGCTGATGAGCACCGAAGACAGTACTGATATTTATCTTCAGGGCAACGGTATATATGCGGTTATTAAAGACAGTCAGGGCAATATCTGGATTGGCAGCTATTCCGGGGGTGTATCTGTGGCCATTCGTGCCAGCTATCCCACCAGAATACTAAAACACCAGAGGGGTAATGAACATTCGCTGGCCAATAACAATGTTAATGGGATTGAAGAGGATAGCGATGGAAATCTGTGGTTTGCCACCGACAATGGCATCAGTATACTAGATGAAAGCACCAATACATGGAATCATGTGCTGAAAGGAACAGTGGTCGTTACCCTGTGCCGGTCGCACAGCGGGAATGTTTGGGCTGGCACCTACGGTGATGGGGTTTACCTGCTTAATCCTCAGGGGAACCAGCTTCAACATCTGACTCAGCAAAAAGAGGAACTTACAACCAATTACATTTTTTCCATCCGGCAGGATGCAGATGGCGATATATGGGTGGGCGGTCATAATGGCTGGCTATTGTTGCTTGACAAGGAAGGGAGATACAAACAAGCCTTTGATATCAAATGGATTCACTCCATTGAAGTCGTTGCTCCAAATCAAGTGGGAGTGGCTACTGTTAATGGTTTTTATATGGTAAATAAGCAAACGAATACCATTAAGAGTTATGCCTCTTCTCCCGGATTGCAAAATACAAATGCCAGTGCCTATATCATCTCCATGTTGTTTAATAATGATCAAACCGTTTGGCTGGGGACAGAGGGAGGTGGCTTGAATTTTTACAATCTTCAAACCGGTGACATAAAGATTTTTACCACCAGCGATGGTTTGCCTTCTGACGATGTTTACAGTTTGCAACCCGATTCCCTGGGCCGCTTGTGGATGAGTACCGCTAAAGGACTTGCGCTGTTTGATAACAACAATATTTCAAACCTCAACTACCTGGGAGATGTGGATAAGGAGTACAACAAATCTGCCTTTGCAAAACTTTCCGACGGTCGTTTCGCCTATGGTAGCACCGATGGCGTGGTGTTGGTAATGCCTGAAGCCATTGCCCAGGCCGACTATGAAGCCCCGCTGCGCTTAACCGGTCTGAATATTGATTACCTGGACTCCGCCAAGGCTGAAAAATGGCAACCGATTCTTCACGATATGGTAGCGCAAGGTTCGGTGGAGTTGCCCTATCGGCACAACTCGTTCTCCATTCACTTCGAATCCATTAATTACCGGTTTCAGCGCGACATCAATTATCAGCACATTCTTGAAGGTTACGACAAGACCTGGAGCAACTCTTCTTCCGATGGGGTTCTTCGCTACACAAATGTTGCCCCCGGAACGTATCTGCTAAAAGTTCGTAATCTCCGTCGAAGCAACGGTGAAATCATTGAAGAAAAAAACCTTCTGCTGACGGTGGCAGAACCATGGTGGAACACGTGGTGGGCCTGGACAATTTACCTCGTTCTGGCAGCCATCGTCTTTTACTTTATTTTTCGCTACAACAGCAATAAGCTTCAAAAGAAGCACGATGAAGATAAAATTAAATTCTTCATCAACACAGCCCACGACATCCGAACACCTGTTACACTGATTATGGGACCTTTGGAGGATATGGGGCGTGTTTCGGGGCTTAGCGATAAAGCAAGGTATTACCTTGATATGGCTCGCCACAATACGCAGAAATTGCATACCCTCATTACCCAATTGCTTGAATTTGAAAAGGTGGATATTACCAGACAGAAAGCAAGTTTGTACCCTCTGTCTTTGAACAGTATTCTTGAAGAAGAGGTTGTGGGTTTTCAAGCTTACTGTGACAATAAGCAATTGCAGCTGAATCTAAACCTGCCAGATGAACAGGTCGGCATCAGGGGAGACCGGCAACTGTTGGGTATGCTGCTTGATAATTTGTTGTCCAATGCCTGCAAGTACACCCTTCCCGGGGGTGAGGTAAGTCTGGACTTAACTGCCACCAAACGAAAGGCGGTTATTTCGGTCAGGGATAGTGGTATCGGCATTCCACAAAAGAGCCAAAAATACCTCTTTAAAAAAGTTTACCGCGCAGAGAATGCGGAGAAATCGCGTGAGAAGGGAACCGGATTTGGATTGTTGCAGGTGCAGCGTATTGTAAAAATACTGGGTGGTAAAATTAGTGTCCAGTCGGAAGAGCATCAGGGTACTACTTTTACTATTACTCTGCCCCGGACTTTCGAGCAACCCGAAATAATACCGGAATCAGATGACCCGGTCAACCATTCGTTCGACGGTGCGCATTCTCATTTGGATTCACCGGAACAATCGGGCATCGCACTGAAAAACGACAAACAGACAGGGGATACCTTGCTCATAGTGGAAGACAATGAGACACTCCGGTATTACTTACGTCAGACTTTTGACGAGGAATACAGGGTGATTGACGTTGCTAACGGGCAGGAAGCACTGGATAGTCTCAAAAACGAATATCCCGATCTTATTCTCTCGGATGTAATGATGCCGGGGATCCAGGGTGATGAGCTTTGCGGTATGGTAAAGGACAACCCCGAAACTTCAGGTATTCCCTTTGTGCTTCTCACCGCTAAAGCCACCCACGATGCCACTGTGGAAGGACTGAAGAAGGGTGCCGACGATTATATTCCTAAACCATTCAGTACGGAAATACTGAAACTTAAAGTAAAGGGCCTGATTGAAAACAGAAAAAGGCAGAGAACCTTTTTTATGCGTGAAGCGCTCCGTAAGGTTGGCGCAGAAAAGGGGCAGTCTGTTAGGGAAAAGAAGGCCCAGTCAACAGAGGAAGTCAACTCCGAATTATCTGAAAACGACCGCAATTTTGTTGATCGTGCCACGAACCTGGTTATTGAGAACATCAGCAATACAGGGTTTACCATCGACACTCTTTGCCGCGAAATGGCTATGAGCCGCACTCTTTTCTACAATCGGCTGAAATCACTTACCGGGAAAAGCCCCCAGGAGTTCATACGTCTTATCCGACTTCAAAAAGCAGCTGAGTTGTTAAAAAATGGTAAAAATGTCACAGAAACTGCTATGGATTGTGGATTTATAAATTCTAAGTATTTCAGTTCACTGTTTAAGCAGCACTTTGGGGTGCAGCCCAGCAAATACCAGTAAACGAGTCGATTTTTCGGCCCGAAATCTCCTTTTTTTATGTCAAAAGTGATAGCTGTCAAACCTTGTTTGTCAGCTATCAAACCTTTCTTTTAACAGTAGTTAGCATATTTGTGCCGTCCCTGTTTCATAAGGCGAACGGGGGAAATATGGCCACCCCTTTCACACACAACTAATATTTTCAACAGGTAAGTATCATGCATTTTTCACAACTAAGACAAACGAAGACATGAGGAGATTATTGACATTACTAATTATCGGGAGTTGTTTCATTCAAACCGCCTGTTCTCAGGAGGACGAAGTTTCTCCTGCGGAAGAAAAGCAGGGAACCTATCGGTTTATGGATGATTTTAACTCATTTGATGAAAAAGTCTGGACTAAAGAAACACATGAGCCGGGTTGGGTAAATCAGGAGTTACAGGCATATCGGCCTGCGAATGTATCGGTCGGAACCGAAAATGGAAAGTCGGTGCTTATTCTGACTGCCGAGCGCAATGGTGATCAAATCTACTCGGGGCGTGTCAATAGCCAGGGCAAATTCAATTTTAAGTATGGGAGTATCGAGGCTAGCATCAAACTGCCCAGGACAGGTAACGGTTTATGGCCGGCCTTTTGGATGATGGGCGACAACGGCAAACAGTGGCCTGCCTGTGGCGAAATAGACATCCTGGAAATGGGAGAACGCAATGGTATTCTCAATGGTACCACTGAAACCTACTACAACACGGCTATTCATTACGGCCCCGATATGGCTTCGCATCGTCAGGAGTATCACGGCGCCGATTTTTCGCACAGCCTACAGGATGGAGAGTACCATACCTTCAGACTTGACTGGACAGAAAACAGCCTTACCGTCAGTATTGACGGAGACAATTTCAAAACCTTTGATATCAGTCCACAAAGCGGACGTCATGATTACTTCCAGGATCCCTGTTTCATCTTGTTCAATCTGGCAGTTGGAGGTGCCTTTCCTGACATTCATGACCTTAATGATCTGACTGCCTTGAAAGACGGTGAGAAAGCATATATGTACATCGATTGGGTAAAAGTTTATTAATCCTTAGCTAATAAAATCTATGAAAGTAAGTAAACTTAAAAGTGTATTGTTCTTTGGAACAATGATTCTCTTGCTGTTGGGGAATACCTGGCAGTTGAGCGCATCCTTGCCGGAAAGTCGCCTGCGAATGCAGGAAGATGGAACGATTTCCGGAACGGTAACCGATGACGTGGGCCCGGTGCCTGGCGTAACTCTTATTGAAAAAGAAAACCCGACTAACGGGACCGCCACCGACATTAACGGAGGGTTTACCCTGAATATCCCCGTAGGATCTACGTTGGTTGTTAGTGCTGTTGGCTATAAAACTCAGGAAATAGCCATTACCGATGCTCAAATGTCCCTGAACATTGTGTTGGAAGAAGACACCAAACTTCTTGATGACGTAGTGGTTACAGCTCTCGGCATTAAGCGGGAGCGTAAAGCTCTGGGTTATGGTCTGGAGGAGGTAGATGGTGCTGACCTGACTAAAGCGCCGGAAACCAATGTCATTAACTCCATGGCCGGCCGTGTAGCGGGTTTGGTCGTTAGTCAAACAGCGGGGGGGCCATCAGGATCTACCAGAGTTATTCTTCGTGGTAGTACAGAAATGACCGGTAACAACCAGCCCCTGTATGTTATTGATGGGGTGCCCCTGGACAATACCAATTTCGGAAGTGCAGGAACCGGGGGTGGTTATGATCTGGGTGATGGTATCTCCAGCATCAACCCCGACGATATTGAAAACATGTCGGTACTAAAAGGCCCGGCTGCCTCCGCTCTTTACGGAAGTCGTGCCAGTCATGGTGTGATACTCATTACCACTAAGAAAGCAAGTGGTGAGGAAAAGTTCAGCGTTGAATACAACGGAACTCTGACCTTTGATACCCAGTTGGCTAAGTGGGACGACGTTCAGCAGACTTATGGAATGGGAAGTTCCGGAACTTACAGCATTGATGCCGTATCCAATACCAATAAGAGCTGGGGGCCAAGAGCTGACGGAGGTAATATGCTGAACTACTTTGATGGGGTTGAGCGCCCCTACCTGATCATTCCCGACAACACTTCTAATTTTTTCCGTACGGGTAATACCGCAACCAATTCCGCTATTGTCAATGCCCAAAGCGGCAAAACAGGTGTGCGTTTCACCATTACGGATATGCGCAACAACGACATTGTGCCGGAGACTTATATGAGTCGCGACGTATTTAATCTTCGTGCCCATACCTCACTGGGAAAGGTAGATCTGGACTTTAGTGCCAATTATACCTTCGAAGATGTGAAGAACCGGCCGGCACTGGGCGACAGTAAATCGAACATCGGTAAAAACCTGATGACCCTGGCTACCACTTACGACCAGAACTGGTTGAAGACCTACGAAGATGAGGAAGGCAACTATGCCAACTGGAACGGAATGGATCCTTACAATGTAAATCCTTACTGGGATATCTACAAAAATTACAATAAGTCGCACAAGGATCTTTTCCGCCTAAATGGTAAAGTGCAGTGGAATGTGAATGAGCACCTGAAATTGAAGGGAACTGTGGGGAGTGAACTCAACTGGTTTGAGTTTGACGATTTTAAAGCTCCTACCACTCCCGGATTCGAAGCAGGTCGTTTGCAAAACAGCAATTATCGAAACAGTATGTTTAATGCTGAATTTTTGGCACTGTACAATAACAGATGGGGCGAATTTGATTTCAATGCTACGCTTGGAGGCAACCTTTATAAGGTTGATAACCTAACCACTGTGGTTACTGCCCAGGATATGCAAATTCGCGATGTGGTAGCTTTGATGAGTTTTAATGAAACCAGTATCCGGCAATACAGCTACCGCAAGCAGATCAATTCTGCCTTCGGTGCCCTTAACCTTGGCTGGCGCCACATGTTGTACCTGGATGCCACTCTGCGTACAGACCAGTCTTCAACACTTCCTGCCGGCAATAATATTTACACCTATCCTTCTCTTTCCGGGAGCTTTGTGTTTTCAGAGCTGTTGGATTTAGGTAATACCCTGCCTTACGGAAAATTACGTCTGTCATGGGCTCAGGTGGGTAGCGATACCGATCCCTACCAGTTGGGATTGGTTTACAGTAAGTCGAACCT
>DHQK01000051.1:6324-6590 GCA_002411085.1 Marinilabilia sp. UBA5340 | reverse complement strand
AGTACCCAAAGGTTTGTTGCAGCATTTGGGAGCAATTACCGTTGGTACCGTCCGGGGCATTCTTCATGCAAAAACCGAAAACACAAAATTTAACCGATTCCATTTGCCTGCCATTAACCTGGCAGATATAATTACGGAAGACAAGGTATTCAACCTGGAAAACAATGAATAGAAAAGACTGTCCCGAAAGTCTGGAAAATGATTGTTTCTTGTCATTCTGAACACAGTTAAGAATCTCATTTTTGACACACAGGAATCATTCGCTA
>DHQK01000051.1:0-6241 GCA_002411085.1 Marinilabilia sp. UBA5340 | reverse complement strand
GGGATAAAATGTAATTTTCAGGATTTAACATCATCCATGAAACGAGGGCCATTTGGCGGAGATTTAAAAAAAGCCTTTTTTGTAGATGACGGATACAAAGTATATGAACAACAGCATGCTATAAAAAACAACTTTTCTTTAGGCCATTATTTTATTAATGAAGAAAGATTCGAAAGGCTAAAGGCCTGTAAAGTTGAACCTGGAGATTTTATTGTCAGTTGCTCTGGCACAATGGGTCGAATAGCCAGATTGCCTAAAAACGCTCCAATCGGGGTGATAAATCAAGCATTAATGAGGATTACAATCAATGAAGAGATTGTAGATTCAAGCTTTTTTATCCATTTTTTTAAATCCAATTTCTTTCAGGTAAATATTTTACAGGATTCTCGAGGAACTGGGATGCAGAATATGGCCTCGATCAAAGAAATTAAAGCAATTGAATTCCTCCTCCCCCCCCTTCCCCTCCAGCGTGCCATCGTTACCAAAATAGAAAACCTCTTCACCTCCTTAGACAAAGGCATTGAAGACCTGAAAAAGGCACAGGAACAACTGAAAGTGTACCGGCAGGCTGTGCTTAAAAAGGCGTTTGAGGGGGAATGGCAATTTATTAAACTTGAAGAAGTTTCGGAAGCAGTTGGCGGATATGCATTTAAAAGTAAAACGTTTTTAGAAGAAGGTAAGTTTCAAATTATTAGGATAGGTAATGTTCGCCCTGGGGTAATTAGAAATGATGCTTCACCTGTATTCGTCAATGAAGTTGAAAAAAAAGTTGAATCTCGCTATAGATTACAAATTGGAGACGTTGTCATTTCTTTAACAGGGACACGTACAAAACGAGACTATGGTTTTACAGCAATTATTAATCAAGATAATTTACTATTAAATCAACGACTTGCATATATCAGATTTTACGACGAATATCTACCGAAATTCTTTCTTTATTTCTCGTGGTCAGAACCTTTTAAGAATCAGTTTTTTGGTTCAGAGACAGGAAATACAGGACAGGGAAATGTAGGAATGAAATCGGTTAAAGAAACATTAATTCCTTTTCCATCAATAGAAGAGCAAAAACAAATAATCAAAGAAATCGAGTCCCGCCTCTCGGTGTGCGACAAACTGGAACAAAACATCAATGAAGGATTAGAAAAAGCAGAAGCCCTTCGCCAAAGCATCCTGAAAAAAGCCTTTGAGGGTAAGCTGCTCAGTGAGGCCGAAATTGAGAGATGCAAACAGGAAGCCGATTACGAGCCGGCGAGTGTGTTGCTGGAACGGATAAAAAAGGAGAATTCATCATAAATATGCGTAATCATAACCGAAAAGATATGAGATAAACAATTAAACCAAACAGGTACGACCCACTTTGGGGGTCGATCCGCATGGAGAAACTACAGCTATAAATATTTGACCCACTTCGGGGTCATACTCCGATATTTAAAGGAAACAGAGCCTGAAGGGCTCTTATATTTATAGCTATCACAGATTAAAAACATCGACGCTGAAGGTGTCGTATGATTCCGGGAATGGTTGAAACAAGCACCAAAAATGTGACGCATCAAAAGGAAAGAAGTTAATCATGCGAATGGAATTCAAAGGCACACCAATTTCCACGCTGGATGTATGGCAAAAGACCATTTTCATTGGTCAAAAAGCCAATTACGAGGAATTTTCAAAATTTGTAAGAAACACCGAAGCCGTGAAGTTGGGAATTAATACTTATTCATTTTCACGGGAAGGAAAATCTTTAACGGTAATTTATAAAGAGATTGAGCAATGACTGATACAGCAATCATTTCAAAGATATGGAACCTCGCAGGTGTTCTGCGCGACGATGGCGTGAGCTATGGCGATTACCTGGAGCAGATCACTTACCTGCTCTTTCTGAAAATGGCCGATGAGCTGAACAAGCCGCCCTACAACAAAGGTTTGAAGTTTCCCCGACTGAAGGATGTGGAAGGGAAAGAAATAGAAGAGGCCGAATTCTGTAACTGGGAAACGCTGGTCAGCAAAAGAGGAGCCGAACTGGAAGCCTTTTACAACCAGCTGTTGCGCAGTCTCAGTACCGAAAAGGGCATGCTGGGGCAGATTTTTACCAAGAGTCAGAATAAAATACAGGATCCGGCCAAACTCAAGCGGGTGATCAACCTCATTGATCAGGAACAATGGTCATTGATGGGAGCCGACATCAAGGGCAGGATTTATGAAGGTTTGCTGGAGAAAAACGCTGAAGATACCAAGTCAGGTGCCGGCCAGTATTTCACACCCCGACCGCTCATCAAAACCATGGTGAAATGTATGCAGCCCGCCCCAATGAAGACCATCGCCGATCCGGCCTGTGGTACAGGAGGTTTTTTCCTGGCGGCTTACGACTGGATAGCAGAAAATCATCCACTGGATCGTGATGAAAAGGAGTTTCTGAAAAAGGAGACTTTCCATGGCAATGAAATAGTGGCAAATACCCGCCGTTTGTGCCTGATGAACATGTACCTGCACAACATCGGCGAAATAGACGGAGACACTTTCATCTCGCCCAATGACGCCCTTATTTCGGATGACGGCAACCGTTACGATTATGTACTGACCAATCCGCCTTTTGGGAAGAAAAGCAGCATGACCATTACCAACAGCCAGGGAGAACTTGAAAAGGAAGATCTGAGCTATAACCGTCAGGATTTCTGGGAAACCACATCCAACAAGCAGCTTAACTTTTTGCAACACATCAAAAGCATGCTAAAAGTTACAGGTCAGGCCGCCGTTGTTTTGCCCGACAATGTGCTTTTTGAGGGAGGTGCCGGGGAGGAAATCCGTAAGCAGCTGATGAAAACCACTGAGTTGCACACCATTCTTCGCTTACCCACCGGTGTTTTTTATGCCCATGGGGTAAAAGCAAATGTTTTGTTTTTCGAAAACAGGCCCGCCAGCAAAGAGGCCCAAACCCGGGAAGTCTGGTTTTACGATTACCGCACCAATGTGCATCACACACTGAAAAAGAAACCGATGACTTCGGCTGATCTGGAAGAATTTGTAAAGCTCTATAACCCGGAAAACCGGCATAAACGCAGTGAAACATGGAGCGAAGAAAACCCCAATGGCAGATGGCGCAAATTTACCTATGAAGAAATTCTTACCCGGGACAAAACCAATCTGGATATTTTCTGGCTGAAAGATAAAAGCCTTTCCGATCTCGACAACCTCCCCGATCCCGATGTGCTTGCCAATGAAATCATTGAAAGCATAGAGTCGGGCCTCAACAGCTTTAAGGAGATTATGGGAACGATTAATGGAGGGGAGGAGAAATAACCGGGCACCTGATCGATTTAAACCCATACATCCAATTCAATCATGGTTTTACCAAAGAAAAACGGATTGGTGCAAAACGTGTTGCAATCACAAAAAAGAAAGGCCGCAAAAAGCTTTCAAATAGCTTCTTGCGGCCTTCTTTTGTAGCCCCAACAGGACTCGAACCTGTATCTAGAGTTTAGGAAACTCTTGTTCTATCCCTTGAACTATGGAGCCAAAGAATAGCCGCAAAAATAGAAAAATCATTCGTAATTAAAAAAGGATGCCTTCGTCTATTCAAGAAAAGTTAAAGTTATGAAGCCGCCATCAAAACTTTGCCAATCTGCGCGCCACCTCTTCCAGGTTCTCATCTGTACGGGCAAAATTGAAACGCAGTAGGTGCTTCTTAGATTTTTCATGATAAAACGCACTCACGGGAATTGCCGTTACACCGACCTCTTTAACCAGACGTATGGCAAAATCCTTATCGCTTTCGTCGGAGATATCGTCATAACTAAAAAGCTGAAAAAAAGATCCATGCGAGACAATGGGCTTGAAACGGGTATTCCCCATCAGTTCATTGAATCGGTCACGCTTTTCTTTGTAAAAACCTGCCAACTGCAGATACTCTTCTTTGTATTCCAGAAACTCTGAAAGTGCCCATTGAAAAGGTGATGACACACTTTGCATCATTACTCTGTGAACTTTCCTCAGCTCGTGCATCACATCAGCAGGACCAGCACAATAGCCAATTTGCCATCCGGAAACATGATAAGTCTCTCCAAATGAACTAATAATAATACTTCTTTCAGCCAACTTGGGATACAAAGCCACGCTCTGATGAGAATCACCATTAAAAACGATATGCTCAAATATTTCATCGGAAAGTACAGTAATCCGCGTACCGTTGATTATTTTCTGCAAACGAAGCATATCCAACTCCGAAAGCACCATCCCTGTGGGATTGTGCGGCGTATTGATAATGATCATCCGGGTGTTGGCCGTAATCAGTTTCTGCACTTCTTCCCAATCAATATGAAAATCGGTGCCTTTCATGGGGACATACACCGGCTTTCCTCCATTAATCTCAATGGCTGGCACATAACTGTCATAAGCAGGCTCAAAAATAACCACTTCGTCCCCCTCACGAATAAGCGCTGTAATGGTGGTAAAAATGGCCTGAGTAGCACCGGCAGTAATGGTGATTTCGGTCTCGGGATTGTACCAATGGCCATACAATTTTTCAATTTTCTCCGAAACTTTTTGACGCAAAGGCATCACACCGTAGGCGGGAGCGAACTCATTAATGCCTTCGGAAATATGTTTCTGAACAAGATCGATTAACCTTGATGAACAGTGAAAATCGGTATAGCCTGCCGCCATATTGATGGCATTATGGCTGTCGCCCAGTTCACTCATCGCATTCACTATACTATTTTCAAGGGTAATAAGCTTAGGAGCTATCATGATATTGTTTTGTTATTTGTCAATCGCTACTATCAAATATACTAAATAATGACTGCAAAAATGCATCTTTTAATCCACATCTTTCAATCCGCAGATCAAGCTGCTTAAAATCTCACTATCAATAACATAAAAGTCAATAATCACCATCTCTCATCACATAAACTTCTCTTCATCAACATATTCCTTCCAACCACAAAGAGGGGGCATTTTTACTCCAATATCAACCCCAATTTGACGGAAAGCCCGTTTTTATTGATAACATCACAACGAACCACTCTCTTTCCTGAAAATAACTTATTGAGTAGGAAAGCATCTTCTAAAATCCTGAGAATGTATTGCCCTTAATGAAACATATTTTGCAAAATTTCCAATGATTTCAACGTCCCAACCCCGGAAGTATGAAGTCGGTAAAAATCAAGGAGTGCATTCAGTATGTTATTTCTTTCGGACGAATTACGCGCAATATTCTTCAGCGAATAAACATCAGCATCAAAAAGCCTGGCAAAAAGAGCAGCTCTTTCCGGATTAAGAAACAAGGGATGTGCAGGCTCATGCCCTACAAAATCACCATTTTTCAGATCAAACCAAAACCGGTTTCCGGTTCTCTCGGGATCGGGATAGAACCCTAGAAACCAGGTGAGTCGAAACATGATGAAGAGATGAATATTTTCAGCCCCTTCAGCAGGAGCATCAGCCAGATCAATTGACTGATCCAGAAAATCGTACAGTTCTGGAGCAGGATCCTGCATCACCAGGATTCTTGAAAGTAACTCCACCAAAAAAAAGGTCTGTGCCCTTGAACTCTGGTGATAAGGAATATTTACCAGTGGGCGATCAAGATAAAACTCCTTTATCCGGTGAAGATCTTTCCGGGGCGAATGATATACCTCCAGTTTTACACGATTAAAGGGTTGAAGTAGAATGGTCTTCCGGCTTTTTCTATTACCCCGAACGCCATTCACGATATAATTCTGACGCCCCAACTCCCGGGTGTAAATATGAACAATGGCACTGGTCTCGCGGTACAACACATGATCCAGCACAATTCCGGAAGTTTTTATCAATGTACTCATCTGCTTCGAATAATTCCTTTGGGAGTGCAAAGATAAGAGTAATTAAAGCACAAAAGAGGATAAAAGGATTAAACCATATTAGACATATTAGAAAAGCAGATTTGGGGTTGGCTGTTAGCTCTTGGGAAGCGACAAGCAGAAGAAAGCCGAAGGGCTAAACTACAACCATCATTCCCTTTTCACCCTGAAGCATGAATCAGTCGCGATAAATACCACATTACAGGTGAATTATATTTTCATCAGAAAAAAGTAATCAATTAATTCCGGAAATTTTGTTTGTAACACCAAAGGAATGTTTTATATTTGCACCCGCAAAACAATGATTTTGCAACCAGCAATGCCCAGGTGGCGGAATTGGTAGACGCGCTGGTCTCAAACACCAGTGGTAGCAATACCGTGCCGGTTCGATCCCGGCCCTGGGTACT
>DHQK01000014.1 GCA_002411085.1 Marinilabilia sp. UBA5340 | reverse complement strand
ACCATAACACTCTGCCACGGCCAAAAAAATTCTTCCCCAAAAAACACCTCCTGAACTTGTTGTTGTCGTGAATGAGCAAAATCTGGCAACGCTGCAATCATCTCAAACAATCTGTCCTGAGATTTTTCCAATTCATAGGACAAAGGAATTTCAGGATCTACTGTATATGCAACCAGATACTCATCTGTTGCCTTCAGATAATCATCCATAATACCCGTTAATTCCTCTTCAGACTTACTTTTTAAATATCGCCGAGCATCATAAAGCCAGCCCTGGCCGGTCTTATTTCGCAATTCATCTACTATACGGTCAGCAATATTATAAATATCCACCAGCAAATGATTGTAAACCTGCTGTCGCTTGGGATCTGAAAACCCCTCCACGGTATATCGCAAAAGACTCTTATAGGTCATCTCCATGTTGTAGAGCCCGTCAATGAGATCACTGCTGTGCGTTTCTTTTACTAAATCGCCCAACACATCAAGCGATTCCTTCACCCGCTTTACCTCCAGGAGCCGGTAAACCTTCATTAGCTGTTTGTGCACTGGCGTTTCCATATCATTGTTTCTTTTCAAATTTTAGAATTACGTCCACCCCGGAGTCCTTCACATCGCCTTGCGTAAGACGCAAAAACAAATTGCGGGTCACCTCATATTCCAGCGTGATGGTTTGCGGTGTTAAGGATTCGTCTTCATTTTCTCCAAAACCGCGTTGATAAGTTACAAACAAATTGTTGGTGATATACTTACCAACCATAAAAGTAGCACTCTCCCAGTCATCACCTGCCTGCACTTCCACCATGTCAAGGTTAAATGTATTTCCGATCGTTTTTGTCAGTTGAGAGGACACCAAACCTGACAACATGGCCGATGGCACATTACCGGAAACACCTTGTTGATTGCCAAAGCTAAGCTCATCAAACGACTGATTAAAAATAAGATAAGCCATCGCATCACGCTCAGTTATGCTACTTCCGTTAAGGGTGAAAGAGAGAGCAGGTTCAAAGGCCGTGCCAGCAGCTTTCATGATCAACTCATTTTTCTGTTTATCTTTCCCGCGAAACTGATAAGAGGCCTCCAGGTTTACCCGGGGATTAACCTCCTGCCCCCCCTGAAACGTCAGCTCCCCTTCCTGAATAATGAGCTTACGCCCATACAAGGTGTAATACCCCCGGGAAATCCCCAACGATCCAAAAATCTCAAAATAGGTGCTGTTTTTAAGCAGATCAAAATCTCCATACAACTCCAGGTTCATATCTTCGGACTTCACCCAGGTGTTTCTTGGAATACGCACATTCAACCTACCGGTGAGGTTTTTCATCATGTCGTTTGCCTTCAACGTATCACGACGGGAAATTTTCAGCGTATCCTTCCTGTTTAGCAGCATACTGTCAGCGCCTTGCTCCTCCAATGCCCTTACAAGCATAGGTTTGTTTACTTCAGACGGGCCACCCATATCCAACAACGCAGGAAGATAAAAGCTCGACCTGAGAATGGTGAGATCTCCTCCAAACTCAGGCTCATTGTTTTTCATGCGCACCCAGGCATCCGAATTTATCTGAACTTCATGATTCCTGTGTCGTGAGACAAAAAAGTCCCGGGCCTTCAGCGAAACATCAGCATTTGAAAGGGTTCCTGAAACGAAAGTTGAGTCAAAAGCGAGGTTACCCTGAGCCATCAAAGTTCCCTTTTCGTTGCGGATAAACAGTGAATCCACTACCACGCGGTTGCTGTCGAGCAAGGTTACCAGCTTGAGATCAGAATACTTAATGCCGTAAGCAGGCCATGTCAGGCCCCCATTCGTTACTCGGATGTGCCCCCGCAAAACAGGGCTGACCACCTCTCCGGAAACTTTGACATCCATATCCAGCAATGCTTTGAAGAGTTGATCTTCCGTATCATCAAAAACAAAGAATGCAGACGGACGCACTTTCCGGGCAACAATTTCCCCGTCGATGGTTTTAATCGTCGAAACCATCTGACTATCGGTAAGATTAATTTTCACTTCTGATAGAGCCTCCACCATGACTGAGTCGTTTCGAGGGCTTTTTACCTTCAAAGAAGCTCTCAGCGTATCTGCCAGATGCGACACGTTCACATTCATCCTCTTCACTCTCAAATCACCGGCCTGAAGGCTATCTCCCTGAACATCCAGTTCAATAGCAGGATTACTCAGAGAGCCATTGGCACTCAGACTCACGGATGCCTCTCCAGACAAAGGAAGTTTCTGTTTCAACAATTGGCCAATCAACGCCAGATCAAGATGCTCCATCAAAGCATGCACATCCACTGAATCTCCCGGCTGATACTCCCCACCCAATTGCAACCTGAAATTGCGATTGTGTTTGGCCACTACGTGCAATGAATCCAAAGCCATGCTGGTAGAATCAATCAAAATCTCCGGGCCCCTACCTGCAAGGGAAAATTCCTCATAGGCTGTACTAACTTTGAGCTCCGGAACGTTAAACCGGAATGGCATTTTCATATTACCATTAACCTGAGTCTGCAATGAGAGCGAATCAGGCATCCACAAAGCCAGCCGGGCATCCCAAACATCCCGCTCCATTTTTCCGAAGAGTCGAAGTGAATCCGCTTGTTGCCCGGAAGCTTCAACATCACTCAACAAAATATCTCCATTGCCGGATATCTCTTGGGCCGACAACAATCCTTTCCCGGAAAAGCGGAGTGAAGACACCGTTGCCAGGGTATCATAAGCCAGCGAATCCGATTCCACACTCACATCCACCAACAAGGAGTCAGTCCGTCCGTGAGCATTCCCCTTCAGATGCAAATTTTCCCACTGAACGGGAAGTTCAAGATAAGACTTAAAAGCCTCCAGGTTAGTCAAGGCCAGTGTTACGTCAGATTGAATACTTCCGTCCTTGTCATAAGAACCAGATGCAGAAAGATTGGCAGAAAGATTCCTGAAAAATAAGGTATCCAGCTTAAAATTTTGGTTTCGGATTTGTCCAGACATCCAAAAAGAATCCACCGGCACCCGGGCTGCAACAGACTGGCGCATCAGTAAAGAAAAGTCAGCCCGTAGCGAAGAGAAATCATTACCTGTTCCTTCAGCATTCAACTCCATATTGAGCAATGTACTGTCGCCCCATGCAGGCAAAAAACGATCCGCAGGAAACCGATCGGCCTTCAGCTTTAACGATATGGGAGCTTTCCTTTCATTCAAATGGGCTGATGCTTTCAGATCAAATTTTCCTAAATCGGTTGTAAAACGGGTATGCAAATCGGTCTTACCATTAAGAAAGCTTCCCTCTAACCCAAACTCACTCAGTCGGTGTTTCTGCCAACTGGTACCCGAAAAATCACCATCCACTTTTAGCGGAGTACTACTACCCTTCAGCCCGTTACCGGAAATATTCAAACTCCCGTTAAGAAGCAATGGCATATCAGTCAGAAGCAACCATTGCTGCGGATCTATCTTCCTAAAAAGCAAATCTATATTCACCCTGGACTGATGGCGGGTAGAATCATTCAGAATCTCAGGAAACCCCATAACCCGGCCATTAACACTTATTTTTTGATCCTGATGCGACATAATAAGATCAACATCCAGATTCCCATCTGCAACAGAGGTTTTCAGATCAATCCGAGGCGTCACCCCCAAACTGAAATCGGGCAGCACCCATGCAAATTCATCCATCTGCACAGGAGCCGTTTCCAGGTCACCCGAAAGCATCTCTAAATCAGTGTAGTTCCCTGAAAACCCAATATTGTTTCGGGGGGTCACCAACGTCAGATCCCTGATTGTCCACACAGAATCCTTTTGAGCAACACGGACCTGAAAGTGGTTCACATCAGGTATTTCAGACGGGGTCTTAAAACCCAGATGACTCAAATCAACTTTCAACTCTTTTGGGTTATAAGCACCGGAAAACTTTAAATTCAGTTCTTTCACAAACCCCGGAACGAGGGTATCATTCATTGCCAGCTGAATATTCCCGTCGATTAGCGAAAAAATTCCTAACTCAAAACTCATTGAGGAGGAGCCGGAGGAGGTATCCTGCTGTTGTTCTGCCGGAGGAAGGATGTCCTGAAAATTCCAGGTAGAATCAGCCCGCTGAATCAGATGCACATAAGGCTTTTCCAGTTGAATAGATTCCACACTTACCTTACTGTTAAGAAGCGGCCAAAGTGAGTAGCGCAAAGAAAGACGATCGATCGCCAGCAGGGTATCCTTCTTTGTCTCGCCAACCCATAAGTCATGGAGCGTGAGGTGCGTGAAAAAGTTACCTTCAATACGGCCCAACGATACCTCTCCCTGCAACTTTTCATTAGCAACCTTTACCACCTGAGAACGCACGATTCCCCTAAAGGCAGAAGTTTGCGTAAACAGCAGCAATAGCAGTACCAACACTATCAGACCGGTAAAAAAGAATACTATATATTTTAGAAATTTCTGCATATTAAAAAGCGTGTCCGATATTCAAATGAAACTGCCATTTATTGTCGTCATCAAAAACAGGTCGGGCAAAATCAATTCCCACCGGGCCAATAGGTGTGGAAACCCTGACTCCCGATCCGGCTGCAAAACGAACCTCATC
>DHQK01000245.1:2109-9141 GCA_002411085.1 Marinilabilia sp. UBA5340 | reverse complement strand
AATTATGGGGTAAAAATTGATCGCGAACTGCATGCTGAAGTGTTGGATCGTTACAAAAAGTTGAATCTGGCTCCCTACAGCGGATTTGTCAATCCGGTATACAAGGTTGAAACCGATGAACAAGGTGATATTGCCAATATCCTTCCGGATTATTCGGAAGGATATGTCGAGCAAATGATGCGTTACAGTAGGGATCATTCCTGGCTGCCAAATTATAGTAATTGATTTCGGTCAGAAAGAATTTTTTGTTTACATTTGAAATTGCAAACTGTTAGGGGTGCTCCATCAGGGGCTGAGAATAAACCCTTTCACCTGATATGTATAATAACAGCGTAGGGAAACAGTCACTCAATGATTATTATTTTATTGATAATATTTCTTTTGAATGCTGTTTTGCCTTATGCAGAACAGCATTTTTTTTGCTGCTCTGTAAAGAATTTTAGAAGTTAAATAACCGCTTTTAAATGTATAGATATTGTATATCGGCCTCTGCGAATGTTCGAAATTGCAAAAGCCTGCCGATAGCCTTTTTTTAAAAACAGATGCTTTATGATTACAGCTAAAAAAGTAAGTGAAAACCTGTTGAAAATAAGGAACCAGGGCCCACTGGTTCACAATATTACCAATTTTGTGGTAATGAACAATACCGCAAATGCCCTCCTGTCAATTGGTGCCAGTCCGGTAATGGCCCATGCACCCGAAGAGATGGAAAACATGGCAGGAATTGCTTCGGCTTTGGTTATAAATATTGGAACACTGAGCAACAAATGGATTGAAGGAATGGTGATTGCCGGAAAAACTGCCAGCAAAAGAGGGATTCCTATTGTATTAGATCCGGTGGGTGCAGGTGCAACATCTTTTCGAACACAAACCTGCCACAAAATCATTCAGGAGTGCTCTCCCACCATAATTCGGGGAAATGCCTCAGAAATCATGGCACTCATCAGCGATGATGTAAAAACGAAAGGAGTTGATAGCACTGAGTCCTCAGACAAAGCTGTTGAGCTGGCCAAAACTCTTTCCAATGAGACGGGGGCCGTTGTTAGCATTAGCGGGCCTGTCGATTTTATTACCAACGGAGATCAGGTATTGTCCATAAAAAATGACATACCTCTGATGCCCAAAGTCACTGGCATGGGCTGTACAGCAAGTGCGCTGACCGGAGCTGTTGCAGCAGTATGCCCCACCCCTATTGAAGCTGCAGCAACCGGAATGGCTTTGATGGCAGTAGCCGGGGAAATGACTATGCCCCAGGCTCAGGGACCTGGTACTTTTCAAATGCATTTTCTGGATGCCCTTTTTCAAATGGGAGAAGCAGAAGTATTAAAATATTTACAACTATGAGAAGCCCTTTTTCTTTAGATCTTTATCTGGTTACCGATCGGGATTTGTCTCTGGGGCGCCCCTTAAAAGAGGTTGTGGAAAAAGCTGTAAAAGGAGGCGTAACCATGGTACAATTGCGGGAAAAAGATGCAGGCACACGGGAATTTATCCATGAAGCCCTGGAGATCCAACCAGTGCTCAAAAATCTCAACATACCCCTGATTATCAATGATCGTGTAGATGTTGCCCTTGCCATTGATGCCGATGGGGTTCATCTGGGTCAAAATGATATGCACTGGAAAATGGCTCGTCAATTACTGGGGCCCGACAAGTTGATTGGTCTGTCCATCGAAAGCAAAGATCAACTGACTGAAGCAAACAATGCAGACATTGATTACATAGGAATCAGCCCGGTATTTACCACTCCGACAAAAAGGGAGCTGGAAAAAGGACTGGGACTGGAAGGCACCGCAGAGATCGTAAAAGAATCATTGCATCCCTCGGTAGCCATTGGCGGTATTAACAGCAAAAATGCTGCGGATGTATTAAACACGGGTACCCGTGGCATCTCTGTTGTGTCCGCAATTTGCTCGGCTCAGGACCCGGAAAATGCTGCACGAGAATTGACTTACATTATCAATAAAAAGAAACAATCCGGACTATGAAACAATATAAAACAGTCCTCACAATTGCAGGGAGCGATAGCGGTGGTGGAGCCGGTATACAAGCTGATTTAAAAACCTTCGCAGCATGTGGATGCTATGGCATGTCAGTAATAACAGCTATTACTGCACAAAATACTCAAGGCGTTTCGGATATCTATCCTGTTCAGTTGTCTACCATTGAAAAACAGATAGATGCCGTAATGCAGGATATTGGAGCGAGCGCTGTAAAAGTTGGAATGCTTCATTCATCAGAGGTTATTGAGCTGGTTGCTAAAAAGATAGAACAATACCAAATAGGCAATCTTGTGGTGGATCCGGTAATGGTAGCAACTTCGGGTGACAAGTTGCTTCAGGACGAAGCCATTCAGGCTCTAAAAGAGACTTTGCTTCCTCTGGCAAGGGTTATTACTCCGAATATTCCGGAAGCTGAAATTCTTCTGGGCCAGCGTCTGGATGCCCAGACGACACTCCCTGAGGCAGCCCGTAAGTTATCATTCCAGAAGCGGGTATCGGTCATGTTGAAAGCCGGCCATCTGAGCGATAAGCAATTAACAGATGTTTTTTACAATGCTGAGGAAGACCGACGCTTATTGCTTAAATCCCAACGCACTGAAACCCTCAATACACACGGAACCGGTTGTACTCTTTCATCGTCCATTGCCTCTTTCCTGGCCTCCGGAAACTCACTGGAAGATGCAGTTCGCAAAGCAAAGGATTACATCAGCAATGCAATTAATGCCGGAAAAGACTATAAAATCGGACATGGTCATGGCCCTGTTCATCATTTTTTCAACTGGTGGCAGGAATAACCATGCAGAATATACAACTTCATAATGAGCCTGCCGGACAACACACCAGAAAGCTATGGGAAAAGGCTCATCAGGTTATTGAAGAGATTGTTCACCATCCTTTTTGTAAGCGACTGGCTGACGGAACACTTCCCTACAGCGCATTCAGACATTATCTTGGGCAGGACAGTCTATATATCGAGCAGGATGCCAGAGCCTTTGCAATTGTTGCCGGACGGTCACCCGACAGCGCCGCATTTGCCTTTTTTCTGAATATGGCCAAAGACGGACTGGAGATTGAAAGGCACCTTCACCATCAGTTATTTCCTGCTTTTGAGGTGACTCAACCGGAAATCATGTCGGAAGCATGTGCACAATATACAGAGTTTCTTTTGGGAAAAGCCCTAAACGCTTCTTATCCGGAGGCTGTAGTGGCACTTTTACCCTGCTTTTGGGTGTATCGGGAGACAGGATTAAGAATCAGAGAGAATGCAACTAGTAATAACCCTTATCGTTTGTGGCTGGATACTTATGCCGATGAAATCTATGGAGAATATGTAAATCAATTTATTGAGATTACCGAAGTAATTATGTCGAAGGCAAATCCAATAGCACTGGAACAAATGTATAAAGTTTTCATCCATAGTTGTATTTTCGAAAAAGCATTTTTTTCAGAAGCTATAAATGCGAAGGAGTAGTCTTATTTTATATCAACATCCGTTCAAAAAATTAGTGACAAACATATTCATATTGATTAACTTTACGTTTATTTTAACTTTAGCCTGATTTATTAATACATACAGCAGTAAAATTATTGAAAATTCAGGCATAACACATTAAACCTTATTTACGATGAAGAAATTATTTTTTGCACTCTTTCTGAGCATTAGCATGATGGCAGGTGCTCAGTCAAACACTGAAACAATTACCTCTTTTCTGGATGGAGTTATCAGCTTTCAGGAAGTGGAGGTAAACGACCACAACCCCATCATTACCGTTGGTGAGCTGGCTACCCAACAGGCAGATGAGACACTCACACTGACCGGTGATAATGTTAGTGAAACTTTTGAAAAGGCCATGGACTATACGCATGCTCTTATCGTGGTGGGAATCCACACAGCAGTTTTAGTCACTAATTGGGAAGATTGTGCTCAGTCAGGAGCCTGGGGTGTTTGCATGCCTATGGGAGAAGGCTTTGTAAAACGCGACGCATTGGAAAAAGAAAGCGGATATATCAATAACATCATTGGTATCCCCGACAATCAGGATAGAAAAGTTTTCCTTTTCAACTAAAACAAGATATTCCAAAAACAAAAAAAAGCTGGAGTGTAAATCACTTTCAGCTTTTTTTTGTTTTAGACCACTTTAGGTCAATACTCCGCTAAAATCTCTCAAGCAATTGATTATCGGTTATTTCCGCAACCAACGCAAAGCGCCCACAACTTCCTCATGATAATCATTTTGCATCTCTATTCATGCTTCCTAATAGCCGAATCTTGTAATGTATTATGAAGCTTCAAATCGGAGTTCTTCCTGTGTGGTGATTTTTTCACAGTAATGACATCTCAACGCCACATCCTTCTTATTGATTACCTTGAAATGTGTGGTAACAGCTTCGTTGTTTGTCACGCATTTGGGATTAAAGCACTTGACGATGCCTACAATGGTATCAGGAATTGTCACATCGCTTTTCTCCACCACTTCAAAATTTTTAATCACATTGAGGCGTGCATGCGGTGCCACTAAAGATATTTTGTTAATCTCATGATCCTGAAAAAACACTTCCGATACTTTAATAATTGCTTTGCGTCCCTGCTTCTTGCTATCGAGGTTGGCGCCAAAAGTAACCTGGGTGCTGATTTTATCCAGACCCAAAATGGTAATTACTTTAAACAGGTTTTCGGACGGAATATGGTCTATCACCGTTCCGTTTTCTATTGCACTAACTTTTAACTCTTTACTACTTGCCATTTTTCAAAATTTCAAAAGATTAAACCATGCTTACTTAAGTCCCATTACAGCGGCGATCAAAGCCATACGGGCATAAACTCCGTTTCTTGCCTGATCAAAATAATAGGCTTTGGGGCTGGCATCCACATCGGTATGAATTTCATTGACTCGCGGAAGTGGATGCAAAACACGCATATTCTCTTTGGTTTTCACCAGCATGTTACGCTTCAAAACATAAGCATTCTTTACTCTTTCATATTCCATTGGATCCGAAAACCGCTCTTTTTGAACACGAGTCATGTAGATAATGTCCGCTTCATCTATTATTTCCGACAGTTCACCATGCTCATAATAGGGAATCCCATGTTCTTCAAGAAATAGTTTGTATTCCCGTGGCATTCTCAGTTCTTCAGGAGATACAAAGTGAAAAGTGGGGTTGAAATTGGACAAGGCCATAAGCAGGGAATGCACGGTACGCCCATACTTCAAATCTCCTACGAGAAAAATATTCAAATCGTCCAGTTTCCCTTGTGTCTTCCGGATAGAATACAAATCAAGCATAGTTTGCGTGGGGTGCTGATTGGCTCCGTCGCCGGCATTAATAACTGGTACGAGGGACTGTTCTGAAGCATACCTGGCACTCCCCTCCAAAGGATGACGCATAACAATCAGATCGGCATAACGACTCACCATTTGGATGGTGTCTTTCAGGCTCTCCCCTTTGGTGGCGGAAGAGGAAGCGGAGTCCGAAAAACCGACGACTCTTCCTCCCAGCCGGTTAATGGCCGTTTCAAAACTTAAACGGGTGCGCGTAGACGGTTCAAAAAAGAGACTGCCAACCACTTTCCCTTCCAGTAATTTTTGGTTAGGGTTGGCTTCAAATTCTTCAGCAAGGTCGAGGATGTGCAAAATCTCTTCTTTGCTAAAATCATTAATGGAGACCAGGCTCCGGTTCTTCATCTGAGGCATGTTGTTTCTTTATCTATTGGTTTAAAAAAGTGTTGCTGAATTTTGGACACAAAAAAAGACCCGGTCAAAAAACAACCAGGTCTTCAATGAAAAATATCTTTAAATAAAAAATGGAAGAATCGTATTCCGGAAAAAATAACAATCCCGTATTTTAGCTGCCTGTGAATCAGACCAATTATTATTTCCTCTTGTTTCCACATATCGAAAAACAAAATTATCCATTTTTTGCGAAATAGTAAAGGAAAAATTCTGTTTTGACCGAAGAAAACAAAATAGCCTCTTCTGCTAAAAAGAAATTCCTGCAGAAAAGTGGAATTTCTATTTTTTCGTTTTGATTATTTTTTCTGTCCTACTTGTCCCATCTTCAAATTTAGTACTCTTAAGATAAATTCCGGGTTTTAGAGATTCAAAATCCTCGTCCACCATTTGACCGTTCAGATTAAAGTATATTTCTTCTTTCAAAAAACTATTGCTCATTCGATCGATTTCGTTTACAGAACTCGTATTCATCTTCTGAGAAATGAGCGTATTTATCTGAACTTCAGAGAGCGCATCCGCATAAATCGTTACATCATCAAACAAATAGGCCGGATCTTCATCTGCCCAGTCCCAGGCCTGATTTCCTCCCAGACAGACATAATCAAGTTTATAGCCGTTGGTAAAAATGCCATTGACCGAATGACCATCAGTTCCATCAAGTGTCCAGGAGTTCTGTAAATTGCCATCCACATATATTTTGACACTTGATGAAGTATATGTCGCTGTGTAAAAATGCCAATTCTCATCGTCGAGCCAGGAGGTCGTTTCTGTATTCGATCCAAGATCATTATCTGTTTCTGCCAGGTCGGTATAGCCTGCACAATTTACCTGACCTATCAGCCGACTTTGTAATGCCAGCATGGGCCAGGTATTTTTTCCATCCGGAAAGGCTGCATCACTATAATCTGGTGCTGATCCATAAGCTGTGAATAATGGTAAAAACCAATAATTTGTTGCTGTCCCAATATTAACCCAAAACGAAATGGTCAGTTCATCATGCCCTGATCCATTAAAAGAAGCGAACAAATCATTAGGCAATAAAAGATAATTGGATCTTATTACCTGGCCATTTGCAGCATTATGAAACACTTTCCCGAAATTAGAATCACTATCATTAATAATCTGACCGGTTCCAACAATTGTAGCGTCATTAACTCCAGCTTCAAAGTTATTGGAGTAGATTACTGTTTGAGCTGTCATTATTGCCGATGACAAAAACACCGTTGCAATCAGGTAAATTTTTTTCATTTCATTATAGGTTTAGATTAAACAAGTTAAGTTGAATTTTTCTGCTATAC
>DHQK01000245.1:0-1873 GCA_002411085.1 Marinilabilia sp. UBA5340 | reverse complement strand
ACTACCTAAGACAAACAGCCTAAATGAAAGTCATTTCCTGATAACACAGGGATCCTTATTTTTCCATATAATAGATTACTTTTGTAGTTTAGGCTTTAAATAAGGAATCCATAAATGATTTCTCGATGATTTTACGAATAATATTTTTTCGGTAATTAATCCGAAAACCAATTCACCTAAAAAAATACTTTAATGCAGGGAAAACTATATATGGTACCCAACCATTTGGGAAACGAACAAATCGGTTTTACAATTCCGGCCGATGTGGCGGATTTGACGTGCAAGCTTCGATATTTTATTGTCGAGAATATACGGACTGCACGACGTTACCTTAGGCTGCTGGATTCTCAAATGGACATTGATAACTCCACTTTTTTTGTTTTGGATAAACACACCGGCCCCAAAGAATTTTCCTCATTTCTGAATCCCATCAAACAAGGCCATGATATCGGAATTATTTCGGAAGCCGGTTGCCCGGGAATTGCCGATCCGGGAGCTGATGTGGTTAAAATTGCCCATCAACAGGGAATCCAGGTAGTGCCCTTGGTTGGTCCTTCCTCTATCCTGATGGCATTGATTGCCTCCGGAATGAATGGGCAGAATTTTGCATTTAATGGATATCTTCCTATCGATAAAACGGAACGATCCAAAGCAATCAAACAACTGGAAACACGAAGTTCCAAAGAGAAACAAACTCAGTTATTTATTGAAGCTCCCTATCGAAATAATGCGCTTGCACAGGATCTGTTAAAAAACTGCAAGCCCGACACTCTGCTCTGCATTGCCTGCAACATATCTCTCCCGGATGAACTGGTTATTACCCGGCCCGTATCCAAGTGGAAAGGAAAACTCCCGGAGCTACATAAAAAACCAACCATGTTTTTACTCCAGGGACGTTAAATGTCAGATTGTGCGGTTGAAAACCGTTTCAGGATATCCAATATCAGTCAGAAAAAGTGCTTGCGGTGGTGCTGATGTTCCGGCTCCGCTCCGATCTTTGGCTTCGATAATATTACAAAACTCTTCCACTGTTATTTTTTTTCGTCCTACCTCGAGCAGTGTCCCGACAATAGCCCGCACCATATTTCGCAAAAAGCGGTCGGCCGAAATAACAAAAACAAATCGCTCTCCCCTTTTTTCCCAATAGGCATGGGTTATTCTGCAAAAATTGGTTTTGTTGCCACCATGCAACCGGGCAAAACTGGTGAAATCATCATATTCCCTGAGTTTTTCGGCAGCTTGATTCATGAGATCAAAATCGGGTGTAAACCATGGACGATGAGACAAACCATTCAGAAAAGGATCTTTTTGAAGCACTAAATGATATTCGTAAGTTCTTGAGAGGGCATCAAAGCGGGAATTCACATCATCATCGACCTGGGTAAATGAATAGACTGCAATCCCTGCAGGCAAAAGACTGTTCGCTTTTCTTATCAAAAGCGACGAATCAAAAGGCAGTGTTTCTGCATCAAAATGAGCTACAAAGTATGTAGCATGCACGCCGGTATCGGTTCTGCCAGCCCCGGTCACCATAATTTTTTCCTGGAAAAGAGTTGTGAGAATTTGCTCCAGGGTTTCCTGAACCGTAACGGCATTGTTTTGTTTCTGCCATCCATGAAAACCGGCACCATTATAAGCCATTTCAATAAAATACCTCGCCATATATCGGAATTGTTTCTGATTCTTTGCAAAGGAAGTATTTTCTTTGGTTTTTTTGAAAAGCATGACAAGCAATAGTCCGTAAAAAATGCTCCGGGCTTATCTTACAGAGAGCTTACCATTAATAAGAATAAAGAAAACACCATGATTTTTCATTGACAGAAACAGTTGCTTTTCGTAACTTAAAAATCCGAACCTGGGCCTGAAGGAGTTC
>DHQK01000133.1 GCA_002411085.1 Marinilabilia sp. UBA5340 | reverse complement strand
TGTCCAAATCGAAACATATTATAGTTGTTTTTAGCGAAACTTAATATTTGGTCGTTTTAGCGTACACTATTCTTTTGGGTTTGTGAAGGGGTACGGCCATTTGTCTCTACACGTCTTCATCCCTGTACTCAGAACTCAGAACTCAAAACCCTTTATCACGGCAGGTTTCTCAGCACTGTATTTCTAAGCAGGATTTCCATTACCAAAAAAGCAAGTGCCAGGAGCGCGAACGGAATAAACTCTTCCGAACGTTTGCTGTACTCTTTTACCTCCACCTTCGTTTTCTCCATCTGATCAATCTCTTCATAAATGGCTCTCAGTTTTTCTTTATCCGTAGCCCGGAAATATTGTCCGCCCGTGGTGTTGGCAATTTCCTGAAGCATGTTTTCGTCAATCTTCACCTCCATGTCCTGCACCTGCTGACCAAAAACAGTATTGACCGGGTAGGGGGCAGTACCATGGCTTCCAACTCCGATGGTATATACCCGTATTCCAAAACTCTTGGCGATTTCTGCAGCAGTCAGAGGGTGTATTTCACCACGGTTGTTGACACCGTCTGTCAGGAGTATGATTACTTTACTCTTGGCATCGCTGTCTTTAATACGACTCACGGCGGTGGAGAGCCCTAAGCCAATGGCTGTTCCGTCCTGAAGCATTCCTGTTTGGACATCTCTGATTAGATTGGTCAATACCGTATGATCAACTGTAAGCGGACATTGAGTGAAGCTTTCGGCAGCAAAGACCACAAGGCCCATTTTGTCGTTGGGGCGCCCGGAAATAAATTCGGTTGCTACGTCTTTGGCAGCCTCAAGCCGATTGGGTTTGAAATCCATTGCCAGCATACTTCCCGATATATCGAGTGATACCATGATATCGATACCTTCAGTTGTCACATTGCGCAGATTATCGGTTGATTGTGGTCGTGCCAGGGCAATGACCAGAAAAATGAGCGTAAGACATCGAAGTCCGAAAGGGACATGACGCAGATAGGTCTTTCGGCTCTTTCGTATGCGGCTGAATCCTCTCAATGATGATATCTGGAGAGATGCATTCAGCTCTTTTTGCTTCCAGATATACCATCCCACCATGGGGAGGATTAAAAGAAGCAGATAGAAAAAATGTGGATGCAGAAATGTATAGTTCATACCGAAAATACCGGTTTATGATTCAACTTCTTGTTGTTTTTTATGCTCAGCTTCCTGTTCTTCCAATGACTTTATTTCTTCGTGTTTTGTTTGATTTACAAAGAAATAGGCGTTCATTAGCGCCAGGTCGTTCTCATCAGGCAGAGGTTCCATTTTAGCAAACTTCACCAAATCTGCCAATCCAAGAACCTGTTGTATTTTATTCAATACTTTATCATCCGGAAGATCCACTGTCTTTAGGGAGGTCAATATCTCCGTGGTGATTTGCTCAGGTGCCGGAATCCCATAGCGGTCTTCGATGTAATCTCTTAAAATATCTGTAAGCTGTGAATGAAATGTTTTCACTTCCCCTTTTTGCCACAGCTTTTCCTGTTTGATGTGATCCAGCTCTCTGAGGGCAATCACATGAGGTGGCTCTTTGGGTTTCTCTTTAATAAATGCTTTCAGCGGATTGCGCCGCTTGAAGTAGAACCAGATTCCTGCTGCAATAAGCAGAACTATGGCAAGACCTCCCAAAATCCAGGGGAGAAAGCGATATAACTCAGACAGTCTAAACGGTGTTTCAATTGGAGCCTTAATATCTGTAATTCCTTTTTGTGGATCAACATTTTCAAACGGATTGACCACCATCATCCCTATGGCCCGTGTCTTTTTGCTGGCTTGCAGGTTGGCAGAAGCCAGTTCAAACTCCATTGGTGGAATGTAATGCAGGCCGCTGTCAAAAGAGGTGATCCTGAATGTCTGCTTAATTGCTATCCGGTTGCCATCCAGAAAAGTTGTATCTGGTTCCGAACGATCAACGATCTCGATGTTTTTTGTGATGGTGTCTGTGAATTGTGGAAACACAACAGTTATATCGCCAGGTTGTGCTACCTCAAGGGTAAGATCCATCTGTCCCCCGATTACCATTAAGGTGGAGTCGGGCGTGGCATTCACCGAGAAATCCTGAGCATCTATATGCGATGAAATCGTTAGCCCCAGAATAATAGCAGTGATCGATAGCAATAACTTTGGTTTAAAAAATGGTATTTCGCCCATTTTAAGCTCGCTTTTTAAATAGTGATATGAGTGCTTTAACATAGTCCTCGTTGGTTGGTACGGCCACATTGTCCACTCCGCTTTTGGAGAATGCATTGCGCAGCGCATCTTCATTTTCTCTCCACCATGACTGGTATGCTTCACGGGTTTTGCGGTTGGAAGTGTTGGCCCAGTAATACTCTCCGGTTTCAGCATCTTTCAACTTGATGAAACCAATATCAGGCATTTCGGCCTCACGCGGATCAAAAACCCTCAGTGCTACCACGTCATGTTTCTGATTGGCAATCTTGAGTGCGTCCTCAAAACCTTTATCCATAAAGTCGGAAATGACAAATGTAGTACACCGCTTCTTGATGGCATTGGTTAGATATCGTAAAGCCTCAGAAATATTGGTTTCCCGGTGCTCGGGAGTAAAACTAATCAGTTCTCGTATGATGTAAAGAATGTGTTTGCGTCCTTTCTTTGGGGGGATGAATTTTTCAATTCGGTCGGAAAAGAATATGACTCCGATCTTATCGTTATTCTGAATGGCTGAGAAGGCCAAAACCGCAGCCATCTCCGTAATAACATTCTTCTTAAAACGCCAGGTAGTACCAAACTCACGGGATCCTGAAACATCAATCATTAACATGACGGTTAGCTCGCGTTCTTCCTCAAAAACCTTGATGTAAGGGTGATTGAAGCGAGCCGTTACATTCCAGTCGATGTTTCGTATATCGTCACCATACTGATACTCGCGCACCTCGCTGAAGGTCATTCCGCGCCCTTTGAATGCAGAGTGGTATTCTCCGGCAAAAATATTGCTGGACAAGCCTCGCGTCTTTATTTCAATCTGGCGTACGCGTTTAAGTATGTCTGTTGCTTCTGTCATTATTTCAATTATCAGTTACCAATTACCAGTTACCAATTACCAGTTACCAGTTACCAATTACCAATTACCA
>DHQK01000194.1:32414-37976 GCA_002411085.1 Marinilabilia sp. UBA5340 | reverse complement strand
TACAGTCTCCGGTTCGGGACACTTTCGCCTGAAGAGTTGGCAGCACAGGCTGCCGCTAAGGGAGTTGATACGCTCATACTTACTGATATTAATAACACCTCCGGAATGTTTGAGTTTGTGAGGGCCTGCAGGGAAAAAGGGATTTCAGCCCTGGCTGGCATAGAGTTTCGCAACGATAACCGGTGGTTGTACACAGGTATTGCCCTGAATTTTGAGGGTTTTGGGGAGTTGAACCGTTTTCTGAGTCATTACCGGTTGCAGCACCTGCCATTGCCTGCCGAGCCGCCTGTGTTTCAGCATGTGGTGGTGGTGTGGCCCTGGGGAGAGCGGGAGCCGTCACAACTCAGGGAGCATGAATATGTGGGAATTCGCCATTTTCAGCAGCGACAATTACTGTCGTCTAAATGGCGATACCATCAGGATCGGTTGATTGTATGGCAACCGGTGACATTTGCCGATCGTAAGGGGCTGGAATTACACCGGCACCTCAGAGCCATCGATCGTAACACACTGCTTGACCGTATCACTGCTGAAGATATGGCATCGGCTTATGACTGGATGGTTCCGGAGGGTAAGCTGATGGATGCTTTTAAGGATTATCCCGAAATTATTAAAGCCACTGAGAAGTTGAAGGGGAACTTGTCTTTCGATTTTGATTTTTCAGGAATTAAGAACAAAAGTACCTATACCGGCAGTCGCCGCGATGATGAGCATCTGCTGCGACAGTTGGCGCTGGATGGATTGAAGGAGCGTTATGTCACAGACAACGCTGAAGCTCGTCACCGGCTGGAGAAAGAGCTGGACATTATCAGTAAGCTGGGTTTTTCGGCTTATTTCCTGATAACCTGGGATATTATCCGTTATTCACTGGCACGGGGATTTTATCATGTGGGGCGGGGGAGTGGTGCCAATAGCGTGGTGGCTTTCTGTTTGAAGATCACCGATGTAGATCCTATAGAATTGAATCTCTATTTCGAGCGTTTTCTGAATCCGAAGCGCTCGTCACCTCCCGATTTTGATATTGACTATTCCTGGCGTGAGCGCGAAGAGGTGCAGAACTATATCTTTAAGCGTTACGGACAAAAACATACCGCGCTGTTGGGGGCTATTTCTACTTTTCAATCCAGAGCTGCCATTCGTGAACTTGGCAAGGTTTACGGGTTGCCCAAAGAGGAGATTGATCAGCTGGTGATGCAGCCCTCGGGCTTTGCAAGCGGTTCTCCTGAACAACGTATTTTGCTGATGGGACAACAGATGGCAGATTTTCCCAATGTGCGTTCGATCCATGCCGGCGGTATTCTGATCTCTGATCGGCCCATAACCGATTATACTGCACTGGATCTGCCCCCTAAGGGTTTTCCCGCCACCCAGTGGGATATGTATACCGCCGAGGATATCGGGTTTGAAAAGTTTGATATTCTGTCGCAACGGGGAATTGGGCACATTCGTGAGTGCATCGATATTGTGCATGAAAACAGGGATGAGAAAATTGATATGCACCGCGTGGAGGAGTTTAAGCAGGACGAACAGGTGAAAGGGCTTTTACGCAGTGGCGAGACTACCGGATGCTTTTATATCGAGAGCCCTGCCATGCGAGGTCTGTTAAAAAAGCTCCGGTGCGATGATTATCTGACTTTGGTGGCGGCCAGTTCGATTATCCGGCCGGGAGTGGCCCGTTCCGGGATGATGCGGGAATACATCCGGCGTTTTCACCATCCCGATGACTTTGAATATTCCCATCCGGTGATGAAAAAGCAGTTGGGAGAGACTTACGGCGTGATGGTTTATCAGGAAGATGTCATTAAAGTATGTCACCATTTTGCCGGACTGGATCTGGCCGATGCCGATGTGCTACGTCGGGCCATGAGTGGGAAATATCGATCCAAAGCTGCATTTCAGGCCATTGTAGATAAGTTTTTTGAAAATTGTAAGCAGCGGGGATATCCCGAATCGCTTACCTCAGAGGTGTGGCGTCAGATTGAATCATTTGCAGGGTATTCGTTTTCCAAGGCACACTCTGCATCGTATGCGGTGGAGAGTTTCCAGAGTCTCTATTTGAAAGCCCGTTACCCGTTGGAGTTTATGGTGGCTGTGATCAACAATTTTGGTGGGTTTTACGATACCTGGTTGTATGTGAATGAGGCACGCAGGTGGGGGGGAGTTATTCATCTGCCCTGCGTCAACCGTGGGCAATATGCAACCTCCATCATGGAGAAGAATATTTTTCTGGGATTTGTTCACGTGCGCGATTTGGAGCAGAAAACAGCCTTGAGAATAGTAGAAGAACGCAATAAAAGCGGGCATTACCATGATTTAGGTGATTTTATCCGACGAACCGGGACAACTAAAGAGCAATTGATTCTTCTGATACGCCTGGGAGCGTTACGATTTACCGGGAAAACCAAACCGGAATTGTTGTGGGAAGCCCACTTGCTGCTTGCCGGTGAAAAGAAGCAAATAAAAGGAGAGCGGCTATTTCATCCGGAAACACCCGATTACCGGCTGCCTGCATTTGAGCAGAAACGCATTGAAGATGCCTATGATGAAATTGAGTTATTGGGATTTCCTGTCAGTTGTTCGCTTTTCGATCTGCTTCAGACCTCATTTCGTGGCGAATTCAAAGCCGGAGATCTGGAGCAGAATGTGGGTAAGCAGGTACGTATGGTGGGGCAGCTGGTAACGATTAAATATGTACGAACCGTAAACCGGCAAATAATGCATTTTGCCACATTTATTGATGTCTCGGGAGAGTTTTTTGACACCGTACATTTTCCTCAAACGCTGAAGAAATGGCCTTTTAAGGGGCATGGTATTTACCTGATTCTGGGGAAAATTGTCAGTGAGTTTGGGCAGCCCTCCATTGAGGTGGCCAAGATGGCCCCATTGCCTTTGCAGCCCGACCCAAGGGGAGAGGAGAGATGAGCTACGAACTACGAGCCAAGAGCTAAGAGTGTCTTGCCATCCTATTTATTCCTTTGTAACTTCAGATAATAAAACAAACAAGGAGGACTAACAATGACACATTTGGAAGAATACCTGAACAAGGAGCAGGTAGAATATCGGCGCATCATTCATTCACGCGCCTATACTGCTCAGAAAACAGCTGCCTATGCCCATATTTCCGGCAAAGAAATAGCCAAACCCGTCATGGTAAAAATAGACGGACGCCTGTGCATGGCTGTTATTCCTGCCTCCGGATCTTTGGATACCAAAGCATTAAAAGAGGCTACCGGAGCTAAAGAAGTGAGACTGGCCACAGAGCCTGAATTTAAGAACAGCTTTCCGGATTGTGAGGTAGGCGCAATGCCGCCTTTTGGGAATCTTTACAATATGGATGTATTTGTTTCTACCGAACTCACACAGGATCCATTCATTTCATTCAATGCCTGCAATCATTCGGAGCTGATACAGATTTCTTACAAGGACTATCAGCGGCTCGTAAATCCCGTCGTCCTGGATATTACCTATCATCCGATTATGCATAATTAGCATAAGGGATAACAGAAACTCTGTATTTTGGCATCAGAGACTTTTCCAAAAGTTACTATGGTTGTTGCATTTGTTTTTTGAAATTCTGAAGATCGCTAATAAAGAGATTCGTCACTACGTTGCCGATGACGGACTTTTGGAACAAAGGGGGGATTATTGTAATTATTGGATCTCATTAGGAGGTTTCGGTCTATTTATGCAGATTACCCCGGGTTCTTGCCCGGGGGGTGTTGACTCCGTGCGCTCTGTGGTTACTCAATTGGTTTTGTTTTCTTACCCTTCCGTCTTTAGCTGTTTTTATTTTCTGTTAACGGTATTTTTTCCCCCCGTTTTTCCAAATCTGGAAAAAAAGTGACAAATTTGCACGTGAAAATCGAATTCCTTATAAAGTACTAAAAATAAGTCCCCTTTATGATTTCGATTTGTTACTTTTGTAGAAGTATTTGTTTAAAAATCTCATAAATCAAATTAGATGATGATTAAAAGCCCACTTCAGATTGCCAGGGAAAAATATGCTCCCAAGGTTCCAGCTGCATTGAAAGGCAGTGTGAATGTAGTAGATGGAGACAAAACACAGTCGGTGGCCGACCAGGCCGAGATTGAAAAAATGTTTCCTAATACTTACGGTATGCCCGTGCTGACTTTTGAGGCATCAGAGGAGAAGAAAAGTTTTCCTGCCCTCAATGTAGGAGTAATTCTCTCGGGTGGACAAGCTCCCGGTGGACACAATGTTATATCAGGAATTTTTGACGGATTGAAAAATCTGAATAGCGACAGTAAGCTTTATGGATTTCTGGGTGGCCCCAGCGGGTTGACTGATAATGAATACAAAGAACTGACTGCTGATATTATTGATGAGTACCGAAATACCGGAGGCTTTGATATAATTGGATCGGGCCGTACCAAATTAGAGGAAGAAGCCCAATTTGATCAGGCCCTGGAGAATTGCAAAAAGCTTAATATTAATGCATTGGTGATTATCGGAGGAGATGACTCCAATACCAATGCTGCTGTGTTGGCCGAGTATTTTGCAGCGAAAGATGCAGGTGTTCAGGTGATTGGTGTACCCAAAACCATTGATGGTGACCTGAAAACTGATATGATAGAGACTTCTTTTGGTTTCGACACCGCTTGTAAGGTATACAGTGAACTGATTGGTAATATCCAGCGGGATGCCAATTCAGCCAAGAAGTACTACCATTTCATTAAGCTCATGGGACGTTCTGCTTCTCATATTGCTCTGGAGTGTGCATTGCAGACACAGCCCAATGTGGCTCTTATCTCTGAGGAGGTGGAAGCCAATAATATGACCCTTGATCAGGTGGTTGACCAGATCGTGGATGTAGTAGTGAAACGTGCCGAGAACGGAGAAAACTTCGGAGTAGTATTGGTTCCTGAAGGCCTGGTAGAGTTTATCCCTGCTATGAAATCCCTGATTGCTGAGTTGAATGACTTATTGGCCAAACATGAGAAGGATGTGAATGCTCTGGATACAAATAAAGAGCGTCGTGAGTTTGTTGCAGGGAAATTATCTCCTGAGGCTGCAGAAGTATTTACCCATCTTCCCAGCAGTTTTGCCAATCAGCTGATGCTTGATCGTGATCCGCATGGAAACGTACAGGTTTCTTTGATTGATACTGAGCAATTGCTGAGTGATATGGTAAAAGCCAAGGTGAAAAAGCTGAAAAAGGCAGGTCAGTTTAAGGGTAAATTCAGCGGACAGGCTCACTTCTTCGGGTATGAAGGACGCTGTGCTGCTCCTTCAAATTTTGATGCAGATTACACTTACTCACTTGGATATACGGCTTCCGTGCTTATTGCCAACGGTAAAACCGGATATATGGCCTCTGTACGTAATCTTACTGCTCCTGCCGATGAGTGGGTTGCAGGAGGGGTACCTGTTACCATGCTGATGAATATGGAACGTCGTCATGGTGCCATGAAGCCTGTTATACAGAAGGCTCTTGTAAAACTGGAAGGCAAACCTTTTAAAACTTTTGCTGCAAACCGGGAAGAGTGGGGATTGAAAACCCAGTTTGTTTATCCCGGGCCTATTCAGTATTTCGGTCCTTC
>DHQK01000194.1:26764-32118 GCA_002411085.1 Marinilabilia sp. UBA5340 | reverse complement strand
ATTGTTCACGATATAGAGATGTATCATTAAATAATTGTATGTAGGATGTCAAATATTATTGCCTTAACCGAAGCTGCTTCTATTGGCTTACACAGCATGGTATTGATTGCACGGTCAGATGAGGTTCAAAACGTCCAGAAAATTTCTGAATTTATTGGAAGTTCAAGGCATCATGTTGCCAAAATAATGCAGCGGTTATCAAAAGCCGGTTTTGTTTCTTCTAACAGGGGGCCATCCGGGGGATTTGTGTTGAAAAAGTTGCCTTCGGAAATTAGTCTGTTGCAAATCTATGAGGCTATTGAAGGCCCGCTTTCTGTTCAAAGTTGTCCGATGGATCGTTCGGTGTGTCCTTTTGGTGAGTGTCTTCTTGGAGACATGTCGCTGAGGATTTCAGGTGAAATTAAGGATTTTCTTGCCGGTCGTACGCTGCAGGATTATTTATAGAAATCATTGATTTTGACAGAACTACAGGCGACTATGCCTGCTGTTTCTGTGCGTAGCCGGTTTTCTCCCATAACTACCGGGATGAAGCCGGAATCTAAAGCTCTTTCAATTTCTTCTGCACTGAAATCTCCTTCCGGGCCAATGAGCACCAGGATATCTTCAGCATTGGTGTTCTTTTTTAATTCAGCAACCAGTTCTTTGCGTTCATTCTCTGCACAGTGGGCAATGAACTTGAATTTTTCAGGGTGAACGGTTTCTATAAACTTATGAAATCCGGTGAGTTCTGACAGCTCTGGCTTCCACAACCTCAGACATTGTTTGGTTGCAGCTGTTAGTACCCGTTCCAGTCGTGGTATTTTTATCTGTTTACGTTCCGACTGGTGACACAGTAAAGGAGTGATTTTATCGATGCCTATTTCGGTTGATTTTTCGAGAAACCATTCGAAACGGTCGATGCTTTTGGTAGGTGCGATGGCAATATGACAGCCTGGCTTTTTCGGCTCTTCAAATTCCTGTGAGTCGATTTTTATTTGACATGCCTTTGGCGACGCATCTGTAATAGTGGCCGAAACGCGGGTCCCTTTTCCGTTGATGATGTGAATAAGATCTCCGCTTTTATGTCGCAGCACTTTGATGCAATGTCTGGATTCCTCTTCGTTTAGAATGCCTCCGTTAGAAAGTATATCAGGTTCGTAAAAGATTTGCATGTTTTTTTTCAGTCTTAAATTCGCAGGGAAGAGAAAAATAGAATTGAGAACCTTTCGACAGTTCTGAATCAAACCATATTTTTCCTTTCATCATTTTAATCAGACTTCTGGTGATGGCCAGTCCCAGACCGGTTCCTCCAAACTTTTTGATAGAGGTTTCATCCACTTGTCTGAATCGCTCAAAAATAAGGTTTTTGTATCTGGGAGCAATGCCTTGTCCCGTATCTTTAACGAAGAAAAGCAGTGAATCTTTATTTTGGATGGAATATCCCAATTCAATGGTTCCTTTTTCAGTGAATTTTATGGCGTTTGTTAATAGGTTAAGTAATATTTGATGGAGACGAAAAGGGTCTGCTTTGATTCGGAAATCATTGCAGTCAGCTCCATGAGTTACCTGGAAGTGGATGTTTTTTTCTGCTTTGTTGATTAAATTCTGAGCAATATTTCTGATATCTTCCAGCAATGAATGCAGGTTGAATAACTCTTCATTTATCTTTAACTGTCCTGATTCTATTTTGGAGATGTCGATGATATCGTTGATGATGTTGAGCAGGTTTTCCCCACTGTTTTTGATGACTCTCAGATATCTGTATTTCTCCTCTTTGTCGAGAAGATCGTTGAGTAACAAATCGGTAAATCCAAGAATTGCATTCATGGGGGTCCGGATTTCGTGAGACATGTTAGCCAGAAAAGCTGATTTCAGTCGGTCACTTTCTTCGGCCTTTTCTTTGGCCTCTTTCAATTGATTTTCAAATTCTTTTTGTGATTGTATTTCCGTTATTGTACCCACCATGCGCAACGGTTCGTGGTTAATGTTCCTTTCGGTTATTTTGCCATGCACCGAAAACCAGATATACTGTTCATTTTTATTCAGTAGGCGGGTTTCGCACCGAAATACAGTGGCTTGTCCTTTTTTGTGCATTTGAAATGCTTCTGACACTTGCTGGTGGTCATCCGGATGAAAAAGGCTTTTGTAATTGAGGGTGTTAAAGTTTATTTCATGTGGGCTGCTGTACTTCAGGAGCTTGGCAAAACGTTGACTAAGAAATATCTCGCCTGAAGTGAAGTCGACATCCCACAATCCTTCGTTGGCACCTTCCAACGCAAGTTCCAGGCGACTCTCGCTGTGTGTCAATTCTTTTTCTGCTTTTTTCTTTTGGTTGATGACTCTCAGAAGTACAATAATTACTACCATCAGGAAGCTCAGAACCGATGTGATGATGATTATTTCCTGTTTAAACCGTTCAAAAGGATTTTCCGGTTTGTTTAGTAATTCTCCAGGGGGGATTAAGGAGGTGTAATTAAGTCCTTTTTTGTTGGCCTGCCGGTAGTCAAGTGCCAGAATTTCCTGTGTTGGTGCCAGCCAGGGTCCGGAGAATGTGCCTTCAAGGGTTGCTTTCATTATTTTAGCTGCCTGCCTGCCCTGATCGATACCCCTGATAACAATTCCGCCCACAATAAAATCCTTAAATAAAAAGTCCCAGTTGCTGTAAATTGGAATATTACAATTATCATTAATTAATGGGGCTTCCTGAATCATTTCCCTTGCAAACCCTTCTCTGTTGAGATAGAGACTGAGCAGATACAATGCTTTGTCGGGGCCCTGACAAATAGCCCGGAGTCTTGATGATAACTGTTCAGGCGATCCGGCATAAATCACCTGGTATTGTAGTAGGGGATGATTTTGTTCAGCTTCTTGGATAAATTGGTCAGTAAATATTTTTCCGGAAATGGTAGAGTCGGAGACTACAATAACTTCCTTCAGGTTGGGCTGAAGCGTCTTAATGATTTGCAGGGTGCTGTCTATATTTATTTGTTCGTTTACGCCTCTGAAGCGTGTGGTGTCTTCGTTGTAGTCGGCAATGTTGTTGATGCCGCAAAATGAAACAGGAACATCTCCCCATATTTCATCTCCATATTTCAGGAAAAAGTCGAAGGCATTGTTGTCGCTAAGAATGACTCCATTTACCTTGATGGAGTCATACTTTTTGGAGTATAATTTTTGAAGGTTCTTCAGATATTCTTCATTCTGGAAGCGCTTGGAGTCCATGTATTCGACAAAGACTCTGTATTTTTCGATCTCTGAAAATTCCTCCAGTACGCCTCGCGTGATGTCTGCTGTCCATTGGAACGTAGGGTGATAGGAATTAAGCAGCACGATGTCTTTGAATTCTTCTTGGCCATAAATCGTCCCCGAGGAAAAGATCCACAGGAGAAGTATGGTGATGCTATATTGAAATCGTGGTCTCGTGGACATATATTGGAAGTGTTCTGTTAAAGCTCTGTCTGGTCAGGAAGAACATGTGTTCAAAATTAAAATTATATAAATATTTTTATTGTTCCAATACCGTTCTCTAAGTATTTGACCAATGATTTAAATTGTACGTTATCGAACATCTTATTGTTTGTTATCGAACATTTTTATGTCAAGTTGTTTTGCTTTAGTTGTTTGATTTTGTTTAATTTGTTTCTTCTGGTTTAATTGTTGATAAAACATTTTGTAAAGTTTTGTTTTGGAGATACAGATCACAAATTTGAGTAAAATTTACGATAACGGGCATCAGGCCCTGAACAATGTAAATTTGACCATCGGTGAAGGTATGTTTGGTTTGCTGGGGCCCAATGGTGCTGGTAAATCCACCTTGATGCGAACATTGGTAACTCTTCAGGAACCAGATTCAGGAGAAGTTATTATTGATGGCTTGTCTCTGTCTCATCATCGCAGAGAAATCCGGCAAATGATCGGTTATCTTCCACAGGATTTTCGTTTTTTTCCGAAACTGAAAGCCTGGGAATTTTTGGATTATGCGGCTTCTCTGGCCGGTTTGAAACGAAAGAAGGAGCGAAGCAGTGAGGTGGAGCGATTATTAAAACAGGTAGGGCTGGAAGATGCCCGTGATCGTTTTGCCAATAAGCTTTCGGGGGGGATGAAAAGGCGTCTGGGGATAGCCCAGGCCCTGATTGGAGATCCGCGTCTTATCATTGTGGATGAACCCACCACCGGACTGGATCCTGAAGAGCGGATCAGATTCCGAAATATATTGAGTAACCTGAGTCAACAAGGTGTTATTATAATATTGTCAACCCATATTGTAGCTGATATTTCCAGTACCTGTAGTGCCATGGCTCTTCTCAATAACGGGGAGGTGAGGTATCATGGTAGCCCTGATGATTTTATCTCGCAGTCTGCAGGTATGGTTTGGCGTGCCATGGTTGGTTTTGATGAGCTCAAAACATTGAAAGAAAAATTCCCGGTAATAACTACTATTCCCTCATTGGATGGATATGAAGTAGAGCTCATTGCTGCCGACCAGCCATTAAAAGAAGCTGTTCCGATTGATGCCGGACTTGAGCATGCTTATGTTTGTTTTATGGAAAATAATGTTTGAGATATATGTGCCCTAAGCTGACCCGTCAATCAAAATCGTCTGGTAATCAAAAGTATATCCGGGATTCTTTCCTGGTGCGTTTTTTTTCTTCTTTTTATTACATTTCAAGTGTGGCTCGTTATGAAGCACGAATTCTATGGAGAAGTTGGTTGTTTCGGATTTTCTCGGTGCTAATATTGTCTGTTCTGATTCTTTTCGATCTTTTTGGTGTTATTGGCCTTGCGGGATCAGATCCCTGGACGGGGCGCTACATACCGGGTGGTGTTTTTTATATGAATTTTTATCTTTTCACGGTTGCCCAGGTTGTGATTGCAGCATTTTTGTCGGCCGATTTTCTGGGGCGTGAGCGAAAAATGGATACCACCGAAGTTTTTTATACCCGCCCTATGTCCAATGTTCAGTATGTCCTGGGTAAAACGTTGGGCGCATTGGTAGTTTTTATGGGTCTGAATCTGGTGGTAGCTTTGCTTGGTCTGATTACCACATTTGTATCGCCAGATACTACGTTTTCAACCGAGGCCGTTCTTTTTTACCTTTTTGCCTATTCTCTACCTTCTTTGGTTTTTATTCTGGGCTTTTCTTTTTTGCTGATGGTGCTAATCCGAAATCAGGCAGTAACCTTCGTTGTGGTATTGGGGGTAGGAGGACTGGCACTCTTTTACCTTCAACATATTCATTGGGGAGTCTGGGATTTTATTGGTTTCTATCAGCCTGCATTTTATTCCGGATTCAGTGGTTTCTCAGATATGGAGCGCCTTTTGTCTCAACGGGGAGGTTATTTCCTTATAGGCTTGTCGGGTATTTTACTGACAGC
>DHQK01000194.1:0-26537 GCA_002411085.1 Marinilabilia sp. UBA5340 | reverse complement strand
TTATAGGCTTGTCGGGTATTCTACTGACAGCGTTTTTTCTTCCGCGTCTTTCCGGAAGCCATAAACGGTCCAGGACTCTTTTTCTCTTTTGTCTGGTTTTTCTTGCTGGTGCTGTCCATTTGTTTTACCATATTATTTCGGATGGATTGGAGGGTGAGAAATTGCGTGAGAGAATCAGGCAAACAGAGAAATTACTACCTGCGATTCCTTCGCATTCAATCGATTCCTGCCGGCTAATTATTCATCACAAAAGCAACAACCTGGAAGTAGATGCCGAAATGATGATCCGGGAAAAGTTGCCTGTCGATACCCTCTTGCTGCAACTCAATATAGGTTTTGATATCGCTACTGTAGAAATAAACCATCAGGAAGTTAGTTTCTCCTCAGACAATGGCATACTTGCAATAATTTTGCCGGAAAGAGCTTCATCCGACACAAGTTTGTTGGCGTGTCGGGTGAAATATATGGGGCATCCGGATCAGGAAGGTATCTATCCAAATATAGAAGAAAAGCGCAACCAGCTTAGCAGGTTTGATCCACTTATTGGTGGAAAAGAACATGCTTTTGTGCAATCCGATTATGTGCTTTTAACGCGGGAGGCAGGGTGGTATCCGCAGGTGGCGTGGAGGAATTTCCGTCAGCAACCTGATTTTACAAAGTATTCCCTTCAATTTTCCTCCGAGGATGATTTGAATGCATTGTCCCAGGGAGATAGTGGCAATTTCGATGGTCAGACTCATTATTTTAGTGAAACTCCATTGAATGCACTGACATTGATTGCCGGACATTACAAAACAGATACAGTTTGGGTAGATGGTGTGGAGTATTCGCTGTCAGTTCATAAGGACAATGATTTGTTTTCTTCTGCCTTTTATCAGATCGAAGATACCCTCCCTGCCGTGATTCGGGATCTGAAGCAACAGTATGAAAGAAAAACCGGGGTTAAGTATCCATTTCAACGCTTGAAGGTGATTGAAGTCCCCCTGCATTTTTATACCTATCTGCAGCCATGGAGATCAGGGACTGACCATATACAGCCTGAGATCATTTTATTGCCGGAATATGGTGGTGGAAAATGGTTTTTGGATGTTGCGAATACGCATGACGACTTTGTGGAGGAGGCTGAATCACGTGGAGAGGAGGTTGATGAACAGGATATTCAGACCAAAATGATGGTTACTCTGGCGGGGAATCTTTTCTTGTATCCGCGCTGGACAGTTTTTTCTGATGAAGAGCAGAATGGACGTTTGATGACCGAGTGGAATCGTTTGCAGATTTTTCCGCTCTATTTCTATCATGCCTATCAAATACGAGAAGAGGGATGGCCTGTTTTTCAAATTATGATGGAAGAAGCGCTCCGTGAAAAAGGTCAGCGGGAGAAAAATGACGAGTGGCGCTCCGACCGGGATCAGTATAAGGGGTTGCTTGCCCTGAGAGAAAAGAATATTTATAATTGGTTGAAACAAGACAACGCCGGGGATACCATTGCACGTATCTTAAAACTTAGAGGAGTTCAGTTTTTTTCAGAAATGGAAGCGCACAGTGGACAGGATAATTTTGTGAATTTACTGGAACCGTCTCTTAATCAGTTCAAATTCCAGAATGAATCACTTGATAAATGGATCCATAATACCGCGGTTGAATGGAATTTGGCAAATGAATATTCTGCTCTTATTTCCGGGGATCAGCTTCCTGCTTTTCGCTTTGGAAATGTTAAAGCCTCATTTTTTCGTCAGCAGGGGAAAAAGCAATTTCTGATATCTGTAGAAGTTGCAAATGAGGGAAATGCAGATGGTACTTTGAGTGCTGAAACCAGTTTTCTCGATTTATCAGAAAACCGTAATCAGTCTTTTTCACAGTGGGCTTACCAAAGTATGGAGGAAGACCGGAACCAAATCGAACAACTTTTTGTAGTAAAGTCCGGTAAGAGTGTACGAATAAAAATGGTTTTCGATCAACAACCCCGTGAAATCAGAATTTATACGGGTGTTGCCCGCAATATTCCGCCGGTCTATTCTTTTTATTTTGATCGTATTGAAGAGGATAAAACAAATAGTAGTTTGAAGGAAGGAGTGGAGGAGTTTGACTTTGATTTCGAGGTAAAGGATGGTGCCGAAACTTTTACTGTTGATAATGAGGATCCGGGTTTTAGTATAGCTACGCGTGATGAGGTGAAGACGTTGAAAGACTGGTGGTTGAAGCGTCAACGACAACAGATGGAAACTTATGAATCCTTTAATTACTGGAGACCACAGGCGGTATGGACAAATTCATTGGGGCAGACATACCATGGCACATATTTGCGGTCAGCGGTGCTTAAAGCTTCAGGCAATGGAAATGATAAAGCCCTGTGGAAATGCGCGCTTCCTGAATCGGGCCGTTATGAAGTGCAGGCCTTCATCCCTTCTGATCTTAATGTTGGGTGGAGAAACAGGAATTCCCGGGGACGTTTTCACTATGCCATACATCATGCCAACGGAATTGAAAATGCTGAAACCTGGCCAGTCAGGGAACGAAACGGATGGGTTTCACTGGGACGTTATTTTTTCGATAAGGGAGAAGCGGTGGTTGAATTGTCTGATAAGTCAGAATTTCCGTATGTGGTGGCCGATGCTGTAAAATGGATAAGATTAAAATAAAAAACATATCAAATGAACCTTACGTTACATTTTTCAAAGCTGCTTCTGCTTGTGTGGGTCCTTTTTTCCGGCCCAACGGTGAATGCGCAACAAGTGCTGACGCTTGAAAAAGCATTGAATTACGCCCGTCAGGAGAGCCCTGATATTCAGAAGGCCCGTTTGAGTCTGGAGCAGAGCAGGGAAAACCTGATTGCCCGTCGTGCTTCTTTGAAATCGAGTTTTCGTCTGAATCTAACACCTTTTGAATATAGTCATAACAGACAGTATAACGATCCATTATCGGAATGGTACACTACTGAAAGTATGAGCAGCTATGGTACATTTAGTGTTCAGCAACCCATTACGCTCACAGATGGTGTGCTTACTCTGAGCAATAGCCTGAGATGGCAGGATTCGCAGAGCAATAGTTCCTTTAGTGCCGACCCTTTTCGCGGTTTCAGCAACAATCTTGCTTTACATCTTGACCAGCCTTTATTTACCTACAACCGCACCCGTATGGAACTCAAAGAGCTGGAATATGCTCTGGAAAATTCTCAGATCAATTATGCATTGCAGGAATTGAGCCTGGAGCGATCTGTTTCTCAGGCCTTCTATCAGGTCTACGAGGCACAGGTGTCTGTAAATACTGCCCGCGAAGAGTTCGAAAACCGTTCGCAGAGTGTAGATATCATCCGTAACAAAGTGGATGCCGGACTGGTGGCCCGTGAAGAGTTATTGCAGGCTGAGCTGGATTTGATGACCAGTCGTTCCGGGTACCAAAACCGGCAGGTGGAATTGGCAAACATCAAGGATCAGTTTAAACAAATGCTGGGAATGCCTTTGCAGGATGAAGTGCTTGTTTTGGCTGAAGTAAATGTATTGCCGGTAGATGTGAATTTGGAGAATGCCATGCAACGGGCTGTGAATAACCGGTTGGAAATCAGACAGCGGAAAATTGATATTGAAACCGGTCAGTTTGAACTTATCCGTACCAATGCACAGAATGAGTTCAAGGGTAATATTGGTGTCACTGTCGGACTTTTTGGAGAAAATGAAGAACTTACCGGTATTTTTGATCGACCTACAGATAATCAGAATGTTGGTTTTTCTCTGGAAATTCCGCTTTGGGACTGGGGGGAGAAAAAGGCGCGTTTGCGGGCAGCCAGGGCAGCCCAGCAAATCAGGGAAATAAATATGGAAGATGAAAAAATTAATATCGCGCTCACCATACGGCAGGTACACCGAAGTCTTAAAAACCTTCTTACGCAGATTGATATCGCTCAAAAGAATCTGGAAAATGCCAAACTGACTTATGAAATAAATTTGGAGAAGTATAAAAACGGTGATCTTACAAGTATGGATCTCAATCTATATCAGAACCAGCTGACCCAGAAAAAAACCGATTTGACAAGTGCCCGCATAAGTTATTTACTGGAATTGCTGAATATGAAAATACAAACACTTTATGATTTTGAACGGGAAGAGGGTATCGTGCCCGATTTGTCAAGCTATTGAAAAGAAAACTATTACCTATGAAAAATATAATTATTGCCTTACTCCTGGTTTTCATTCTTGCCCGATGTGGAAACCAGAACCAACGTTTTAATATGGATGTGGCGGTTGATGTTACAGTACAAAACCTCACTCCAGGGTCAATAAGCGAAACAGTAACGACAACCGGAGATTTGCTCCCGGCAGGATCGGTTACTTTGACCAATGAAATGACAGGAGAATACTTTCTTCAGAAGAACCCTTCCACAGGAGCCCTTTACAAAATGGGTGACCGGGTGAAAAAGGGAGATGTTATTATAAAACTGGAGGATAAAGCCTATCGTAACACTACAGATCTGGAGGGAGAACGCCTCAACCTGGAAATTTCGGAACAGGAATATGAAAAACAAAAAGCCTTGTTCGAAAAAGGAGGGGTAACCCAACGAGAGCTTGTAAATGCAGAACGTAATCTGGTTTCAGCCCGAAAAGCTTATGAGAATGCACAGATCAATCTTGACAAAATGAGTATAGAATCTCCTATTGATGGTGTCATAACCGCACTGCCATATTATTCGCAGGGAGTGCGGGTAAATCAGGGGAGCGAAATGGTTGCTGTGATGAATTATGACCAGATGCTTTTGGATATCACCTTGCCTGCTGCCTCGTTTGGGAAGGTAAAAGCGGGGCAGGCTTGTTTTATCAGTAGTTATTCTTCCACTGAGGATACTGTTCGCGGGGCGATATCGCAGCTCTCACCTGTTCTGGATGTCGCCACCAGATCTTTTAAAGGGCGAATAACGATACCAAACAGAGAAGATATTTTGCGTCCCGGAATGTTTGTGAATGCGGATATTGTTGTGGAACAAAACGATAGTACAATAACTGTTCCCTCCAATGTTGTTTTATCCCAAATGGGGGGAGAATTTGTATTTGTGATAGAGGAGGAGACTGCCCGGAAAAGGATAGTTCAGACAGGACTGGAAAGTAGTGATCGAATTGAAATTTTAGATGGCCTTGAATCTGGAGAGCAGGTTGTAATTAAAGGTTTTGAAACGCTTCGTGACGGGTCCAAAGTAAAGATTGAAGATGAGGTGAGTGGGTATTAGCTCGTAGCTCTTAGCTCCCAATGGGTAGGTGGTTTTGTTAATATGATATCAGTTAATTAGAATATAATGAAAAGTTTACCTCGGTTTTCCATCAGTAATCCTGTAACGGTATCGATGATTGTGCTGGCTGTTTTGCTGCTTGGATTTATCTCCTTTTCAAGGCTGGGAACTAATTTGATGCCTGAAATTGACAATCCGCAGTTATTTGTGGAGATGGATGCTGGTGAAAGACCACCGGCTGAAATAGAAAAACAATTGGTTGTTCCTGTGGAGGCTTTGATAGTCAGGCAAAAGGGGGTGGTTGATGTGAAGTCGGGAATAATGGCAGGGCAAGCACGAATTACGGTTTCCTACTCTTGGGAGAGTGATATGGATCAGGCTTTTCTGGAATTGCAAAAGATTCTCTCACCATATTCCAACCGGGAGGATGTGGAAGAGGTCAATATTTCCCGTTTTAATCCCAATGCCGATCCCGTTGTGCAGGTGGCTTTGTATGATTCGATGGGGCGTAATCTGAATCAGTTGCGGTTATTGGTAGAAAATGTATTGAGACCCGAGCTTGTACGATTGGAAGGAGTTGCTGATGTTGCGTTGGCAGGAGAGCGTGAATTTGTGCTGGAGGTGGAGGTAAATCCCTTGGCAATGCAGGCTTTTGGAATTACGTTGGAACAGGTGACTGAGAAAATCAATAGTTTCAACCAGAATGTGAGTGGTGGCTACATTGAGGAAAATGGCCAGCGATATGTTGTAAGAGGAAGCAGTGCTATTTCAACACCTGCAGATATTGGCAATCTTGTAATTATGATGGCCGGAACTAACCGGGAGACCAGTTTTGCAGGGGCTCCGGTTTTATTGAAAGATATCGCAGCTATTTCCCTGCTTGAAGATCGTCCCTCCAGCATGGTTAGTATTGACGGCAACGATTGTCTGGGACTTTATATCTACAAAGAAAACCGTTTCAATACTGTAGAGATGACAGGGGCAGTTTTCGAAACACTCGGAGATTTTATGGATAACCATTTAGGCCTTGGAATGGAAGTGGTAGAGAACCAGGGGGAATTTATTGAAGCTTCGGTGGCTGAGGTTAGCGACAGCGCAATGCTTGGAATTTTGTTTGCTGTGGTGGTTCTCTTTCTATTTCTTCGTAACTGGGGAGCAACGCTGGTCGTTAGTATAGCGATCCCGCTATCAGTTGTTGCCACATTTGGCTTGATGTATTTCAATGATTTAACGCTTAATTTGATGACTCTTGGTGGTCTGGCGTTGGGGGCTGGAATGTTGGTAGATAATGCCATTATAGTGCTGGAAAACATTTACAGGTTACTGGAGAAAGGAAAATCTGTTAAAGATGCTGCAATCGAAGGGGCGGGAAGTGTAGGTGGAGCCATTGTTGCCTCTACCCTTACTACCGTTGTTGTGTTTTTGCCCATTGTGTATTTGCAGGGGGTTTCCGGGGCATTTTTCAAGGATCAGGCGTGGACAGTGGCCTTCAGCCTTTTCTGTTCTCTGGGGGTTGCTTTGATGGTGGTGCCTTTGCTCAGTACAAAGCTTATTCGGAAGAATCGCAGGTTTTCACCTTCTCAACCGATGCGATGGAGCTGGTATCATAATTTTCTGAGCAAAGCGCTGGATCGAAAAGGTCTTGTTTTGGGGATATCCCTTTTGTTGATGGCTGGTAGTTATGCATTGATTCCTTTTGTGGGGTCTTCTTTTTTGCCGGATGCAGCTTCAGATGAACTGGAGATAGAAATGACATTACCGGCTGGCACCTCCCTGGATAAAACAAATGAAACTCTTCATGGAGTTGCTCAGTCGGTTCGGGGCATAATGCCTGAGGGGGCTCTCAGGTGGATTTATGCCCATGCCGGACCTGCAGTAACTGAATCTGGTCAGTCCTTTTCAAGGGGCGAAAATGAGGGATTTCTGAAAATTGCTTTTTCTGAAGTTTCCGAATCTGCTTCGGGAAAACTGACCGCTGCGCTGGACAGTTTATTCTCCGGTGTAAATGGTATAGAATTACAGTTTTGCCAAACGGAGCCTGCCTTAAAATCTCTTGCAGGTGACGAGGAATCTCCTTTTGTTCTTGAGATCAGAGGATCAGATATAGAAGTATTGAAAACAACCTGTAATGAGATTGCTGAAAAATTGAAGACCTTACCTTATTTATTCAATGTTATTACCTCATTTGAGGAAGAGGCTCCTGAAGTAGATATTCAGATTGACCGCATGAAGGCGGGAATGCTGGGACTGAATATTCAAAGTATTATTTCGCAGGTAAAAGCAGCCCTGCAGAAACAAGATGCCGGATCATTGGAAGAAAATGGAAACCGCACAGAAATAAAAGTTTCAGGAAGAGCTTTAAATATTCATGACTTATCGGAGTTGGAAATAGTGAGCGGGGAGGAGAGCTACCGCCTTCATGAATTGGCCCGCATAAAAGTAGGACATGAACCGGGGCAGATTCTTCGTGACAATCAAAGTCGGGTTGGAAAAGTTTTTGCGGGGGTGGTATCAGGAGCACCTTTTGACAAAGTGGTGAGGCGTGTGGAAGTGGCTATTGACAATATGGTTATTCCTCCCGGATATCGGGTATTTATCACTGGTGACGAGCAGCGCAGGGAGGAGTCTTTTGCACAACTTCTGTTTGCATTGTTGCTTTCTGTGGTTTTGGTTTACATGGTGATGGCCGCCCAGTTTGAATCACTGATACATCCGTTCACTATTTTACTTACCATTCCGTTGGCAGGAGTGGGTACCATTCTTACTTTTTGGTTGCTTGGGATAACTTTCAACATTATGGCCTTTATTGGAGTGGTCATGTTGGGCGGAATTGCCGTTAATGACTCTATTATTCTGGTGGATGCCATCAATCAGTATAAAGAGCAGGGTGTCCTGTTGCGGCAGGCTGTTCTTAATGCAGCCCGCGATCGTCTGCGGCCTATCCTTATGACGTCCCTCACCACTATGCTGGCTCTTTTCCCTTTAGCCCTCTCCATTGGGCGCAGTGCTTCTTTACGTTCACCATTGGCCATTGCTGTAATCGCAGGTCTTTTTACGTCCACGTTGCTCACACTGGTGGTTATTCCCTGTGTTTATGAATTGTTCGACAGATCCGGACGCAAAGAGAGGAGTGCTTCATGAAGTATTTGATAAACAGAAAAGTACTTGTGAGCATGTTTTTTGTGGCCATCACCATGTTGGGCGTGATAAGCTACAGATCTTTGTCGGTGGAACTAATTCCCGCCATGGAACTACCTGTGCTGTTTATCCGTGTGATGGCCCCGGTGGAGAGAGACCTTCAGTATGTGGAGCGAGAAGCCATCATTCCTCTTGAAGGAGCTGCCGGACGTCTTGACAAGGTGGAGAAGATTGAATCAAGGGTCATGCCTGATGGAGGAATGGTATCCGTTTATTTTGCTCAACAAGCGGATATGCGGTATGCCTATCTCAAGCTCACCGAGCAGGTAGATGTTGTCCGGAATCGTTTGCCTGAAGGCTTTATGGCAGAAGTAGTCCGGGTTGATATGGAGCAGATCAATACCGAGTTTATGCAAATTCAGGTTGCCGGGGAAGGGGGGGGCGATCGAATACGGACGTTGCTTGAACAGGAGGTTAATGATCGCTTCATGGCGGTGGATGGTGTGGCTTCCGTTCAGGTTTTCGGAGGTCGGGAGAAAACCCTGACAGTGACACTCAACCGGGACGAACTGGATAGTTATGGACTTACGATGAATGACATTCGCCAGCGGATAAGAGCTGGTCAACAATCCAAAACCTTTGTTGGAGAGGTGCATCAACATGGCGCCCGCTTTTTTGTAAATGCCGGTGCAGAATACCTTTCTCCCACCGATATCGGTCAGATTGTTATCAGGGAAGAAGGACCGTTGCTGCTTTCGGATATTTCGACCATTAGTTATGGATTGCGGGAACCGGATTCATTCAGCCGGTTAAACGGCCGGGATGTTGTTACCATATCGCTGGTTCGTGAGTCCCAGGTCAACCTAATAGATTTGTCCGATAAAGTGAAAGATGAACTTGCTTCCATTAATGAGGATTTTGCTTCACGGGGTCTGAGTCTGGAAATCCAGTCCAATACAGCTGAAGAAATTGAGGAAAATATTGACCAGATAATCCAACTTGCCATAATTGGAGGGTTGCTGGCTATATTTATTCTTTGGGTGTTTCTCGAAAATCTGCCACTGGTATTGGTGGTTATGGTGGCCATGCCCGTGTCCGTATTTGGTGCGTTCAACTTTTTTTATGCCGCAGATATTACCATCAATATGCTTACACTTATTGGTCTTGCTCTGGCTATGGGTATGCTGATAGATAACGGGGTAGTGGTGATGGAGAATATTTATCGGATGACGGCTCGGGGAGGAAAATCGGAGGATATGGTGGTGAAAGGAACTTCACAGATTTGGCGATCTGTAACTGCAGCTACCTTTACAACAATTGTGGTCTTTTTACCCTTTGTTTTTGCTACCAACCAGGTGTTGAGTGAGGTGGCCCGCCATGTGAGTGTTTCTATTGTTTCTACCTTGCTGGTATCTTTGCTGGTGGCCCTGATATTGATACCAACCATTGTAAATGCTATTTTGAAACGTCAGGGGGGACAATCCTGGAGACTTTCGAGACTTCCGTTGCACAATCATTTTGTACAGATTTATATTCAGTTGTTGAAAGGGGGATTGCGACACCCAGCTTCATTGGTAATGGGAGGGCTGGGCTTGTTTTTCCTTGTGGCTTTTGTGAGTTTTGCCTTTAGCATTGCCGGTACTAAACCTGTGGAAAGATCTACATTGGAGGTCAATGTGGCGATGAAAGAGGGAGCTACTTTGGTGCGAACGAATGAACTTGTTGCTACCATGGAAGAGCGGCTTAACAGGCTGGATCTTCCGGTTGATGTTATCAGTAAAATATATGTTGACCGGGCGGTGCTGACCATTGAGGGTGATCCTGATTCAATGAAAATTCAAAATATCCCGTTTCAGGAAATTCAGTCGAAAGTAGAAAAAGAACTTGCTGTACAATGGCCTGGTGCTTTTGTAAGTTTTGATACAGGTGGTCAGGGCGGAGGTGGTTCTGGTATGGGTGGTGGCGCTTTGACGATGCTGGGACTGATGGATGAAGAGCGACAGGTGTTGGTGAAAGGAGAGAGTTTTAATGATATGGTGTTGGCAGCCAATGATCTGGTTGATTTGATGCAGGAAAACCTGACCAGTCTGGATGGTGTATGGGTAGAGGGCAATTGGGAACGTCCTGAAGTAATGCTTGATCTGGATCCATACTGGATGGGGATTCAGGGAGTGGCGCCGGCTCAGGTGGTCTCTCAGTTGACCACTCTTTCTCCTCAGACCGAATCGGGAGGCACTTTTAAAGCCGATAATCAGGAATATGATATCATGCTTGCTTTTGAGCCATCCCGGGAAGACACCCTTGAAAAGGTCAGACCTGCTGATATGAATGCCCTTGCGAATACTAAGATAAAAACATCTTCCGGTCAGTCTGCCAAGCTGGAATCTTTTGCTGATATGTCCCTTCAAAACAGTGAGTCGCAATATCACCGGGTGAATCAGGAAAAACAACTGGTAGTACGGTTTAATCTCAAAGAAGAGGTTGAGACTTCACGTGAGCTGGAAGAAATTGCCCTTAAAGAAATTGAGGAATTATTGTTGGTTGCCGGTGTTCCCGATGGTGTTACAGTGACGCTTCAGCGGGATGAGAAGACAAAGGAGTATTACTTTCTGGCGGGTATGGCTATCTTTTTGATTTTTATGATTCTGACCTCCGTTTTTGAGTCCTTTACGGCTCCCGTAGTGATGTTGTTTACCATTCCACTGGCAGCCGTTGGTTCCATGCTTGCCTTATTGTTTACCGGAAACTCATTACTCAACTTCAACACTTTTATTGGTTTTCTGATTTTACTCGGAGTTGTGGTCAACAATGGGATTATTCTTATCGATTACGCCATGCAAATGCGACGTTCAGGCGTGTCAGTTGTTCGATCTTATATGGAGGCCGGGATGGCACGTTTACGACCCATTTTAATAACTGCAACAACTACCATTGTAGCCATGTTGCCATTAAGCCTGGGCGAAGGCGAATATGTTGGTGCCCTTGGTGCTCCTTTTGCTATTACTGTTATCGGAGGCCTTATTTTCAGTTCAGTGCTTACATTGGTTTTTGTGCCTGCTTTTGGGTTAGGACTGGAACGGGCACTTAACTGGATTCGTTCGTTAAGCAGGGTGTTGCGATCTGGTATTATAGCATTATGGATTTTGCTCTTTATCTGGGTCTGGTGGGGAAGTAATCTGTCGGTGCTATGGCAAATGGTTGTCACGGTAGTGACTGTTGCGGGTGTGCCCTGGGGTTTATGGTTTGTTTTAAATAGCCTGAAACGGGCCAACAGCAGGCTTATTGCCGATGGCGAATCCATCAGGATTAATATCCGGAATATCGTAAAAGTTTACGGACGTCCCAGTAGATTTAGAAGGGAATGGAAACAACGTTTGCAATTAAGAAAGCGCCTTATCTGTGAACCATTGGAGGAGGTAGAATTTAGAGCCGGTCTTATCTGGCAGGTTCCATTGCTTGCTTTTCTTTTTTGGTTTTCTATGGTTTATCTGGGTCGTGGTTTCTGGCAACTGGTATTTGGAGTTATAACCTATTTTGCGATAGCCGGATATTTCGAAGTTTTGCATCTGCGTTGGTTTGCTCCCCGGTTGTCCGTAAAGAATATTCTAAATCGTCCTGGGTTTCTGAAATTTGTTCGATGGAGCTGGCGTATCGGATACCCTTTGGCTTTATTGGTGATGATGCTTGGGAGTTGGAAAAATCAAGGTGGTGCAGTAACCATTATTATTCTTTGGGCTTTTGTCGGGGGCGTGGTGTTGGTAAGCAGGAAAACACGTTCCGGGCTTTTGAAACCCGATAATGTGAATGGTTGGCTTAAAGGAATGAGGCGCCGGGTAGTAAAATGGATTATGCTTCTGCCTTTTGCCAAACAAGCCAAAGCGCCTTTTAAAGCTGTTAAGGGGGTTTCGCTGGAATTGTCAAGTGGAATGATCGGACTTCTTGGCCCCAACGGTGCAGGTAAGACAACGCTTATGCGCACTTTATGCGGAATACTGGATCAGAGCTATGGTAAGATCTTTATCAATGATTTTGATACTGCTCAATACCGGGAGGAGTTGCAGGGACTCATTGGATACTTGCCCCAGGAATTCGGAACCTATGAAAATATGACAGCGTTAGAATTTCTGAATTATCAGGCGATTCTGAAAAATATAGTGGATAGGGAAACCCGTGAGGCGCGGGTTCGTTATGTTTTAGAATCTGTACATATATGGGATCGGAGGAATACCAAAATTGGGGCTTATTCAGGAGGGATGAAACAACGGGTCGGAATAGCCATGATTTTGTTGCATCTTCCGCGTATACTGGTGGTAGATGAACCCACTGCAGGGCTTGATCCCAGAGAGCGTATCCGTTTCCGAAATTTGCTTGTGGAGTTGAGTCGTGAACGGGTAGTTGTTTTTTCCACACATATTATCGAAGATATCTCCAGCTCCTGCAACCAGGTAGCCGTTATGTCCAAAGGATCCCTTCGTTATTGGGGTAAACCCGGGAATATGGCCTCATTGGCCAGTGGTAAAGTATGGCAGGTGGAAGTTTCTCCTCATGAGGTTGAAGAGATGACTCAAAGGTTTACTGTAATTCATCACATGAATCGGGGCGATCTTGTACGCTTAAGGTGCCTTTCATCCGAAAAACCTGATGTAAGAGCTGTTGAAGTAGGCGCTGTGTTGGAGGATTCTTATCTGTGGCTGCTCAAAGAAACGGAGAATTAAAATCTTGAACATGGAAAATCAAAAATCAGTATTTATTTCTATTGTATCTGAACTTGTACGTTACAATATAAAAGTAGTATTTGGTAGTAAGTTTGTTTATTTCCTGGGAGGAAGTTTCATGTTTTTTCTGCTGATAACTGGCATTAGTCTGTTTTCGTCATCTGTTCCTGATATTGCGTCACTTTATTACCAGCTTTTATTCCCGGCTCTGCTACTCATTTTTTTTCCTACGGTTTATGGTATTCAGAATGATGAAGATGCCAGAATATTGGAGATACTTTTTAGCATCCCCAACTACCGGTTCAAAGTATGGATGGTGCGTTTGCTTATTATTCTGGTAATGGTATGGTGCGTGATTCTGTTGCTTTCTTTTTTGGATTACTTTATTCTTTTAAGACATAATATTTTTGTGCTCTCTGTTCAATTGATGGTTCCGGTTATTTTTTTCGGAACCCTTGGTTTTTTCTTTTCAACTGTTGTTCGCAATGGCCATGGAGCCGCAGTTGTTGTTATAGTTCTGGCAGTAATAGCCTGGTTTCTGGAAATCCTGTCCGATTCCCTTTCTGTTTGGGTATGGAGTGTGTTTTTCAATCCTTTCGATATGCCTTCCGATACCAGTACGGTAGTGTGGGATTTGGCAGTTGCCCGAAACCGGATCTATCTCATGGTTGTCTCTGTTGTTGCGTTGCTTTGGGGCTTGCTGAATCTTCAACGAAGAGAAAAATTTATGAGATAACAGATCTTATATAAATTTTGAAATCGTATTTAATAAGTTTCTTGGATTGATGGGTTTTGCCAGGTAATCATCGAATCCTGACTCTCTGATTTTTATTTCGTCTTCGATAAGTGCATAAGCGGTTTGTGCAATGATGATCTGCTCAGATGCAAGCTCTTTGATTTTTTTCATTGTTTCGATGCCATCCATTCCCGGAAGTTTGATATCCAACAATACCAAATCAAAAATGGTTCCGGTTTTGAAATATTCGAGGGCTTCCAGTCCGTCACGAGCCCAGCAGATATCAATTTTTGTGGGCTTCAATACTTCAACCAGAAAACGATAGTTTGAGTTTTCATCTTCCACAATCAATATTTTTTTGTTTTCCCAATGGGTGTCTACTTGAAATTCCTGAAAAGTGGTTTGTAATCCTTTATTATCCATAATTATTTGTTTAGGTAGATGAAGTGAAAAGACAGATCCTTTGCCCTGTTCTGACTGAAGAGATAGGCGCGCCCCCAGGAGAGATGCCAGTCTCTTTGATATTGCCAGTCCAAGGCCAATACCTCTTTTGGCCATATATTGGTCACTTTCTAATTTTACAAATTGATTGAATATGTTTTTTTGTTCTGATTTGGGTATTCCGGGGCCGGTATCTTGTACCGATATTATCAATTCCTGAGTATCCAGCCGGGCATTCAATTGGACCAGACCTTTTTCTGTAAACTTGGAGGCATTGCTTAAAAGGTTGAAAATGATTTGTCTGATGCGGAATTCATCTGAAAGGAGAATCAGGTTATGTGGCTCCAGTTCGTTGTTTAGGCTTAAGTCTATTGTTTTGTTTTCGTTTTGGAGAGAAAAGGATGTAAAAGTATTGTCCAGTAAACTGTTAAGTTCGAATTGCCGGATGTGTATTTTCATTTGCTCTGCTTCAATCATTGAGAAATCCAGGATATCTTCTATCAGGTAACGCAACCCGTCGGCATTTGTCTTTATGAGTTTGGTGAATTCTTTTTTTTGTGTTTCGTCAATGCTTTTATCACCCAGAAGGGTTGCAAAACCTATGATAGCATTCATAGGAGTGCGTATTTCGTGCGACATGTTGGCCAGAAAATAGGATTTCAGTTTGTCTGATTTCTCTGCTTTTTCTTTGGCCAGTTGTAAGTCGTGTGTTCGCTCTTCCACCAGCTTGTTCAGGTGTTTCTCATGTTTTACGAGTTCATCATGTTGTATCTGTAATTCTTCTTTTTGATCTTCGAGTGTTTTGTTTTGTTGTTCCAGTTCTTTCGATTGTTTCTCTATCAAATGGGTTCTTTCTTTTACTTTTAACTGAAGTCTGCGGGTTTCATTTAATAGTCTCCGGTTGCGCCATTGAATAAATAAGAATATTAATAAGACTCCTGAAAGTATGGTCAGAACCGAAAATGTCCGGGTTCTGTAAAAAGGGGGAGAAATGACAATTTCGATTTCTGCAGGATTGTTATTCCAGATGCCATCGCTGTTGGCTGCTTTTACCTTAAACGTATAGGTTCCCGGATCCAGATTGGTGTAATTGGCTTTTGAATTTTTAGCATTGGTTTGATGCCACTGGTTTTCAAAACCTTCGAGCTGATACATATATTTGCTCTTATGAGGAAATGTGAAGTTGATAGCCTGGAAATCAAAAGCTATAATCCTTTGCTGATGATTCAATTTTATTCTTTTGGTGTATTTTACCGGCTGATCAATCGGAGCACCTTTTTCCTTAAAATTTATCTTTTTGTTGTTGAGGTAAAACCCCGTAAGAAAAACCTTCGGCAGGGTTTTATTCTTCGGCATTTCCTTAGGTGAAAAAGATATAAAGCCATTGACTCCTCCAAAGAATATTTTACCATCTCTGGTTTTTAAAGCTGATTGATTGTGAAAGTGATTTCCTGGCAGTCCGTCGTCCGTTGTGTAGTTTGTGAATGTTTGGTTCTTTTTGTTGAAATGACTGAGACCATTGTGAGTGGAAATCCATAAATTTGAATTATCATCGGCTATCATAGCTGAAACATAATTGTCCGCCAGGCCATCTCTCGTCGTATAATGTCTGATGATTTGACCGTTTGTTGAACACAGATAAATTCCTTCTTTTTGAGTGCCGATCCAGATATTTCCGGAGTCTTCCGGATGCAGGTAGGTGACTTCAGGCAGTTCTATTATTCTGTTGAAAAGCATCTCTTTTTCATTGAATTCATAAACCCCATTCACCGTATTGACCAGGATACGGTGATTGTTGTCTTCAAAAATAATTGGCATGTGATATATCTCCGGATTGGGTTCCATAAAGTACTGGGCCAGTAGATTCTTGTTTTTGTCATATAAGTCAATCTGCCCTACCGGGTTAGTTATCCAGAAGCGATTTTTTGAATCGATGATTATTTTCCACAGGTTTTTCCCATGGTAGCCGCCATCATTTTCGCGTGGGAAAATTTCTTTTTTAAACTGACCGGTATGCTTATTGAATTTGTTGATGCCGCCATCCCAGGTTGCAACATAAATATTTCCCTGTTCATCTTCCGAAATTCCTCGGATAACGTTGGAAGAAATGGAGTGGGGATTTTTGGAATCATGCAGAAAAAAACGAAATTTCATGGTTTTGCGATCATAATTTGCCAGTCCGCCACCATCAGTTCCAATCCAGATAAGACCTTCAGAATCCTCAAAAAAAGCAGGGATTATGTTGTAAATCGGGAAATTGTACTCTCCGGATTTCAATTCAACGTTAACACCTTTGTTGGTATAGGTTTCAAAAAGGTTCTCTTTGGGATTTACGTAATTTACACCTCCACGGGAGGTTCCAATCCATAAAATACCCTCTTTGTCGTAATGAAAACAATATACTCCATTGGATGAAAGATTCCCGTATTGTGGAGAATTGGTTTTGATATAGCGTATTCTTTCTGTTTTCCGGTCAAGGATATTTATTCCACCTTGATCTACTGCCAATAAAAGGTAGTCTTTATTCCACTCAAAAATATCCATGATCAACCCTTTATTGGTACCCGTTCCGGTTTCATTTATGGGCCAATATCTGAAAGTACCCGATTCAGGATTGAACTGAGATAATCCTGCTCCCCAATTGCCAATCCAAAATTGGTTGTTGGAGTCGATAAGCAGGTTTTTACTGTATAAACTACCAGGCTCTGCCAGAGAATCTGCATAGTGGGTGAAGATACCTTCCTGTGGCCGAAAATGGTATATACCATTGGATGCCGTAACAACCCAATATCTGCCTTCCTGATCCTGATCCATACCGGTAAAGTTGTTGGATAAATGATTGTCAGGGATGAAATAGTTTACAAAATGATCTTTCCCGGGAAGATACCTGCATAGACCATTGTTTGTTAAAACCCACAAATTTCCCTTTTGATCCACGAAGAGTTCATTGATATAATCATTGGAAAGGGAAGTGCTGTCAGCAGAATTGTGTAAATATCTTTTGAAATTATCTTGTTTTCGATGATAAAGGTTCAGGCCTGCAACTGTTCCGACCCACAGGTTTTTAGCCGAATCCTCTTCTATGGCCATAATACCGTCATCACTCATGGAGGTGCTGTCGGTATTGCTGTGGAGATAGCGTTTTATGGCATGACTATCGTACTTCATCAGTCCAACACCGTTGTTTGCAATCCACAGGTATCCCTCGTGGTCGCGATGGATATCTCTCACGAGGCTTTGATGTACTTCGGAGGGGAGCTTTTGAATTTTTATTTGCCCCTGAGACACGACAGTACACTTTACCAGGATGAGCGTCAGGGCCAGATAAAAACTCTTTGCAGCCATTTTTTTTCTTTGAAGAAATAAGTTAATCAGGTTTTGTGCTTTTATCAAGATGATTTTTGACAGAAAACCGGATAGAAATTAAGTATTATTTGGAAGGGAAGGTAAAACAGAATGGTCTTTAAAGGGCATACTTAATGGGTGTTTTGAAGGTTTCAAAAATGTGAATAAATGTTATGATGTGTTGACGAGAGCTGTTGCGATTATGACGAGATTGGGGTGTTTGGTGACCAGGGGGGAGTTTTTGAAGAGGCAATCAAAAACATGCCGGATCAACAGAGTTCTGACTTTTCTCTGTTGATCCGGCAAGTATATTTTTTGAAAATGAGTTTTTTAGTTGTTTTTCCCGCGAATTTCCACTCTGCGAATCTTTCCACTGATGGTTTTTGGCAGCTCATTTACAAATTCAACAATTCGGGGATACTTATAGGGTGCTGTGGTTTTCTTTACATGTTCCTGTATGTCTTTGGCAAGTTCATCCGAAACGTCAAATCCATTCGCCAGTACGATGGTTGCTTTTACAACCTGACCACGGATTTCGTCAGGAGCTCCTGTTACCGCGCATTCGACTACAGCCGGATGTGTCATTAGTACGCTCTCCACTTCAAATGGGCCAATCCGGTAACCTGAACTTTTGATGACATCATCGGCACGTCCCACAAACCAATAAAAACCGTCTTCATCGCGCCACGCAATGTCGCCAGTGTAATAGATGCCATTTTGCAAAACTTCACGGGTGCGTTCTTCATCCCGGTAGTAACCTTTAAAGAGACCGATTGGATATTCTTCACCGATTTGGATCACAATCTGGCCTTCTTCTCCGTCTTCGCACGAAGTACCATCGGGTTTCAGCAGGTCGATGTTGTATTGGGGCGTGGGAATGCCCATGGAGCCTGGTTTTGGCTCCATCCATGGGAAGGTGGCCAGCTGAACAGCGGTCTCGGTCTGACCAAAAGCCTCCATCAGTTTGATTCCTGTCAATTCCCGGAAAGTTTCAAAAACTTTAGGATTGAGTGCTTCACCCGCAGTAGTGCAATATTCCAAAGCAGTAAGGTCATATTGTGAAAAATCTTCCCTGATCAGGAAGCGGAAGATTGTGGGTGGCGCACAAAAGGAGGTGACTTTATATTTGGATATTACCTCCAGCATATCAGCCGGAGTAAATTTTTGGTGATCATATACAAAAACGCTGCAACCTGCCATCATCTGTCCGTAAAGTTTTCCCCATACTGCCTTGGCCCAGCCGGTATCGGCTACTGTAAGGTGACGGCCATCTTCCTTTACATTGTGCCAAAAAGATGCGGTGATGATGTGTGCCAGAGGATAAGTGTAATCGTGGGCCACCATTTTTGGGTTACCAGTGGTTCCCGAGGTGAAGTAGAGAAACAGTAAATCGTCGTTTTGTGACGGAACTTCCGGTTTTTGAAAGGGAGCTGCGGTGGCTACTTCTTTTTGGAAGTTTTTCCAATTCTCTGGATAATCCGGGCCTACCGAGATTAATTTTTCAACAGTGGGGCAATCGGGTAGTGCTTTTTCTACATGATTGATAACATTTTCTTCTCCTACGCACACCAGTGCTTTGATGTCTGCTGCATTGCACCGGTAAATAATGTCTTTTTCGGTGAGCAGGTGCGTGGCTGGTATTGCAGTAGCTCCAATTTTGTGCAAAGCCAGAGTGGCAAACCAGAATTCGTAGCGTCGTTTCAGAATCAGCATCACTTTGTCTCCACGGCCTATCCCTGAAGCCTGAAACCAGGAGGCTGTTTCGTCCGATCTTTCTTTCAGTTCACGATAAGTGAAATTGCGATGAGCACCTTCGTCGTTTACCCAAACCAGTGCTACTTTGTCGGGTTCCAAACGGGCGTATTCGTCTACGACATCGTAAGCAAAGTTGAAATTGTCGGGTACCTTTATCTTGAAATTGTTTTGAAAGTCAGTGAGCGATTCAAATTCAGGTTGTTCTAAGTACTTTTTATATAACTGCATGATTGTTTTTTTGAAATACAGGATTTACAAAATGATTGCGAGAAATTCGCAGGGCTCGTTGTTTGCGGCTTTCATGCCGTGTGGCAGACTGGCATCAAAATAGATGCTGTCACCCTCGTTGAGCAGCATCTCCTTGTTGTTCAGGTTCAGTTTCAGACTGCCTTTCAGGATTAAATTAAATTCCTGACCCGGATGACTGTTAAACTCCGTTGCTGTATCGTCTGGTTTCGGCTCTACCTTAACAATGAAAGGATCGGCTTTCCGGTTGATGAAATTAGCGGCCAAGGCCCGGTAGTTGTATGCTTTTCTGCGTTCTACAGATACGCCTTGCCCTTTTCGTGTGAGCGTATAATAGTGCATACGCGGTTCTGAGCCACTGAGGAATGAGGTGACATCCACTCTGAATTTTTTGGCCAGCAAATGCATGATTCCAACAGGAATATCGACTTTTCCTGATTCAATTTCGGAATATTCTGAGGTAGTTATTCCGCAACTATCAGCTGCTTCATCTTTTGAAATGTTAAGAATTTCCCGCAGGTCTTTAATGCGGTCAGCTACCTGTTTGATTTGTTCTTCCATCTTATTGGGTTTTGTATCTGATTTTGTTCCGTAATTACTTTAGTCTGATTAATTTCGTTCTCCAATAATGAGAAGGGCGTAGGGGATGCCTCTAAAATAGGGGTGTTGCCATAATGCTCTCAGACTGTTTTCGCCCTGCTTTTCTGGGGGATCAGGTAAAGTGAAGATTCAAAAATAAGGAATCCAGGGGAGGAATGACAGAAAACGATTGGTTTTTTAGGTTTTGAAAGAATGTTTGGCAGACCATTATTCTTAACTTCAATCTTTCCTGATGACATTTGAGTAATTACTTTTGACCATTGTTCCTCGAAAACTACTACCTTTGTGGCTGCAAAAATTAAAACCTGAAGAACCATGACAGATCTGCACCTGTTGACAGCTATTTCGCCCATCGACGGGCGCTACCGTACCAAAGTGGACGGACTTGCCCTTTATTTTTCAGAATATGCTCTTATCCGTTACCGGGTGATGGTAGAGGTGGAATATTTTATTGCACTCTGCGAAGAACCCATTGAGCAGTTAAAAGGGTTTGATCACAATAAATTTGATGCTTTACGCGATATTTATCGCAATTTCCAGCTGGAAGATGCTGAACGGATTAAAGACATTGAATCGGTGACAAATCATGATGTCAAAGCGGTGGAATATTACCTGAAAGAGCAGTTTGATGGTCTGGGACTCGAAAAATCCAAGGAGTTTATTCACTTCGGGTTGACTTCACAGGATATTAACAATACTGCTGTTCCTGCATCCTTGCGCGATGCGGTAAATGAAATTTACTACCCTTTTTTGGAGGAGCTGATTGCTCAGTTGGAAAAAATGTCCAATGAGTGGAAGGAGGTCACCATGCTGGCCAGAACCCACGGACAACCAGCATCACCCACACGTCTGGGAAAAGAGATACGGGTTTTTGTGGAGCGCCTGAAAATTCAGCTACAATTATTAAAAGACATTCCCTGTCCTGCTAAATTTGGTGGGGCCACAGGAAATTTCAACGCCCATAAAGCAGCCTACCCCAAGATCGACTGGGTAGCCTTTGGAAACAGGTTTGTTGGCGATAAACTGAAATTGGAGCGAGAGCAACTCACCACACAAATTTCCAACTACGATAACCTCTCCGCAATTTTTGATAGCCTTAAGCGGATTAATGTGATTCTGATTGATCTGGCCCGTGATTTCTGGTCTTATATTATGATGGAATACTTCAAGCAAAAGATCAAAAAGGGAGAAGTTGGTTCCAGTGCCATGCCACATAAAGTGAATCCTATCGATTTTGAGAATGCGGAAGGGAACCTGGGAATTGCAAATGCATTGTTTGAGCATTTGTCGGCCAAACTACCTGTGTCTCGTTTGCAGCGCGATCTTACTGATAGTACCGTGTTACGGAATATTGGCGTGCCCATTGCACATTCTGTGTTGTCCATTCAATCGTTGCAAAAAGGTCTTGGCAAATTGATTATCAACCAGGGAGCTATTGACAAAGATCTGGATAATAACTGGGCTGTGGTGGCTGAGGCAATGCAAACCATCTTGCGCAGAGAAGGTTTTGCCAATCCCTATGAAACGCTTAAAGATCTTACCCGTACCAATGATGTGATTAATGGTGAGTCTATTGCCAGATTTATTGATACACTAGAGGTGAGTGATGAGGTGAAAGAAGAATTGAAGCATTTTACTCCGAAGAATTACACCGGAGTTGATTTGTATTAAAATGCCATTTAAATCTAAAAGGCTGTCCAAAAAGTTAAATTGTGATGTCATTCTGAGCTTGTCGATGAATCTTTTTGTTTGATAGATAGATGTTTCGACTACGTTCAATATGACCGTTTTTTTGGTGCTTTGTTCTTTTTGGACACCCCCTTTTTGTTAATTAAAAGTACTTCCGGGAATGAGAGATTTTATCGAGGTAATGAAGCGGTATTTGCCACCGTACAAGCATCTTTTAGGGCTGAATTTTCTGTTTAATATTCTGTCAGCCGCCTTTGCTGTATTTTCCGTGGCATTAATGGTGCCAATGCTTGAGATTATTCTTTCGCAAGACAATGATGTATATGCTTTGGTTGAATGGAAGTTGAGTTTCAATAATTTGAAGCACAATTTGTATTATTACATTACCAGTTTGAAATCTTCGTACGGTCCCGGGTGGTCACTTCTTTTTGTGGGAGTGTTCCTTGTTGTAGGTACATTTCTTAAAACCGGATTTGCCTATCTGGCAGCCTACACCAGTATCGGGATTCGCAATGGGGTAGTTCGGGATCTGCGACACAATATCTATCACAAGATTCTTCAGCTTCCAATGGCTTTCTTTAGTGAAGAGAAGAAGGGGGATATTATAGCCCGTTCCACGGGAGATGTGCAGGAGGTGGAGGCTTCTATTATGTCATCGCTGAATATGTTTCTGAAGAATCCGGTGCTCATAGTGGTTTTTCTTGTTGCAATGTTACTGTTCAGCTATAAACTAACGCTTTTTGTCTTTGTAGTATTGCCAATCGCCGGATTTATTATCGGAAGGGTGGGGAAAAGTCTCAAAAAAACTTCGCGAGAGGGACAAAATAAAATGGGTGAACTACTTGGTATTATTGAAGAAACCCTTTCCGGCCTTCGTATAGTTAAGGCGTTTAATGCAGAAAAAAGGATGGATCAGCGCTTCGACGGTGAGGTTGATGAATACCGGAATATTATGAATCGTCTGATGCGTCGTCGGGATCTGGCGCATCCGATGAGTGAATTTTTAGGCACAATTGTGGTGGTTATTGTGGTATGGTTCGGCGGAACCCTCATTCTTACTGATTCCAATGCGCTTAATGCTGCAGAATTCCTTGCTTATCTTGGTATTTTTTACCAGATTATCAATCCGGCAAAGGACTTTTCGAAAGCAATGTATAGCATTCAGAAGGGGATGGCAGCTTATGACAGGATTGATGAAATTCTGGGAGCCAACATCGCCATCTCGGAAAAAAGTGGTGCCAAAGAGATTCATGAGTTAAAGCAGGGCATCGAATACCGCAGTGTCACTTTTGCTTACAACGAGGCGCCTGTCCTCAAAAACATCAATGTTACCATTCCTAAAGGAAAGACCATTGCACTGGTTGGTCAGTCGGGTAGCGGGAAGTCCACCTTTGTTGATTTGCTGCCACGGTTTTATGATGTGCATGAAGGAAGTATTTTAATTGATGAACAGGATATTCGTGATCTGAAAATTCATGACTTGCGCAACCTGATGGGCAATGTGAATCAGGATGCTATTCTTTTCAATGATACTATTTATAATAATATCGCTTTTGGAGTGGAAGATGCCACACCGGAAAAGGTAGAAGAGGCCGCCCGTGTTGCCAATGCGCATGAATTTATTACTTCTTTCGACAATGGTTATCAGACCATCGTTGGTGATCGGGGCGGAAGGCTTTCCGGAGGTCAGCGTCAACGCATCAGCATTGCCCGTGCCGTTCTGAAAAATCCCCCGGTACTGATTCTGGATGAAGCCACCTCAGCCTTGGATACCGAATCGGAGAAGTTGGTGCAGGAAGCTCTTGAAAACCTGATGGCCAACCGTACTTCCATTGTTATTGCGCATCGGCTTTCTACCGTTCGTAATGCCGATTGTATTTACGTGTTTCATGAAGGTGAGATTGTGGAAACAGGTACCCATGATGAATTGATTTCCATGAAGGGTATTTATCAGAAACTCAATGATCTGCAAATGAGATAATCTTGGGTGGGTGAACTTTGTGAAACTCTCTGTTTCGTGTTTCGTATCCTTAGCAAAATAATTTGATTTGAGGAGATGAGACGAATTGCTGTTTTACTGATTTTATTGTTTACCTGTTTTTTCCATGGTTCTCTTAAGGGACAAACTCCGGAAAACTGGGATTTTCCCGAAAAATATGATTCGCTGATTGTGTTTCTGGCTGACAGCCTGGACGATATCCTGGATGTGAAAATAAAGGTGAAGGAAAAACACATTGGGACTACCATGGCTATGCGACCGTCCTTTTTTTCTTTCTTTAAAAAACCGGAAAAGCGTACGTATATCTTATGCATTAATAATCGAGATGATTTTCATGGAGTGTTGTTTCGGGATGTTCCCCATGAAGCACGAGTGGGACTTCTGGCTCATGAATTGATGCATGTTCGGGATTATCAGTCCAGAGGTTTGGGAGGTCTGGTTGAGCGGGGATGGCAATATCTTTCCGAACGGGGCAAGCATAAGTTTGAGCACGAGATTGATCAGATGGTTATTGATTCCGGGTTTGGATTCTTTCTTTACTACTGGAGTGCTTATGTGCTCGAAGAATCTGACGTTGACGAGAAGTATCGCGAGTTTAAACGACGGGTTTATATGAAACCAAAAACTATTCTCACCGAACTGAATAAATTGGGAGAGATTGAAGTGATGTAGGAAGCTAACTAAAAATTGGCGAGGACATCAGCAATATGCAGCGTTTTTATGGGCAGTTCGTTCTTTTTGATGTAGCTTTCTATGTTCATCAGGCAGGAGGCTTCTGTGGAAACGATGAATTCGGCTCCTGTTGATAAGGCATTTTCGACCTTTTGCTCCACCATAGCAGTGGAAACCGGAACAAATTTCACCATAAATGTGCCACCAAACCCACAACAGGTGGTGTTGTCGGGCAATTCTTTCAATTCAAGTCCTTGAACATTGGCCAGTAATTTTCTGGCTTCATCTTTTAATCCGTATTCCCTCAGGGCAGAACAAGCATCGTGACAGGTTACTTTGTGGGCAAAAGATGCTCCCAGATCTTCGATGCCTAATTTGTTGACCAGAAAGTCTGTGAATTCTATAATGTTCTGATTGAGGCGTTTCACCTCCTTGTTTTTATCCGGGGCATCGTGGAATAATTTTGAATAATGATTGCGTACATAACCTGCACACGATGCTGACGGTACAACAATGGGGCGGTCGTGAGGAAAATCGTTAAGGAATTTTTCAGCGATTTTTCGTGAATGGTTCCAGTATCCGCTGTTATAGGTTGGTTGACCGCAGCAGGTCTGATTGGGATTGTAGTGCACATCCACACCTGCTTTTTCCAGAATTTTTACCACATTCCAGCCTGTATTTGGGTATAGCTGGTCAATAAAGCAGGGGATAAACAGATCTACGGTCATATTGGAGGTTTTTATTTGTACAAATTTAGCGCAATTGTTGGGTTAAAAAAGTAATTCCTGTTAATACCATCCGATTTTGTGTTTTTGATGTTTGATTAATATTCTTCTGGTTGTGAGTTGTTTGAATGGGATATTTTTTCTATTTTGATGCTCCAAAATTATACCCCATGAAACAGATTTACACTTCCTTTGTATTAGGCTTATTGTTTTTTTTGGTACCTCATTCCCTTTACGGACTTGATGTGTCTGGTGCTGTCACTACCAACACTACCTGGGGGCCGGAACAGGTAAATGTGACGGATAATGTTACCATTTCTGCTTCAGTGACCATTGCTGCAGGCACTAGGATTGTTGTGGCCGATCAGACAATGATTACAGTTACCTCCGCCGGCAGTATTCAGGCAAGTGGAACTTCCGGCAGTGGAATTGTTTTTACTGCTGAAAATCCGGCCATCGGGTGGAGGGGAATATTTTTTGATAGTGGGACTGGTGATGATCCTTCTTCTTCTTTTGAATATACTACGTTTGAATATGGAAATGCGGATGCTCCAATTAACGATTTTGATCCACCAGAGCGACAAGGGGGAGCTGTGTTCTTGAAATATCATTCCAATGTTTCTTTTTTTAATTGCATTTTTGAAAACAATCTAGCTGCATCTTATGGTGGTGCTATCAATTCATCCAATTCCCAGCTCCTGCTAGAGAACTGTACATTTAAATCAAATCAGGCAGGAGGATATGATGGTGGAGGTGCTGTGCATATAATGGAATCAGGAGGATATGAATTGAGGATTGAGAATTGTCAATTTTACAATAATAGTGCTTATACCGGTGCAGCTGTGCTTGCGGAGTATGCAGGCGGCCTCACTGTTTCAGGAAGTGTTTTTGCCAATAATGAATCGGATTTTGGAAGTGCAATTGTTATTGCACAGAGTTCGTCTAATGATATCTCTTTTGTTTCCAATACCTTTGCGAATAATTTGACTCATTCTCTTCAGGGAAGTGCCATTAATATTTTAAGCTATGTGGAAAATATGTTATTTGTGAATAATATTTTTCACAATAACAGAAATGGCGTTGACAATCTTTCTAATGTTATTTTTGACAATGAGCCATTGATGCCCGTTTTTCAAAACTGTTTTATTGAAGGCGGTTTAGTATCCGTGTCAGGGCTTCCTGCTTCTTATACCTGGACAGAAATGGAGGACGGAGACCCTGCTTTTGTGTCAGCTTCATCAGATGTGGGACTTGCTGCTGA
>DHQK01000163.1:14943-22984 GCA_002411085.1 Marinilabilia sp. UBA5340 | reverse complement strand
ACATTACAAAAACAGAGATATTCGATATTGCAGGAAACCTGGTCTATTCAAGTCCAGCGAACAAGAAAAAAATAAATATTTCTCATTTGCCAACAGGTTTATACATAATCCGGTTAACCCCAAAAGGAGCTAACACAATCACCCGAAGATTCATCAAAAAATAATAAGGGTCTGCTGATAAAGTCAGAAAAGCAGGGTTTCACAACAAAAGTGAGCCCTGCTTTTGTTTTAAACCTTCCCCGCCCCCGTACCGGGAAAAATAGTGAATTCAGGAGGACTAAATGATAAATCTTGCCCTCACATAAGTCCGGCTTCATCCATTTTTCCAATATTGCATATCAAATTGCAAAACATCAAAATCATGAAGAAAAAAGAAACGCTCAAATTAGTGCGAACCGGAGCCTTTATCCTCCTGTTACTTATAAGTCTGGCTTCCACGGCACAAAACCCGGTAATCACAGAGAAATACACCGCCGACCCTGCAGCTATTGTGCATAATGACACGGTATTCCTTTATGTGGGCCATGATGAAGCAGCGCACGACTTCCATTTCTACAATCTTAATGAATGGCTAATTTACTCCTCTACAGATATGGTCAACTGGAAAGAGGAAGCTGCTTTTCCTGTTTCGGAATTTGAATGGGCACGGGGAGATGCCTGGGCTGCTGAAGTGATCGAAAAAGACGGAAAATTCTATTGGTACATTACAGCCCACCACAAAGATGTAGATGGAAAAGCAGGGAAAGCTATTGGTGTCGCAGTTGCCGATTCTCCCGTCGGCCCTTTCAAAGATGCTATAGGTGCTGCTCTAATCACCAATAACATGACCACGGACATTGATATTGACTGGGACGACATTGACCCGACAGTTTACATTGATGACGATGGTACGCCATGGCTTTTCTGGGGCAACTCCAAATGCTATTATGCTAAACTCAAGGACAATATGATTGAACTGGCAAGTCCCATTAAAGAAGTTGAAGGACTTCCAAACTTCACTGAAGCCCCTTACATACACAAAAAAGGAGTTAATTATTACTTGACCTATGCCTATGAATTCCCGGAAAAAACAGCCTATGCAATGAGCAAAAGCATAGAAGGCCCCTGGGAATACAAAGGAATACTCAACGAGATTGCAGGAAACTGCAACACCAATCATCAGGCTGTTTTAGAATACAAGGGAAAAGATTATTTTATCTATCACAACGGTGGCATTCCCACACAGGGAGGCAGTTTCAGAAGGTCTGTATGCATCGATTACCTGTACTACAATCCGGATGGAACACTCAAAAGAGTTCAGATGACAAGCGAAGGAGTGAAACCCGCGAAATAAAAAATGGATCTCACACAAAGTGAAGGTCTGTTTTCTATCTGTTCCCCAAAAAGGAAAGTACCATCTCCACTGCAAAATCACTCTAAAGTTGCATTAAAGTCATATTAAACTCAGTTGAAATTGAGTTTAATATGACTTTATTATGAGTTGTCTTTGTGTCATGAAATTGGGATCCGGCAGCCCCGTAACTGATCGGCAAACTTATTCATCTTCATTTCTTTCCATCTTGTTGAAATCAATAGAACCGAGATTGGTCAATTCATAGTCCCCGGGTTTAAAATGTACAGACACGTCATCATCAAACTCTGTAACCTGCATCATGCTTTTCTCACCTGTTTCCTTATCGGTGCTCTCACTCTCCATCAGCATCCCTTTGTAAATACCGTGTGAATAAAGTCCTGCCCTGAATATGGTTGAGAAAGTATCTCTGGCTTTCCAGTCTGCCTCTTTTGTAACCCAGAAAGACCCCATTTCTTCTTCATTGTCAAAAACGTACTCTTCACACTTGTATCCGGCAATCGTCTTGGTTCTTCCTGTTTTCTTGTAATTCGGATTCTCAAAATCCATGTCATCGCCAGCCTCTTCCTCATAAAGATCATCATCATCTTCAATGGCTTCATCAAAAAACTTAAGACCATAGACTACCCCCGTTTTTTCACCATCCTCATCCGACAAAATGATGGTAGCACCGTTAACATAATCCATGATAAACACCCCTTTTTGAGGGCCTTCCCTATTGGAGGGACTACCGGAGATAAACTCATAGGCAAAGTTTTTTTCTTCGGGAGACAGATAAGTCACTACATCACCTTCATCCTGCACTTTCCCCTGGCTATCGAGGTTCTTAAAGTGCATACTCATTTTGGAGGAAAACTCATACTGGTCGGCTACAGGAACAGGTTCTCCCGAAACTCCCATCTTTTTCATCAAAGCACTCATGCGTCTATCAGACCGGGATTCGGATGAAAGCTCCTTTTCCTCTTCGCTCTCCATGGACGACTCAATACTGTCCAGGCCTTCATCGATTTTCTCATCCATTTTCTTTTCGGCGCGTTCTTCTGCCTTCTGCTCAATCTTGTCTGATGCTTTTTTGGCAACCCTTTCAAGGAAGCCCTGCCCAGAAAGTTTAATCGGAAGCATTAACAAGAACAACAAAATAGAAAAATTCACAATATTCTTCATGGCTCAACTTTTGGTTATATTTACTAATTCAAGCGAATATATTCCCGGTGTGCCCTTTTGTCAACCCCAAAAAACACAGATATCCGTTTTTTATTGACAAACGGATTTTTCTGAATAAACTTTCCAACGAACTGGTATAATAAAAAAGAGGCTGTCTCAAAAGTCCAAATTTGATGTCATTCTGAACTCGTCGAAGGATCTTTTCATTTGAAAAACAGATATTTCGACAACACTCAATATGACAAACCTTTGGAGTATTATGCTTTTGAGACAGCCTCCTGAAATAAAATAATTGTTCTGTCAAATCTTTTTTAATGCCTCTTTTGCGGCCTCCAGCATTGGCTTAACATCAATAGGACTTCCTACTGCTTCCATCATCCATTGATCGGGGGTCAATCTTCCCTGACGAAAAATACGCTGAACCTCTTCTGCAAAATCACGTTCCGCAAGATGCTGCTCCAGTTGAAACTCAATAATATTACCATAAGCATAAGCCGATAAGTACAAAGGATAGCTTACCATGTGGCTGTAAACTGCCAACACTGGCTCATCCTTCATTCCATAAACCGGAGCATAATAGTTGTTCCATATTTCCTCTGCCAACGCAATTGTTGCATCCTTCAGTTCAGCAGCGGTTGCATCGGGATGCGCATACAACCATTTCCATACACGCATATCAAGCAGGGAAACGCCCATAATTTCATAGGTGGACCATAACACATCAAGTGTTTTTAAAGCTTCTTGTTCCGGATTCTGATCAGACCTTCCCAGAAGCTGTAAATCCCGCTTTTGAAAGATAAAAGCCAAAGCTTCAGTAAAGGCAGTATTGGGAACACCATTGAGCATATAGTGATCCACGTCGTACAAGGAAATAGTCTGTTCCACATTGTGGCCAAACTCATGTATGGCAATATTGTATCCTTTATAATTCATACCGGTTTCGGGCACCCGTGTGCGCAAATGAGATTGCTGTCCTTTCATGGCTGCACCCCATGCGTGGCCGGAGCCCCGGGCAGGATCAACGGTGATTTTGTCACTTAATGATTCAGCCTTTTTATGAGAAAATCCCAATTTCACAAGCAAATTGGGCAAATCTGCATCCAAAGCAGCAGCATCAGGATACAACTTACTTGTTTGAGCAGTTAGGAGATCTTCATTGATATTGCTGCGGGCTTTAAACCCGTCATACCAGACATCAAATGGTTCAAGAGGACGTCCTAACCGTTCACTGATCAGCGCTCCCACCTCTTTCAACACCTCTGACTCCAGAAACTCAACAAAAAGTGCCTCAACTTCCGGCTGCGAAATCTCCATTTCCCCTTCAAACTTGCGTTTGATATAGGTGTTCAGTGGAGTATAAACATCCATCGCCTTGAGAGCTCTGAAATTATTAATAATCTGCTGATAGCGGGTATTCGGCTCAGGATCAAGAGTCACTTCGGAACCATCTGAAAACACCTTATTGGTGTATGGATTCCACTGGTAGTCGTCATTATTTATTACATCTTCAGGGATCGTTTGTGAAATAATTCTTTGCATCACCTGATAGATCATCTTTTGCTTTTTCAGCCCCACATTGCCAAGGGGATAATTGGCTTTCAATTCATCCCGAAGATTCCAATGGGAAAGCAACACCATATCTTCAGGAAAAGGACGATTTCCGGCCTCATCCACCAGATTGCCTGCATAAATATTGTATTGACTGATGTACACATCGGAATTGGAACCTACCCGGGATACTTCCTGCTTCAGGTGAGCCGGAATTCTGGAGGTAAATACATCTCCCATCCTGGCATAAGCCCAATCCAGACGATTCCATTGCGGGGCCCGTTCCTGCTTCTCCGTAAGTGAATAAAACGGAAAATTAAGTGCAACCTCAAAAGCTATCTTACTCGCGTACAAATCTTCCTGAAGATGAGCAGAGGGATCAAAACCTCCGAAAGTCTCATCAATCGGGTTGATTTCGCCATACTTTAAATGAAGAGGCTCCTGCAATTCCAATGAAATCATATTAAAATGACCATTCAAAATCTCCAGATTCCGGCTCACCTTTTCAAAAAGAGTCCGGCGTTCGTTTTCATCAGCAACAAAATGAGCCTCACAAAAGGTTTTAAACTCAGCCGGAGTTCCATCCTCTTCATGCCAAAGAGAGGCAGAATGCTTTACTCCCCGTTCAATGCGCTCTTCCATGTTTGGATATTTCTGTTTTAAAACATCAATAGCAGCATTTTCTGTTTCCTGACTAATAAAAGCAACCGGGGATTCTACGGATTTTTTCTGCTGACAAGAAAACGACCCCATAAGCAATATAACAATCAATAAATTAATAATCTTCATAACAACAAACTGTTAGATATTACAAAAACTGGAATTTAAAAAAACAATTCCATAACTTTACACAACATTGATTATCGAAGACAAATTTATGCCCATTTTTTTTAACCCTTAAATAAATTGTCATGTTAAAAATGATTTTGTCCGGTGCACTCGGACATGATGCCGAAGTAAAAGAAGTAGGCAAAAAGAAAGCAATCAACTTTGATGTTGCTGTTTCAATGGATTACAAAGATGCTCAGGGCAACAAAGTAGAGCGCACAGAATGGGTGAGAGCCGTTATGTGGAAATACGATGGTCAAAGCACCAAAGTTTCTGAATTTCTGACCAAAGGAAAGAAAGTCCTGATTGAAGGGACGCCCTCCAGTGAAGGTTACAAAGGCAAAGATGGCGACATTAAATCATCGCTCAGCATCAATGTCAAAGAGCTCGAGCTTCTGAAGTAAGCTCTGTAAATTCGATGGAAATTGCATTACATATTTTCAACAAAGGCTGTCGCTAACCCGGCAGCCTTTCTTATGCCTTCCCAAGCCTGCTGAGCAGAGAAAAAAGGATATACCCCAACACGGTAAAAGCAATTCCCCCGATTCCAAACAAAACCAACGACACGCCCCCTATAAGAATCAACAGATATCTTGAAACATTTTCTTTAACTCCAAAACTTTTGAACTTCAATGAAAACATAGGTATTTCACTAACCAATAAAGCACAAAAAATGGTAATGGCAGGAAATACAAACCAGGGAGAAGCCAGCATTTCCCAATTGCCTCCACGGGTAAAAATAAGATGAATCAGAGAAACTGAAAACATACCTGTGGCAGTAGTGGTAAGACCAAGAAATGATTCTGTTTGTCGGGTATCAATATTGAATTTTGCAAGGCGCAATGCCGAAAAAACGGTAAGCAAAAAAGGAGCCACAAAAAGCAGTTGCAGCGGAAGAGCGTAATCAAAAAACTGCAGTTTCCAATTACCGCTGATTCCATAGTGCAACAAACTGATAAAAGCCGCAGCAGGAGCAAGTCCAAAACTGATCAAATCGGCCAGTGAATCAAGTTCTTTCCCTATATCGCTATAAGCTTTCAGCATGCGGGCTGCAAACCCATCTGTAAAATCAAAAATAGCAGCAATGAGTACACACCAGGCAGTAAGATCCGGTCGTCCCTGAAAAGCCAGCATCATGCCAGTAGCTCCGAAAAACAAATTCAAACTGGTAAGCGTATTTGGAACAAATTGCAAGAGTCGCATAAGTTGGTTTTGAATCATAAAAACAATATTATTTTGCTGACATCAGTATTTTTAATTGAAGAATCTATTTCTATAAATAAGAAACGCTCAATCAATCAACAGCTTTAACATCGTTCTCAATTATTAAATTATCGTTTGCTCAAACAAAAGTAGTTATTTTAGCCAGAATTAAATCTATTTTGAAAAGGTTAAGGCTCACTCTTTCGTCCTCTGAATTCTATAATGACACAATTTCTAAGGTATCGTTGAAAACTTCCCCTGCGAGAGGTTGAAAAGTGCCTGTAAACGTAAGCCCGAGCATTTAAAACAATTAAATTTCAATCATATAGAGATCATTCGCCGCATTCAGAATGACAAAAACCGGACGTGCGTCACAAGTTAAACAGAACTTTCCGGGGGAGGATACCGTAAAAACAAATGTTAATTCTATATTAAACTACGTATCTATAAGAAATTATCTTTTTCAATAATCGTATATTTACATTTCCTCCCTGCCTGCAATTTTCACTTCCTAAATTTTAGATTATGTTGATAAAATGGACGCAGGACCTCTCCGTAGGCCATGAAACCCTTGACCAGGAACACCAAAAATGGATTGATATTCTGAATGATTTTTACCAGGGACTTCTGGACGGGAAATCTAAAGAAAAGCTATCAGAGCTGGTGGTAGCCATGCTGGATTACACCAAGTACCATTTTGCCAGTGAGGAGCGCTACATGCAATCCATTAGTTATCCTGATTTTAGTGAACACAAGGAAAAGCACGACTTTTATGTGAATAAAATCAATGAGTTTTACGAGAAAATAAAAAATGACAAGATGATTCTCTCGCTTGAAGTCACCAACTTCCTTAAAACCTGGCTCATTAACCACATCAAAGGCACGGATCAGCAATACGCCAAATTTGCCAACAATATTTAGTCAATTTCTTAGAATCACTAAAACCCAAGATCATTACTTATGTTGAAATGGAGTGAAGAATACCAACTAAACCACCCTCAAATAGATCTGGAACACCAAAGCCTCTTTAATATGCTGAACGACTTCTACCAGGGGCTTTCCGATGGAAGTTCAAAGGAAAGACTTGCTCAACTCATTAAAGGCCTTTTGGATTATGCAAAGATCCATTTCGAAAATGAGGAAGTTTACATGCAATCCATCAATTTCCCGGGCCTTAAGGCACATCAAAAAGAGCACCAGGCCTTTTTGGAAAAAGCTTCAGAGTTTTATGAGAAACACATCAATGGTAAAATGATTCTTTCGCTTGAAGTCACCAATTTTATTAAAGGTTGGATCTCTCATCACATCAATTCTGAAGATCGCCAATATGCGATTCATGCAAAATTGTAAAAACTTTCGATGAAAAATTTGGTTTTATCTCAAAAGGACCTATTTTTGCATCATATTATCATCAAAAAGCACAAATTAATATGATTTTCTCAGTACACCATCATGCTCATCATCATTTCTACCTCACGTAGCGAGGGTGGGCTTGTTGTACTATGCGATAACATCATTCAAAGGCTTACCTCGTCGAGGTAAGCCTTTTTTTATTTGATTACAAAAACAGAAAAATACAATGGAAAAACTAAGGATTGCATTACAAAAAAAAGGAAGGCTGTTTGAAGACAGTCGGGAGTTACTGAAAGAAGCAGGAATCAAATTCAATCTGGGTAACGGCAGACTGGTAGCTTCGGCCTCCAAGTTCCCTATGGAAGTACTTTTCCTTCGGGATGATGACATCCCCCAAACAGTAGCAGACGGGGTAGCTGATATTGGCATCGTCGGACAAAACGAACTGGAAGAAAAAGGCTTCAACCTGAAAACGGAAAAGGAACTGGGATTCAGCAAATGCCGGTTATCCCTGGCAATACCCAAAGAGATCAATTACACAGGTCTTTCCTGGTTCGAAAACAAAAAAATCGCCACCTCCTATCCGGAAATTCT
>DHQK01000163.1:0-14690 GCA_002411085.1 Marinilabilia sp. UBA5340 | reverse complement strand
ATAGGTCTGGCCGATGCCATATTTGATATTGTAAGTTCCGGAAGTACTCTTGTAGCCAACCATCTCAAGGAAGTAGAAAAAGTAATGGACTCAGAAGCAGTACTGGTCTCCAACGGAAAACTTTCTTCTGAGAAACAAACGATTCTGGATCAGATGATTTTCCGCATCAACGCAGTAATGGCATCCAACAGCAACAAGTATATCCTGCTCAATGCACCCAACGAGAACCTGGAACAAATCATAAAGATTCTGCCCGGTATGAAAAGTCCGACAGTTCTGCCACTGGCTCAGAAGGGCTGGAGCAGCGTTCACTCAGTAATCAAAGAAGATCACTTTTGGGAAGTAATCGGACAACTAAAAGAAAATGGCGCCCAGGGAATTCTTATTGTACCTATTGAGAAAATGATATTATAGCAATCAATTCCTTCTTGTATGGAAACAATCAAATATCCGGTTCGGGAACAGTGGCAACAACTCACCACCCGAGCCATCAGCAATCAGTTAGAGGTAATTGAGAAGGTTCGGCCTGTTTTGCAGGCGGTCAAGAAAGACAAAGACCAAGCCCTAAAGGAGTATACATCAAGGTTCGATGGCGTTGAACTCAAATCGTTCAGCGTAACGGATGAAGAGATTCGACAGGGATGTCTGGATGTTAGAAGCAACCTCAAAGGAGCCATCAATGAGGCCATCATTAACATCCGAAAGTTCCATGAGAGCCAGAAGCACACCGTAAACAAAGTAGAAACTGCTCCGGGCGTGGTTTGCTGGCAGCGCAGCACACCTATTGAAAAGGTAGGGTTATACATCCCCGGTGGTTCGGCACCTCTTTTTTCCACGGTATTGATGCTGGCCATTCCAGCAGCTATTGCAGGTTGTAAAGAAGTCGTTCTGTGCACACCTCCTGGAAAAGAAGGGAAGGTACATCCTGCCATTCTTTTTGCCGCGCACCTCACCGGCATCACTCAAATATTCAAAGTAGGCGGCGCCCAAGCCATTGCCGCCATGGCTTATGGGACAGAAAGCATCCCGGCTGTCGATAAAATATTTGGTCCGGGAAACAGTTATGTTACTGCAGCCAAACAGTTGGTTACGCTCGATGGTGTTGCCATCGATATGCCCGCCGGCCCTTCAGAAGTAGAAGTTTTGGCGGATGAAAGTGCCAATCCTGCTTTTGTTGCTTCCGACTTATTGTCACAGGCCGAACATGGCCCCGACAGCCAGGCCATTCTGGTCACTAATTCGAACTCACTTATCGGTGAAGTACAGAAGGAAATTGAAAAACAATTGAGCATGCTTCCGAGGGCAGAAACAACGAAAAAAGCCCTGGAAAACAGCCGCATGATACTTCTTCATGACATGGAGGAAATGTTGGATTTCACGAACCTATATGCCCCCGAACACCTGATCTTATCGGTTCGTGACTATGAACAGGTGGCAGAAAAAATAAACAATGCGGGATCAGTGTTTTTGGGGAATTACACCCCTGAAAGTGCAGGCGATTATGCCTCAGGAACCAATCATACGCTTCCGACTTACGGGTATGCACGCGCTTACAGCGGAGTCAATCTGGACAGCTTTTGCAAGAAAATCACCTTTCAGGAAATTTCAGAAAAAGGACTGCAAAGATTAGGTCCCGTAATTGAAACCATGGCTGCAGCAGAAGAACTCGAAGCACATAAGATGGCAGTGTCATTACGGTTGGATTCATTTAAATCATAAACCCTTATTTTAATTTTGTCCAGACTTAACAATCATCAGCCTAAACAAGTTTAGATTTACAAAAAAATGAAGACACTCAACAATCTCCTAAGGGCCAATATCAGGAATCTCAAGCCCTATTCCTCCGCCCGCGATGAGTTCAGCGGTGAAGCGGCAGTTTTCCTTGATGCCAACGAAAACCCGTTCAATGCTCCATACAACAGGTACCCGGATCCTTATCAGAGAAACCTCAAGGAACAAATCGCAAAAATAAAAGGAGTGACTACTGAGAACATTTTTCTGGGGAACGGAAGCGATGAAGCCATTGATATTGCTTTCCGGGCTTTCTGTGAACCAGGAATCGACAATGTTGTTTCTATTTCGCCGACTTATGGCATGTACCAGGTAGCTGCCGACATCAACAACATAGGGGTAAAGAAAGTATTGCTTACCGCTGATTTCGAAATCGATGTAAGTGCTCTGCTGGAAGCCGTTGATGAGCAAACAAAAATAATATTCCTTTGCTCACCCAACAATCCCACAGGCAATTGCTTCAAGCAAGAAAACATCGCGCGCATACTCCTGGAATTTCCCGGAATTGTGGTATTGGATGAAGCTTACATCGATTTCGCACAAGACAAAAGCTGGTTACCGGCATTAAAAGAACACCCCAACCTCATCATCCTCCAAACATTTTCCAAAGCGTGGGGGATGGCAGGAATCCGTTTGGGAATGGCTTTTGCTCACCCCGAAATCATTAAAGTTTTCAGCAAAATAAAATACCCATACAACGTCAATATCCTGACACAAAAGACGGCGCTGGAGTTGCTGTCCGGACATGACAAAATGCAGCAGTGGGTTAAAGAAATACTGGATGAACGCAGTCAACTAATCGACCAGCTCCAAACCAAAGACTTTGTGCAAAAAATTTATCCTACAGATGCCAATTTTGTTTTGCTAAAGACCCCCGAGCCAAAGAAAATTTATAATTTTCTTGTTGAGAAAAAGATCATTATCCGTGACAGATCTAATGTTGCGCTTTGCGAAGGTTGCCTGCGGATAACAGTCGGAACCCCTCAGGAAAATAAAGAGCTGATGAACGCTTTAAACGAACTATAAACACATATCCCTAAAAACATGAGCAAGCAGACGCCCTTAAAAAAAATACTTTTCATCGATCGCGACGGAACCATCATCAAGGAACCTCCCTCCGATTTCCAGGTGGATAGTCTGGAAAAACTGGAATTTATTCCGGGAGCCATTGGCAACCTGTCTAAAATAGCTCATCACCTGGACTTTGAACTGGTAATGGTCACCAATCAGGATGGACTTGGAACGGAATCTTTTCCGGAAGCAACCTTCTGGCCGGCTCAAAACAAAATGCTGGCAACCCTCAAAGGAGAGGAAATAGAGTTTTCCAAAATCCACATTGACAAATCGTTTCCTGAAGATAACGCACCGACACGCAAACCCCGCACAGGGATGCTAACCGAATACCTCAGCGGAAATTATGATCTGGCCGGCTCTTTTGTTATTGGCGATCGGCTCACCGACATGGAGCTCGCCAAAAACATGGGATGCAAGGGCATTCTTCTTCAAAATGACACGACCATCCTTAACGAACTGAAAGAAAAAGAACCTGAAGGCACTTGTTCGCTTTGTGCTGCCAGCTGGAATGAAATTTCGGATTTTCTCTTCAGAAAAGAACGAACTGCCACGATAGAAAGAAACACGTCTGAAACAAAGATAAAAATCGGGCTTAACCTTGATGGATCAGGAAAATGCAAAATAGACACCGGGATTCCCTTCTTCGACCACATGCTGGAACAAATAGGTCGACACTCGGGATGCGATCTTAACATACAGGTAGATGGCGATTTACACGTAGACGAACATCATACTATTGAAGATACCGCTCTGGCTCTGGGAGCTGCATTCAAAGAAGCACTGGGAGACAAAAGAGGAATCGAAAGGTATGGTTTCTCTCTGCCCATGGATGATTGCATGGCCCATGTAGCTCTTGATTTTGGGGGTCGTCCCTGGCTTGTATGGAAAGCAAAATTCAAACGTGAAAAAGTGGGTGACCTGCCCACCGAAATGTTTCTTCACTTCTTCAAAAGCTTTTCGGATGCTGCTGCAGCCAACCTCTATATAAAAGCCAAAGGCTCCAATGAGCACCATAAGATAGAAGCCATTTTTAAAGGACTGGCAAGAGCCTTGAAAGCAGCTATAAAAAAAGATTTCCTAAACGATCAATTACCAAGCACCAAAGGAAGCTTGTAGAAAAAAAGAAGTTTGAGACATCAGCTTGATACAATCACTGCAACTTTAAAAAATTGCCTCTGATTGCTGCTAAAAACGCACCGCCCACCTCTTGACAAACCAGGAAGTGGGCTTTATTTTTAGTATCAAAAAAAGGGAGGTTCACTTATGACAGCTCAAAACAAAGTTTTTTTCAATACTGGAAAGCTTTTGATTGTTCCTATAATATTGCTAATCATTGTTGGGGTATCATGTAAAACAACCAAAAAAACTGAAGGTTCCGGCCAGAAAGTGGAGCTCATCAAAGAAGAGGCGTCCCCCGGTGAAGATTCAACCCAGTATGAGCTACTGATTCTGGATTCAAAATTTGAAAGCTGGCTGGCAACACAACCTCCGGCCAACTATTATTCCCAATCGTATTATGAAAACTGGAACCAGCGGTATGTTTCAGAGTGGAATATGCGGCACAACAACCCGTTACGTTATGGCAGTTTTTACGAAACACATATCGATTATGACCCCAATACCGACTATGGACTTGAACTAAACTACCAGTTGTATTACTATTTTCGATTCATTGAGGAGGAGTACGGCATTGAGCTTGTGCAAAGAGGCAGGTAACCAACGTTACAATAAATTCATCTATGCCTTTCTTAATCGTAATTTCCCCTATGATTTTCATGGATTAATGTAAAACCCTCACGGAATTGGGGGATAACTTTCATACTCATCAAATATTGACTAAATTTGTACAACAAGCAACCCGTAAATTATGGCTGTTTGCTTTTAAGAAGGAGTCCCAGAAGAACAAAACCAACCGATAACAACTTCAATATCAACAAATAAATAATATTATCCATTGTTCAACCTAAACCCATAAGCGTATGGCGTTTTTAGAAGCCAGGGGCATTGTAAAAAAATTTGCCACCCATCTGGCACTTAATGATGTAAACATTTCCGTTCCTGACAACAGCATTTATGGCTTATTAGGGCCTAACGGAGCAGGAAAAACAACCTTAATCCGGATCATCAACCGAATAACAGGTCCCGACCAGGGAAGCCTGTTGCTTAATGGTCAGCCACTGAAAAGCTCAGATATTATGAAGATCGGCTACCTTCCTGAGGAAAGAGGTCTTTATAAAAAAATGAAAGTTGGTGAACAGGCCATTTACCTGGCACGCCTCAAGGGGCTATCCCGCAACGATGCACTAAAGCGGCTCAAATTTTGGTTCGAAAAATTTGAGATCCAGGCTTGGTGGGACAAAAAAGTGGAAGAGTTATCCAAAGGAATGGCCCAAAAAGTGCAGTTCATTGTCACCATTCTTCATGAACCACAGTTGCTGATTTTTGACGAGCCATTCAGCGGTTTTGATCCCGTAAATGCCACCCTCCTGAAAAAAGAGATTCTGGAACTTAAGAAGAATGGTGCCACCATCATTTTTTCCACGCACAACATGGGATCAGTAGAAGAATTGTGCGACCACATCACCCTCATCAACAACGGCAAGGCCATGATAGAAGGACCCACGGAAAAAGTCCGTCGTGACTATCGTCAAAATCTTGTGAGCATCGACTTTTCCGGAGAAAAAAATCAGGTGGAAAGTATACTAAAAGAGCAATATGAACTACAAACACTGAATGCCGTCAACAATCATTTCGAGGCACAAGTAAAAATGGGCGAGCATCAATCACTCAACCAGGTATTGTCAAGCATAATGCCCCACTGTGATATTCTCGCCTGTCAGGAATTACTTCCCAGCATGAATGATGTTTTTATTCAGGTAGTCAATCAAAAAGATCATCCCACCCAAAACCAGGAATCATGAGTAAGATATCACTAATTATAGAAAGGGAGTACCTTTCACGAGTTCGCAAAAAGAGTTTTATCATCATGTCCATTTTGGGGCCCATCCTGTTTGCAGCCATGATGGTTGTTCCTGCATGGCTGGCCTCCATGGAAGATGATGAGGTAAAAACCATAGCAGTCATTGACCATACCAATCTTTATGCAGGACAAATTGAGGATACTGAACTACTGAAATTTGAATTTCTAAACGAAGGATCCGAAGAAGACATCCGAAAAGACTTTAAAGAATCCGGGTATTATGCCTATCTGGTGATTCAGGACAATTTACTCGAGAATCCAGAAGCAATACGATTGTATTCTGACTCACAAATAACGATGGATGCCAAAGGATACGTACAACGTAGCCTGCGCGACCACCTTAAGAATCAAAAGCTTCAGACATATAAAGTAGAAGGATTGGAAAGTATTCTTTCGGAAATCAATCAAATTAACATCGAAATTCCAACCGTAAAAATTGGAGAAGACGGAAGTGAGAAGCAAAGCTCTGCAGAGCTAACCATGTTTGTAAGCATGGCATTTGCGTTTCTCTCCTATATGTTTATTTTTATTTACGGCACACAGGTTATGCGTGGGGTAATGGAAGAAAAAACTTCTCGTATTGTAGAAGTCATTGTTTCGTCCGTAAAACCTTTCCAGCTGATGATGGGTAAAATTCTGGGAATTGCAATGGTTGCATTAACCCAGATTCTCCTTTGGGTAGTATTAACTATTCTCATCGTCACGGGCGTGAAGGCAGCATTCTTTCCAGATTCAGAGATGCCCAGCCGTAATCAGGCCCAGATTGAAATGATGCAGAGTCAAAATCCGGAAGCTGCCGAGCAGATGGCATCTATGGAAGAAGGGTTCAATTTCGGTAAAATCATGGAAATGGTAAAGAGTCTGGAACCCTTAAAAACATTATTGCTTTTCATATTCTATTTCTTTGGGGGATACCTCCTCTACTCTGCTTTGTTTGCTGCCGTGGGAGGAGCCATTGATCATGAAAGTGATCAGCAGCAATTTATGCTGCCGGTCACCATTCCCATCATCATTTCGCTTTATGTGGCAATGATGACATTCCGCAATCCCGGTAGTGACGTAGCCTTCTGGTTTAGCATGGTTCCGTTTACCTCACCCATCGTCATGATGGCACGAATTCCTTTCGATGTACCGTTGTGGCAGCTGCTGCTATCTATGGCATTGCTTGTTGGCGGATTTATAGCAACCACCTGGTTTGCAGGAAAAATTTACCGTGTAGGAATACTCATGTATGGCAAAAAAGTAGATTACAAAGAGTTGTGGAAATGGTTCCGATACTCGGGAGACTAAAAAATAAAAAACGACCGGCCTGAAACCGGTCGTTTTTTATTATCAGTGTAGCTTCCCAACAAAATGATTATTTGTAACTTTGAACTCAGTAATATGAGAAAACTATGAAGCACAACCGAATTGCCATAATAGACCTGGGGACAAATACATTTAACCTGCTGATTACAGAAGTTGCCCCCAATGGCACTTACAATATTCTGCTGGAATCCAAGATACCTGCAAAACTTGGAAAAGGAGGTATTCACAAAGCCACCATTACTCCTGAAGCACTGGAGAGAGGTCTTGATGCATTAAAATCACACCTCATCACCATCTCAGACTATCAGGTAGAAAGCATTTTTTGCTTTGCAACCTCTGCCATCCGAAGTGCCAACAATGGCCAGGAGTTTGTAAAAAAGGTTAAAGACGAACTCGGGTTAACCATCCGTATAATACAGGGAGACGAAGAGGCGCAAACGATCTTTGACGGTGTGCGTCAGGTATTTCCTTTCGACGAAGAATACCTGCTGATCATGGATATTGGAGGTGGGAGTATTGAATTTATTATCGCCAATCGCTTCGGAGTGGCCTGGAAACAAAGCTTTGAACTGGGAGTGGCCCGGTTACTGGAACAATTCACGCCCTCCGACCCTATTAAAGAAAACGAAATAAAAGCCATACAAAAGCATCTGAAAAAAGAACTGGAGATGCTCTTCGAAGCCGTAAAACAGTTTCCGGTAAAGAAAATGGTCGGCTCTTCAGGATCATTCGATACCCTGGCTGCCTTGCTGGCAAAGAAATTTTATCCCCTTCTTGACACAACCAAGTTGACTTCTCTTTTTCTGGAGAACAAACGCCTGATGGTTGTGCACAAAGAACTGATGGCTTCCAGCTCTGATCAACGCAGGGTAATGCCCGGCATGGAACCACACAGAGTGGACAGCATAGTTCCGGCCAGCATCATCGTAAAATTCATCATCGAAGAACTAAAGATCAAAGAAGTGCATCAGTGCTCCTTTGCACTTAAAGAAGGTGCCATCCTTCAGATCATTTCAAGCCAGTTGTAATCCATTTGACAATAGTCAACAAAATAAAGACTTGCCATGTCCAAAATACTTGTCATTGACGATCAAAAAAGCATCCGCAACACCCTTAAAGACATTCTTGAATACGAAAAGCACGAAGTATCACTCGCCGAGAATGGCCCCGATGGTCTTGAACAATTTGCTGCAAACAAATTTGATGTGATTCTGCTGGACATCAAAATGCCGGAAATGGATGGCATGGAAGTACTCGACAAGATAATGGAGACAGCCCCCGATGTACCAGTCATTATGATATCCGGACATGGAAACATTGATACGGCTGTAGAAGCCATCAAAAAAGGAGCTTACGATTTTATTGAAAAACCGCTGGATTTGAACAGACTCCTGGTGACAATCCGAAACGGCCTTGACAAAAAAGACTTAGTTACCGAAACTAAAGTGTTACGTCGTAAAGTAAGTAAAACTTACGATATGATAGGGGAATCGGAGCCAATGCGGCAAATCAAGGAGATGATTGACAAAGTTGCGCCCACTGATGCCCGCGTATTAATTACAGGCCAAAACGGAACCGGAAAAGAACTCGTGGCCCGTTGGTTGCATGAGAAGAGCAACAGGGCATCTCAACCCTTCATTGAAGTTAACTGTGCTGCTATCCCATCTGAATTGATCGAAAGTGAACTATTCGGACATGAGAAAGGGGCTTTTACATCAGCGCACAAACAACGAAAAGGAAAATTTGAACAGGCCAATGGAGGAACCATCTTCCTTGATGAAATAGGAGACATGAGCCTGGCTGCCCAGGCCAAAGTGCTCCGGGCGCTGCAGGAAAATGTAATCTCCCGGGTGGGCAGCGACAAAGACATCAAGGTGGACGTCAGGATTCTTGCCGCTACCAATAAAAATCTTCAGGATGAAATAAAGGAATCGCATTTCCGGGAAGACCTTTATCACCGCCTTAGCGTCATAATTATCCAGGTTCCTTCTCTCAATGATCGGGTGGATGATATCCCCCTGCTTACAGACCACTTCAACAATCTTATTTGTCAGGAACTCGGGGTACAACCCAAAACATTTGATGACACTGCTGTCAAAGAATTACAAAAGATCAACTGGACAGGAAATATCCGGGAATTCAGAAACGTGATAGAACGATTGATAATTCTATGCGGCGACAGCATCTCTGACAAAGATGTTCAGATGTATGCCATGCCACTGTCCTAAAACCTCAAACAATTTGTGCTATGCGTACCGAAAAAGATTTTCTGGGTGAAGTAGACATTCCCGGGGACAAGCTATACGGAATTCATTCTGTGCGGGCGCAATCCAACTTTCCGGGAGATACCCCTTTCCCGGTTGAATGGTACAAAGCTACAGGTTTGGTAAAAAAAGCATGCTACAGCACTTACAAAAAATTCAGGGACACGGCCTTGAAAAAGAAACTGGAAGGCCCCAAAGGTCACCAGTGGTGGTCGGACACCCTCATACAAAGCCTGGAGAGTGCAGCAGATGAAGTTTCCAAAGGATACCACTTCGATCATTTTATTGTTCCCGGTATGCAGGGAGGGGCCGGTACCAGTATCAACATGAATGTGAATGAAATCATTGCCAATACAGCGCTGAAAAAGCTGGGACACACTTATGGGAATTACCAACACATTGATCCGTTGGATCATGCCAACATTTTTCAATCCACCAACGATGTCATTCCCACAGCGCTACACCTGGCTCTCATGACACTATCTCACGATCTGGAAACCTCCATTAATACCCTCAGATCTTCTTTTGAAACACTGGAATCCAACTATCGAAATTCAATCCGGCAGGCCTACACCCAAATGCAGACAGCAGTCCCCAGCTCATACGGACATCTTTTCAGCAGCTATTGCGATGCGCTTTCGCGCGACTGGTGGAGAGTTTCCCGTATCCGGGAGCGACTCAAAGAAGTTAATCTGGGTGGAGGTGCTGCGGGCACAGGCATGGGCATTCCAAGATATATGATTTTAAATGTCATTGCAGAACTACGAGCCATGACCAATCTGCCGCTGACCCAATCCGAAAATCTGGCAGATACGACCATGAATCTGGACAGTCTTGTGGAAGTTCATGCCATTGTCAAATCCCTTGCGGTAAACCTGGAAAAAACAGCCAACGATCTGCGCCTCCTGGGTGCCGATATTTCCAGACACCAATCCGTAAAAATCCCCAACAAACAAATGGGCAGTTCCATTATGCCCGGCAAAGTAAACCCCGTTATTGCTGAATATGTGATATCGGTAAGTCATAAAGTGTATGCCAACGACCAAATGATTTCCTCGCTGGCAGCCCAGGGGTGCCTCGACTTAAATGCCTACCTACCCTCCATCGGGATTGCTATGATAGAGAGTTTCAAGTTACTAACTGCAGCCTGCCATAGCTTTCAGCAAAACATGATTCGTGACCTGGATATTGAATCAGAGAAGGAAGAGTTGGAAATCTACAGATCTGCATCTATCACAACTGCACTTGTCCCTTATATTGGTCACAAAATGGCCGAGAAAATAGCATTGCAAATAAAAGAATCCCGGAAGAGCATTTTTGAGGTTAACCGCGAACTACAGATCCTCGACGAAAAAGAGCTTGAGGAAATTTTAAAACCTGCAACCCTTGTATCAAAAGGCTTTAGTCTAAATGACCTCCCCGGAAACCGGAAGGAGAAGTAGCTCCATTAATTTCCACCAAAGACTGACGAAGGCCTGACATACCAGATATCCCCGGATCCATTCCCAGGGCCCAACAGCCACTTTTTCAATTTGGAGTAATTAATTTTAGCAGGTATTTTCACCTCTCTTGTGCTTGTGAAAAACAAGATGCTTCCATCGGGAGAAAAAGCAGGAGCATGCTCATATCCGGAAGTATTAACCGGAGATTCCAGATTACGGGCAAGAGTCCATTTTCCATTTACTTTTTGAGACACATACAAATCTGCCGATCCTACACCATCTACCCTTGCAGAACTGTAAACCAGCCATCTTCCATCGGGAGAAACAGCAGGTGTCTGTTCCACTGCCGGAGTGTTTATCTCAGTGCCCAATTTCACAACTTCTCCCCATGAGCCATCTTCCAACAACGCCACATGATAAATATCCAGATGGTCTTTTTCAAGTGTAATAGTCTGACTTTCATAATCGGCGCAGAAATATAAATTTCCACTCGAATCTACAGACACTGAAAGCTCATTACCATTAGCAGAGCTAAACGGCATTAGTTCAGGATTCAGCCATTCCCCTTTCAAACCTCTCTGACTCCTCCAAATATTCCAGTTGGCAATTCCATCGCCACTATGCTCCGGACGATTGGAAGCAAAATAAAGGTATTTGCCATCAGGAGATAAAAAAGGACTGGCATCCATATAATCACCAGACAAATCCAGCACTTCAGGATATCTCCAAAAACCATCAACAAACCGGGTTACAAGAATTACAGAAAGCGAGGTATTTTTTTGTAAACAAAAATAAAACTCATCTCCGTCTTTACTCATGCTACAGCTACTCTCATTCATTCCAGAAGAAATAAAACCAGGAGCAAGCATCATCGGATCCATCGCCACCTTTTTAGAAATAAAAAAGTCAGCCGGTGAGTCCTGATAAGTCTGAGAATAAAGGCCTAAAACTCCACAAAAAAGTAATAAACTAACAAAAAGTGGCTTCAATGACATGTAAAACTCCAATTTAATTTCAGGCAAAATTAATGCTTTTTCGGAGAAGGCCCTTTCTTTAATCAAACACAGCATGTAAATCATCTAAAAAATTAATTACTTTACACAAAAAAATGGCCAAAGACAGGCAACCCTTCATAGGTATATTTGGACGCAGAAACAATGGAAAAAGCACCCTGATCAATCGTCTCGCAGGGCAGGATATTGCCATCGTTTCCGATACTCCAGGGACAACCACCGATCCTGTAAAAAAATCTTTCGAGATTACAGGATTTGGCCCTGTAGTACTCGTGGATACAGCAGGAACAGATGATATTGGGGAACTCGGAGAAAAGAGAGTTTCCAAAACACTCAAAGCCATTGATCTGGTCGATCTGGCTATTTTGATAACCACCGAAAACCAACTGGAAGAACCTGAGAAAACGCTCATTGCGGAATTCCGAAAACGGGAAGTTCCCTTTTTCATCATTCACAATAAAGAAGACATTACTCCTGCTCATCCTGATTTTGAACTCAAGGCCAAAGCTTCAGGGGCAAAATCACTGTTGAGTCTCACTCCGACGCACCCCATCGAACCAATTATCCAGGCAATCCGCGACACCATCCCGGAATCTGCGTTCATCTCCCCCACCTTACTGGGCGATCTGATCCGACATGGAGACATCGTTTTACTCATCACTCCCATTGATATTGAGGCACCGGCAGGAAGAATGATATTGCCTCAGGTGCAGACCATCCGAGATGTTTTAGACAATGATGCAGTTTGTATCGTTCTGAAAGAACGGGAAACAGATGCTTTTCTCAGAAAAACCGGAATACAACCGGCACTTGTGGTAACAGACTCTCAGGTATTCCCCAAGGCCGATGCATCTGTACCCGCGCATATTCCGCTAACCAGTTTTAGTATTCTGCTGGCCCGCCTCAAAGGAGATTTCAGCAATTACCTGCAGGGAACACCATACATCTCGGAACTAAAAGACGGCGACCGGGTATTAATGCTTGAGTCCTGTACGCATCACGTTTCTTGCGATGACATCGGGCGCGTTAAAATTCCCAGATGGATTCGATCCTATACGGGCAAAAAACTGGAATTTGATGTGGTGGCTGGCCTGGACTCCATCAAAAGATCCATCACCGACTATGCGCTGGTCATTCAGTGCGGAGGTTGCATGATAACACGCCGTCAACTTCACAACCGATTACAACCAGCCATCAAGGCAGGTATTCCTGTCACCAATTACGGAATGGCCATTGCCTGGGTTCATGGAATATATCAACGGGCGATATCTCCTTTTTCGGGAGACACACAAGATGCAGAGGAAATTATTTAACTTCCCGCAAGTCTCAATAAAAAAGCCGGCACACAAGCCGGCTTTTCTGAATTATCCATCTCCCTATAATAGAGAGATCTCAGTTTTTTGCATAAAATCAGGATTCTACGACAGAAGTTTGCCCTACAGGATTCTTGATAATACCACGTTTCGATCCTTTGATAAACTGAATAATCTGCCCCATTTCAGGACTGGGATCCAAATACGCCTGCATGTACTCAATGGCCTGAGAAACATTCCGCCCCTGCTGATAAAGAGCCCTGTAAATATCATGAATATTATCAATCTGTTCACGCGAAAATCCTCTTCGGCGCAAACCAACGAGATTGATTCCCATATAAGCAGCAGGAAGACCGAAGACCTTGGTAAAAGGTGCAACATCGGACAATACACCACACATTCCGGATACCATCGCATGCGCCCCTACTCTGCAAAACTGGTGAACAGCACTCATTCCGCCAATCACCACCCAGTCTTCCAGCACTACTTCGCCGGCAAGCTGCACACTATTGGCAACAACACAATGATTGCCTACCTCCACATCATGGCCCAAATGAGCATACGCCATTAAGAGTGTGTCACTTCCAACTTTTGTGACCCCTTTGGCTGCAGTACCTCTGTTAATCGTCACATACTCACGAATGGTTGTCCGGTCACCAATCTCAACAATACTGTATTCTCCCTGGAATTTCAAGTCCTGGGGTTCTGCTGAAATAACAGCTCCTGGGAAAACCTTACATTCATTTCCCAAACGGGCTCCGGGATAAATCGTTGCATTGGCACCAATCCAACAGCCATCACCGATCACCACATCTTTATCAATCTTAGCAAAAGCCTCTATCGTAACATTCTCTCCAATCTTTGCATCAGGATGAATCTCCGCTTTTGTCGATATGAGTTGCTCCATTCTTTGTTTGATATTAAAAGGGAATACAGCGCTTCAATCCGGGGTGATTAATCAATCCGGGTGAATAAATTGCTTCCCCTGTATTAACATTTTATCAATTTTACCTTTGTATAAGACAACCAGAGCAAGCTTTACACGTACTGAAAATCTCTTTTTTTTAAAAAAGCAAGAGAGGGTCACGCCCATCTACCTCACAAACTGAACATTACCTAAATATCTTTTTTTTTCAAAAACGTTCCGATTAACTCGGAGATGAGCAGAAAATCGACGTCATTCTCTACTGAAGAACAAATTTTCGGCCGACAAGATCCGTCATGATACTATCAAAAACAAAAAGAGGCTGTCTCAAAAGTCCAGCTATGATGTCATTGTTAACTTGTCGAAGAATCTTTTCTTTTGAGAAACAGATATTTCGACTACACTCAACATGACAATCCTTTGGAGTATTATACTTTTGAGACAGCCTCTTAAATTATGCCACCAAAAAAACTAAACTTTTTCCTAGTGCTTGACCCGAAAAGTTCAAGTTCAAGGATTGCCCTTTCTGAAAAATAAGGCATTTACTTGCGCAAATAACTATTTTCAGAAAGGGCATAAC
>DHQK01000285.1:3685-4922 GCA_002411085.1 Marinilabilia sp. UBA5340 | reverse complement strand
TATTGGTGCGCTCTTCATAATGGAATACGATGTCCTCAGCCACTTTTTGCAGTCGTGCCTGACTGCCGATGATGGCTTCGACTTTTGTCCATTTCATTTTAGACGATTCTTGAATCGTCTCTCCGTCACCTAATTCCGCATCTAATTCTTCTATTAATTGCTGACCCTCTTCCGACAGATTGATCTTCACCAGACGGCTTTCGTAATAGATGGGCACGGTAGCACCATCGTCAACAGCCCGGGCAATATCATAAATATCCACATAATGACCAAAAACTGCCGGAGTATTCACATCGGTAGATTCAATAGGCGTACCGGTAAATCCCAGATAGGTAGCATTGGGCAGTGCATCGCGCATGTATTTGGCAAAACCATACATCAGTCGCTGACCAACCACATTGCCACCGTCGTCTTTTACATCCACCGCTTTGGGCTTAAACCCGTATTGTGTACGGTGGGCTTCATCAGCGACAACCACTATATTGGTGCGATCTGACAACTGTTCGTAAACATTGGTTCCATCCTCCGGTTGAAATTTCTGGATGGTCGCGAAAACAATACCTCCGGATGCTACTTTAAGAAGTTCTTTGAGATGTTCACGGCTTTCTGCCTGCACGGGTACCTGGCGAAGCAATTGTTTGGAGGCGGCAAATGTATCAAAGAGCTGATCGTCCAGATCGTTGCGGTCGGTAATGACCACAATGGTGGGATTGTTGAGCTGCAACACCAACTTCCCACTAAAAAATACCATGGAGAGAGACTTTCCACTGCCCTGGGTATGCCAGACCACGCCCCCTTTGCGGTCTCCGCTGTTAGATGAGGCTTCTTTTACTGATTCAATGGCTTTGTTTACCGCATAATATTGATGATAGGCTGCAATCTTTTTCTGCGTAGAATAAGCGAGTTGTTTGGTTATCGGGTCTTGCGAACCGGACTTTTCAAATACTATGAAGTGTCTGATAAAATCAAGTAAAGTACCGGGATTGAGTAATCCTTTAATCAGTACTTCCAGCTGACTGGTCAATGTTGATGCTTCCTCAAGTCCGTCACTGGTTTTCCATGCCATGTAACGCGTAAATCCAGCGGATAAAGAACCGGCCCTGGCATCGGCTCCATCAGACAATATACAAAAGGCGTTGTAGCTAAAAAGAGAAGGAATGGCTCCTTTATAGGTCTGTATTTGATGATAGGCAGATTCCAGTGTGGCATGCTCATCAATGGCATTTTTTAATTCAAA
>DHQK01000285.1:3197-3403 GCA_002411085.1 Marinilabilia sp. UBA5340 | reverse complement strand
GTAAACTGGTTCACCACCAGAAAATCGTTCTGCTGCGGATCTTCAAAATTGACCAACTGAACCCTGTCGCCGCGTTCCACACCGTCCTTGCGATATGTCACCGGAAAACCTTCTGTCAATATCTCATGAAACGCCTGATTATTGACCATTAAATCGGGAGAAGCAATGCGCTCAATGTTTTTCAGTGCCTCCTGCCTGGCCTCTAA
>DHQK01000285.1:0-2819 GCA_002411085.1 Marinilabilia sp. UBA5340 | reverse complement strand
AGGTATTCCCACCCAAGGTTTTGCAGTTCTTCAATGGCCCATAGTTCTATGTCATTTTCGGTTAGTTTGGTCATTTTTGTAAAGAAAATTTGACAATGTGTAAAGATTTACAATATCTTTGTAAAATAAAAGAGTGTTTAAATGCATTTAAAATATCTCACCAACCAACTGTAAAGTGTAAGCGTTGAAAGAGAAACGAAGCCGTTAAGTTCGCTTGGCGGCTTCTGCTTTTTTATAAGTCTCATATTCCCTGAGATGCTTCTGAAGCTGTCTTCTTCCTCTGATCAGATAAGCAGTCCACGGCAAAATGTAATTGCCCCTATCATCCAACACGACTAAATATTGTTCGGCTTCATGTAAAATCAAAATACGGCTCTTTGTACCTCCCTTACCTCTTCGGGTATTTCGCCAAACTTTCAAATAACTGTGTTCAGAGTCATCAATCATTGGTCTGGGCCATCCAATACGCTCCATTCGTCTAACATCGGGAGTTCGTTCACTTTCTATATTTCCTTCATGAGTCATATGATAGAATGTGTATTCCTTATTATCAACCAGCGGATATTTTTTCAATCCCAGTCTGATGCCTTGAAAAGTAGGCTTGGTATCAATAAAATCATTTTTAAAAATTTCATAAACCGCTTCAATATATTTTTCAAAACTTCCACCAAATGCATTTAATTCAATTAACTCAGGCAGTTCAAAAACCTCCATAATTCCAGCCCCTCCTGTAGCCTGAATGCCATACAAAAAGGTTAAACTTTCTTTCTGACGGCAACGTACTTTTCAACAAACTGTAACCACTCCGCCTCTTAATAAGGTCAATAAGTTCTACCTTAGCAGTATTTTCAGTCAATCCCCTGTAAAAATAGGACAATGCACCAATTAATAAATCAGTTATTTGAAGCAGACTTACTTCATCTGAGCGAACTTCCTGAATTCGCTTAATAACGCTTTGAGAAAAATCGTAATGATTATTACAAGTTACATCATGTAGTTTTTGAACCTTTTCAAAGCCCTGGGTATCTTTAATGTCCAAATAGATATAATAGGATGCATGGGGTGAAATGATGATTTTCAGCATGTCAAAATACATCTTGTAATAAAACTGATCATGTGTCTGACCATACCTTCCATGCTCCAACTCTCCTTTATCCGCCACAACTAATCCCCTGAAGTTTAGCTTATCAGTATCAAAAAAGAAATTAATCAATTCTCTGTAAAAAGCAGTCTTAGATTTTGAAACCTTATTCCATTTTATTTCAAATTCAGGTTTTAAACCATGCTTCTGTTTTATCTCCTTTATCCGGTCAAATAACTGTCTCTTATCTTCTTTTGCACACCAAACAGCCCCCAACACCATTGATTTATGAGGGTCATATTCCAGATGACAGCTTTCGTCGCAGTATATGTTGTACTCAGTCATAAAGCTTGCCTTAATTCATTAAATTCTTAATTATCATGATTACCTGATTTTAAGATTTTATTATTGTGTACACGCTTATGCTGAAGGCTTTTGGCTCCAAAGTTCACGAGCAAACCAATTTCCAGATTATAGGCTTCCACGTAATTCATTGCCTGGGCCAGATGAACGTCTTCAAGATTTACAAGCGCTTTAATTTCCACCATAATGCATTTCTCGACAAAAAAGTCAACCCGACGGGTACCAATATTCTGACCTTTGTAATGCAGCGGCATACCAAATTCACGCTGAAAATTGATGCCTTGCAACTCCATTTCAATAGCCAAAGCTCGCTGATAAATCACTTCTTGAAATGTGAAACATTCACGAATACCTTTTAAATAAGCAAAACATGAGTAAAACCATTTCCAAGGTGCTTATGGACTTCCATTGCGCAACCAATGATTTTGTAGGTTAGGTCCTTGTATTGCATGATTAATTTTTTATTTGGATATTTCAATAATTGTCTGAACCATGATTTTTAGGATTTTCCTGATTACATGATTTTTTTCTTAAATCAGGGCAATCAAATTAATCCCAAAAATCAAGGTTCAGACATTTTTCACATTTCAGACACTTTTCACCCTCACCTCCCCACTCATCAACTTTGGTAGCAACGTGTCGCGTAATTGAGTAAGGGTTTGGATTTCCTGTTTATTATTAGTGACTTTAAGAAAAATATTTTCGGCCTGATTTTCGAATTTTTCCAATATATCATTGCCAGGAAATAGCAAATCCAATGTTTTAAAATCTGTTTTATTAAACTTAGGTTGAGCACTTCCTCCTGTTATTGCATTTATCAAATACTGTCCGATTCTTCCCCTAAAAAACAGATAAAGGAAATTATTGAAGTAAGACTTAAGCATAATAACATTATTACCTAAAGTCATAGGAATGTTTAAATAAGGACATTGAAAAACACTTCCTACATCACCAACATTGGAAATTATTACTTCTCCTCCAGAAAGCTTTGTTTTTTTCAAAAAATTGTATGAGTGTTTATCTACATATACTTTATCCTTAAAATTTGATTTTAAATCTGTATTTCTAATAAATAAAGCATACTCCTGTTTATCCGTATACAAATTCACATTATCCTTCAAACTAGCAAAACTTCCATTTGCTACAAAATCATTTATTTTTATAGGAAGGTCTCCAATTTTCATTACTCTCCACCCCTCCGGTATCTTCCCCAACTCACTCTCCACCATTTTACCCCCGGAACTTTTATAGGGCCTACCATTCTTATCGGGAAACTCAAACTCTACAAACCAACGCTTGAAAAGGGTTTGGGCCAGTTCTTCCAGGGTTTGGTTTTGCTGACGGAGGAGGATTATTTTTTTGTCGAGGCTATGTA
>DHQK01000175.1 GCA_002411085.1 Marinilabilia sp. UBA5340 | reverse complement strand
ACTCAATTATTTCTCTGTGTTAGAAAACTTTTTATTCCATTTTTAAACAGTTACTTAGCCTTTATAAATTAAAATTTCAGCATGTCCCGCATGCCCAGGAAGCCTTTGTTTTTGGCTGCAAATTCGGCAGCAAGAACCGCGCCAAGAGCAAATCCCTGCCGTGATTTTGCACTGTGATGAATGGTGATTTCGTCTACGTCAGATTCGTATTTAACAGTGTGAATACCCGGAACGTCTCCTTCGCGCAGCGCTTTAATTACAAGATCACTTTTTTGCTGTCCCTTGTCCAGTTTCCACTCTTTTTTTCGGTCAATACTCTCGATAAGATCTTCTGCTAAAGTGATGGCTGTGCCACTGGGAGCATCCAGTTTTTGAGTGTGGTGTACTTCAGTCATTTCTACATCGTACTCGCTGCGGGCATTCATGATCCTGGCCAGCTGCCTGTTGAGCTCAAAGAGAATATTTACTCCCACACTGAAGTTGGAGGCATAAAAGAATGTTTGCCCTTCTTTTTCGCAGGCATTTTTTATTTCGGGTAGTTTTTCTAACCATCCTGTGGTGCCTGATACCACAGGCTTATTATATTCAAAGCATTTCTGATAGTTGGAAAATGCTACTTTGGGAATGGTGAATTCGATGGCCACATCCGCCTTTTCAAAATTGCCGTCACCAAAATCCTCTCCTGTTGCCACAGGATCGATGCGTGCCACCACTTCGTGACCGCGTGACTGTGCAATTTTTTCGATCTCTTTTCCCATTTTTCCGTATCCAATCAATGCTATCTTCATATTGTAAGGTTTTGTGATTTTTGATCGTTGAATCACAAAGATAACAAAATATGATAAGATGGCGAGTTGATGAGTTTTGAGTTCCGGGTTTCGAGTTGGAGTTTCTTTAGTGGGTTGAGGTGCATGGAGCAGAATGGTTGAGAGGGTAGAAAGCTTGGATGGTGAGAGGGTAGGATGGGAGAAAGGGGAAGGGTAAGAATTGTTAGTTCTTAGGAAAAGGGCCGGAATTTCATTATTAGAATAGCACCATGCTTAAGTATGGTGACCAGAAGTAGTCCTCCTTAAAGTTTTTTGGCCCGCTTCAGGTTGCTTCCCATTCTTCAATGATTTGTAATAATGTCAGAGAAGCCGGCTATAATCCAATTAACCAGCTAATTGAAATTACCCGACTAAAGCACGGGTGCTAATCTCATGAATGTATTGGTGATATCCGTTTGTACTGACTTGAAGAAGTCCCTACCACGTTTTCACAAGCTTGAAGTCAGAGAAGAAGTTATCGTAATGACCAATTATTAGTGTTTTTGGTCATCATATTCTCTAGATACCGTATATTGCTCTATCTTCGTCCGTGTGGAATTCCAAATCCACACGACAATGATTCGCGGTAGAGAAAATATTAGGAACAGGTAAGAAGCTGTGAAGCTGTGGCAGAACAGACAATTTCTATCGCAGCTCCCCATCTGTTTTAATTCACTAATCATCAGAGAAAACCGAGAAAACAAAGGCAACCTCACACTAAGTTCATACAGCCCCGGCAGGGGTGGCAGTATGGTAAAAATCTTCAATAACATAGAGACTTAGCCACGGCAGTGGTGACAGATTTGGATGGTGGTATTAACTGCATTGCCTGAGGAAAAAGTGTCACCACTGCCGTGGCTTTTTCTTGTTGATTTGTGGGGATTGTTACCATACTGTCGCCCGCCTCCGGGGGCTTGAACCAATGTACAGTAGATGTTTTAAGTTTTAAAAGTCTTTTTGCTATTGTGGATCCTACCCCTCGATTCCGATCGAGGGGTTTATAGTCCCTCGTGTCTGACGAGAAAAAAAATCGAGATGTTCTGAAAAAAAGAACCCTTCTTAAACTTGTTATTTTGTCGTCAGGAGACGACGGAGAAACAACCCCTCGATCGGAATCGAGGGGCAGAAAAAAAGCCCGCAATCAAAAAAATGATTGCGGGCTTTAATACTGTTATCTGAACGTTTAGTTCTTGTTCATGGCTTTTTTTACCACAGCTTTGAAAGCATCAGGATGGTTAACGGCCAGGTCGGCAAGAACCTTACGGTTGATGTCGATGTTTTGTTCTTTCATCATTCCCATCAGGCGACTGTAGGAAATACCTTCCAACCGGGCAGCAGCGTTGATACGCTGAATCCACAATGAACGAAAGTTTCTTTTCTTGGCTTTGCGGTCGCGGTAAGCATAAAGCATACCCTTTTCCCAGGCGTTTTTGGCTACTGTCCATACGTTTTTACGACGGCCAAAATACCCTTTGGTGAATTTCATCACCCTTTTTCTTCGTGCTCTTGAAGCAACAGTGTTTACTGATCTAGGCATTTTTACTGTTTTTTAGAATGGTTAGCGTCCCTTTCTGCGGGCTCTTTCAGCTAAGTCATTCAGTAATTAAAAATAATTCTTTAAGCAACTACTTTTTTTAGATGTAGAGAAGTTTTCAATACAATAGACATTTTTTTAATCTCTGATCTCTAACTTCTAACCTCTAATAACGGTCTTACTTCATTGCAAGCTGCAGCTTCACGTTGTTACGGTCAGCTTTGTGCACCTCACCGAAATAAGTCAGGTTCCGCTTTCTTTTGGTTGCCTTTTTAGTCAGAATGTGACTTTTGTAAGCGTGTTTACGCTTGATTTTACCGCTTCCAGTGATTGAAAAACGCTTCTTGGCACTGGAATTCGTCTTCATTTTTGGCATTGCTCTATATATTTAGTTCAAAAAATAGACAACTATTTTTTCTTTTTGGGCGAAAGAAACATGGTCATGCGTTTTCCTTCCAGTTTGGGCAACTGTTCCACTTTTCCTACTTCTTCAAGATCCTGTGCCAGACGAAGCAACAGAATTTCGCCTTTTTCCTTAAACAGGATACTTCGTCCTTTGAAGAATACGAAAGCTTTCACTTTATCGCCATTATTGAGGAAGCCTTCAGCATGTTTCAGTTTAAAGTTGTAATCATGTTCATCGGTATTGGGGCCAAATCTGACTTCCTTCACCGAAACCTGAACAGATTTCTGCTTTTGTTCCTTTTGTTTCTTCTTTTGTTGATAGAGGAACTTTTGATAATCAGTAACCCGACATACCGGTGGATCGGCTTTTGGAGAAATTTCTACCAAATCCAATTCCAGCTCATCAGCCATTTTCATGGCTTCCTGTGTCGGGTAAACCCCCGGATTCTCAATGTTATCGCCTACCAGTCGTACCTGAGGAACGCGGATTTGGCGATTGGTCCTGTACCTGAGTTCATCTTTGGGGTTTCGTCCGGTATTTTTTCTTGGTCTTCCTATATCTAAACCCTCCTTTACTTTTAGTTAAACAATTCGATTTGGTTAATTTATTTTATGTCCTTCTTTACAGAGGACTTATTTTTCGATTTCTTCCAATAGCTTTTGCTCTTCATTTTTGATGAATTGAGCAAATTCTTCCAGTGTCATAACTCCTTGATCTCCTTCTCCCTGGCGACGAACAGAAACCTGATTGTTTTCTGCTTCTTTCTCGCCTACGATCAACAGGTAAGGAATGCGTTTCAACTCATTGTCGCGTATCTTTTTACCTATCTTCTCATTACGCTCATCTAACACGGCGCGAATATCGGAATTATTCAGGAAATTTGAAACATTTTTTGCGTATTCATTGTATTTTTCGCTGATAGGCAGTATTACTGCCTGTTCCGGAGTGAGCCACAAGGGGAATTTCCCGGCTGTGTGTTCAATTAATACTGCAACAAAACGCTCCATACTACCAAAAGGGGCTCTGTGAATCATTATCGGACGATGTTTTTGGTTGTCCTGTCCTATGTATTCCAAATTGAAGCGTTCTGGCAAGTTATAATCTACCTGAATCGTCCCTAGCTGCCATTTACGTCCGATGGCATCCCGTACCATAAAATCAAGCTTGGGGCCATAAAATGCTGCCTCGCCTGTTTCCACTACAGTCTCCAGACCTTTTTCGTCGCACGCTTCAATAATTGCTTTTTCGGCTTTTTCCCAGTTTTCGTCCGAACCGATGTATTTCTCTGTGTTGTTGGGATCGCGCAAAGAAATCTGGGCAATATAGTCGTTGAAATCCAGCGCCTTGAAAATGTAAAAGATAATGTCAATTACTTTCTTGAATTCATCTTTCAACTGATCCGGGCGACAGAAAATGTGGGCATCGTCCTGTGTGAATCCGCGTACCCGTGTTAAACCATGGAGTTCTCCACTTTGTTCATAGCGATACACAGTGCCAAATTCCGCAAAACGTATTGGAAGATCTCTGTATGAGTGCGGTTTAACATTATAAATCTCGCAATGATGCGGACAATTCATGGGTTTCAGCAGGAATTCCTCGCCCTCGGCAGGAGTGTTGATGGGTTGAAAGGAGTCGGCTCCGTATTTTGCATAGTGTCCGGAGGTTTCATACAACTCTTTCTGACCTATGTGGGGTGTTATTACCTGTTCGTAGCCATATTTTACCTGAACCTTTTTCAGGAAATTTTCCAAACGTTCACGCAATTTTGCCCCTTTGGGAAGCCACAAAGGTAATCCCTGACCTACGCGTTGCGAAAAAGCGAAAAGTTCGAGCTCTTTACCTAGTTTTCGATGATCACGCTTGGCAGCTTCTTCGAGCTTTTGCAAATGCTCTTCCAATAATTTTTGTTTTGGGAAAGAGATTCCATAAATACGGGTAAGCTGTTTGCGGTTTTCATCTCCACGCCAGTAGGCTCCTGCAATGCTGAGAAGTTTGATGGCCTTGATGGGGGCTGTATTGGGAAGGTGCGGGCCGCGACAAAGGTCAGTGAAATTGCCCTGTTCATAAAAAGTGATGGTGCCGTCTTCCAACTCGCTGATGAGTTCTACCTTATAGGGATCGCCTTTTTCTTCGAAAAATGCGACGGCTTCTTGTTTGGAGACTTCCCGTCTTTGATATTCCATTTTCTGGCGGGCCAGTTCCTGCATTTTTTTCTCAATTTTTGGCAGGTCGGCATCTGTGATCACCCGGTCTCCCGGATCTACATCGTAATAGAAACCATTTTCGATAGCCGGGCCAATGCCAAATTTGATCCCTGGATAAAGGGCTTCCAATGCTTCGGCCAAAAGGTGGGCTGATGAGTGCCAGAATGCATGTTTGCCTTCCGCATCTTCCCACTTATGTAGTTTTATGTTGGCATCTTCGTTAATCGGTCTGTGAAGATCGTACAACTGATCGTTCACTGTGATGGCCAGTACTTCTTTGGCCAGGCGGGGACTGATGTCACGGGCGATTTCTTCACCTGTGATTCCTTCCGCATATTCACGTACCGATTGGTCAGGTAATGTTATTTTTATCATTATTTCTTTGTTTAGTCTTTTTCGAACGTGCAAAGATAAACATAAGGCGGGGAAAATAAAAATGGGCAGGAGGGAGGTTTGGGTTGACGAATCAGGGATGAGCGGTTGAGACTGAGGTTAAGGTTGAGGGTTGAGTGAGTGTTTGAGATTAGCCCCGTCACAGGACGTGGGATTATTGTTTTCTCGCAAATTGTTGGAGACTTCCTCG
>DHQK01000195.1:1242-5323 GCA_002411085.1 Marinilabilia sp. UBA5340 | reverse complement strand
ATTGAAGGTTTGAATATTAAAACCAGCTTTGGCTTGGATTACGGGAATTTCTACAAAAGAAGTTTTACCAGAAGCTATCAGGCCGGATTTCTTAAAAACGACCGGACTGCGGTGGATATGCAACAGGGACACTGGTTGAAATGGACCTGGACCAATACAGCCACTTACAATCTTCAGACAGGCAACCACAATGTTGACTTTCTGGCCGGTACAGAAATGTTTCGGGAAGAGAACATAGATTTCAATGCCACCAAAGAGGGCTTTGACGTGGAAACCACTGATTTTATGTGGCCCAACACCGGAACAGGCGATGCCAGAACCACCGGTGGTTCAATTGGATATTCTCTTCTTTCGTATTTTGGCCGGGCCGATTATTCCTATGATAACCGATATATGGCATCAGCCACAGTACGGTATGATGGTTCCTCCCGTTTCGGAGAAAATAATCGCTTCGGTTTCTTCCCTGCCTTCTCTTTAGGATGGAGAATCAGTCAGGAGGCCTTTATGGATAATGCCGACTTTGTTTCTGATTTGAAGTTGCGCGCCAGCTGGGGGCAGACAGGAAATCAGAGTTATGACGGATATTATGGAACGCTGACCTCTTTTGTTCCCGATTATGGTATTGCTGACCCCACCTGGAGTATTATACGTGGTACCGCTTATGATATCGAAGGTAAAGGATCTGGCCAATTGCCCTCAGGATTTAAAAGAGAGCAAATCGGAAATCCGGATTTGAAATGGGAAACCACTACCCAGAGTAACATTGGTGTGGATTTTGGCTTTCTGAGACAAACCATTTACGGAACCATTGAGGTATATCAGAAAGAGACTGAGGATATGCTTGTTACACCTCCTTATATTGCCGTAATTGGAGAAGGAGGTAGTCAGACTTTTAACGGGGCTTCCATGAAAAACACCGGTTTAGATGTTTCTCTTGGGTATCGTGGAGAGATGAGCAACGGGTTGTCGTACGACATAAGTGGAAATATCTCTGCCTACAAAAATGAGATCACTGAACTTCCGGAATATGTGTGGAATGCTTACAGCACAGGAGAACAGGGAGGAAATATCCTTGGGCGCCCCATCGGGTCAATGTTTGGCTATGTTACTGATGGTCTCTTCAGAACCCAGGAAGAAGTGGACAGTCATGCTGTTCAGGATGGAAAAGGTTTGGGCCGCATCAGATACAAAGATTTGAGTGAAGATGGCTTTATTACTGAGGAAGACCGCGCCTGGATTGGAGATCCGCATCCTGATTTTACTTATGGCTTGAATATCAATCTGGAGTATCGTCAGTTCGATTTGAGTCTTTTTGCCGAAGGGGTTCACAATGTGGATTTGAATGTGCATGCGATGAAAACCTTTACCGATTTCTGGAGCGTGAGAGAAACGGGATCTAATAAGGGGACACGTTTGTTGAATGCCTGGAGTCCGTCCAATCCGGATTCGGATATTCCGGCTCTTCAGTCAACCAATATCAATAACGAAGGACGCTTCTCCACTTATTTTGTGGAAAACGGGTCGTATCTGAAACTGAGAAATGCCCAGTTTGGCTACACTTTGCCGGAGAGTATCTCTTCAAGAATCAGAATGCAGCGATTCAGGGTTTATGTTTCCGGTCAGAATTTGTTCACAATAGCCAGTAAGGACTTTACAGGTGTTGACCCTGAGAACACCGGATTCGGATATCCGAAGCCCATTTCATTCACTTTTGGTATTAATGCTACATTTTAAAAAGAGGAACGATGAAAAGAACAATTATATATTTTGCAGCAGTGTTGGTGGTGCTTTTCAGTGGTTGTAAGGACAGCTTTCTGGAGCAGACACCACAGGGAGTACTCGACGAAAGTCAGGTAACCTCGCCCGATGAGATTGACAAACTGGTGATTGCCGCCTACTCAATGTTGGGCAACGACCATTACGATGTGCCATTCAGTTTGTGGCCTTATGGCAGTGTGAGGTCTGATGATGCTTACAAAGGAGGTCGCGATGAGGCGGATATTGATGATTTTCACTTTTACGAAATCTCTGAGAATATGCGTCTGGATGCAGGTCCTGCCGATGGTTTGTGGTTCAATCTCTATGTTGGTATTTCAAGAGCTAATGCAGCGCTTAAGGTGTTGAATTCCGTGTCTGAAGAGCAGTATAAACAAAAAGCAGAACGCACAGGGGAATTGCGGTTTATCCGGGGACATTTTTATTTTCTGTTGAAGGTCTTGTTCAAAAATGTGCCTTATATCGATGAAACCGTTCCTGCAGAGGATTATGAGACCATCTCCAATACCGCACTGTCCAATGACGAATCATGGTCACGGATTGCGGATGATTTCCGTTTTGCTTACGAGAATACCCCGAAACAACAAGATGAGGTTGGACGTGTTACCAGCTATGCCGCTGCTTCTTACCTGGCACGTGTGCTGCTTTATCAGGCTTACCAACAGGATGCACAACACAACGTCACCGGGGTTGATCAGGCGATGCTGAATGAGGTGCTTCAGCTTACTGAGTATGTCATGGGCTCTCCCTACACCCTGGAACCCGATTTTGCCAATAATTTTATTCAAGGTTCATATGAGAACGGCCCTGAAGCCATTTTTTCCATTCAATTTTCCCATGATGATGGTACCTTTCACGGGCGTCTGAATTTCTCAGATGTTTTGGCAACACCACAGGGACTTGGCTGCTGTGACTTTCATAAACCAAGTCATAACCTGGTGAATGCCTTTAAAACACAGAACGGACTTCCCGCTTTTGATTCCTATAACGATGAACCTTATGATGAAGGAATTCATACTGTTGACCCGCGTTTGTACCATACCGTAGCGATACCCGGTTATCCGTTTAAATACAATGACAATCAGATTTATGAGGAGAGCTGGAACAGGAATCCCGGGATTTACGGAGTTTATGCCTCACTGAAAGAGAATGTTGACCCCGAGAGCGATGCCTTCATAAATATTGACCCATTTTATGGCAATTCGAAAAACCGCATCATTATCCGTTATGCTGATGTATTGTTGATGCGTGCCGAAGCTTTGATTGAACTGAACAGAGAAGATGAAGCGTTGCCGTTGATAAATGAAATCAGGGCCAGAGCGCAGGTGAGTACTCCAAAAATTGAGTATGCACCTAATTTACAAACAGCCCTGTATGAGGACGGAGTGAATTGCGACTGGACCAATGATTTTGCAAGGAAAGCTTTACGCTGGGAAAGAAGATTGGAATTCGCCATGGAAGGCTACCGATTCTTCGACCTGGTGCGCTGGGGAGTTGCAGATAGTGTCTTGAACGAGTATTATGAGTCTGAAGCTCAACGAATCACCTATTATGAAAATGGGGATTTTGATAAAAATAAGGATGAATACCTTCCCATTCCGCTTCAGCAAATAAACTTTAGTAAGGGACTTTACGACCAAAATCCAAGTTATTAAATAGTTGTAATTCAGCAATTTTAAAAAATATTTGTTATGAAACGAAATATAGTAGCTTCAGTAATGGTATTTCTTTTGGCGGGGGGACTTTTTACCTCCTGCCAGGAGGAATGGACAGCCAGCAATCTCGAGCTTGATGGAGAGGCCCAAATAATGAGCTTTTCTGTAAATGGTGTTGAGGGTGAAATCAATCAGGAAGAAAATTTTATTCGTGTCTATCTCCCCAAGGATACCGAAGTTGATGCATTGTCACCTCAGGTGGAGATTCCGGCAGGTGCTACAATAACTCCCTCCTCTGGAGAAACTACTGACTTTAGTTCTTCCGAACAAAGTCCAGTGGTGTTCCGGGTTGAAAATGGAAATTTGTTCAGAGAATACGATGTTGTAGTTCAGGCGATTAGTGCCAAAATAAATTCATTTTCCGTAGGAGAGCGACAGGGAGTCATTGACCACGAAGCACGAACTATAAATTTGACAGTTCCTTTTGGAACAGATCTTACTGATTTACAACCTGAAATTGAGTATACTGATGGTGCGGTTATTTTACCAGCCGCAAATGAAGCGTTGGATTTTTCTTCCACAGTGGTTTACACTTTAACTTTCATGGGTGAAACTTTTGAATATTCTGTAACTGTTGAAGAAGGTGAAGA
>DHQK01000195.1:514-1139 GCA_002411085.1 Marinilabilia sp. UBA5340 | reverse complement strand
CCTGTAACCATTGAGGAAGGGGAGGAAGTTATTCCTGATTTAGTGATCTATAACGGGGAAGATGTGGTGCCTTCATGGTGGACCGTTGGTTCTGCCGGAGATATTTCCAGCAAGCTGGAAAATCCTCAGGTTGATGGAATTAATTCTACCCCTTATTGTGCTTCTATCTGGAGAAATCCTCAGGATGACCCCTGGACCGGAGGAGGATTAGGAGGTCTGGATATTGATCCTTCCAAATATGTACGCTTTTCGTTAATGGTATTGAAAGAGGTGGCCGGAGATGTTCAAATGGAAATTCAGGGAGAAGGTGCCGGTAATCAATACTTAAAAGTAAATTATACTGCTGAGAATGTTGGAAAATGGCAGCAGCTTGAGTTTACTTTACCGGAAGGTCATGGTCTGACAAAAATAACGACCATACTTGTTGCTCCACAAATAGATGATACCAAGAATGATCCTGACTTTTTCGGACACCGAATGTATTGGGATCAGTTGATTGCCCTTCCGGCCGGTGAATAGGATATATTAGGATTGAATTAACGTGCGAACAGGGGCAGTGGCACCTGTTCGCTTCAAATTTGTTTTGAGATGAGGTATATTTTGATTTTAATGTTATTTGGAATGG
>DHQK01000195.1:0-318 GCA_002411085.1 Marinilabilia sp. UBA5340 | reverse complement strand
TTTAATGTTAATGGGAATAATGGGTGTAGGTGCTTCCTGTGACGATGAAAACAGTTCGGAGAATATCAAAGACGATCCGGAGATAGATTTATCAACTCAGCAGCGTTTCCCGCAGGAAGTTGGAGGGTATGAGTATTTTTTCAGACCTCAGAATACATGGGTGGGAGATCCTATGCCTTTTTATGAAAATGGAACTTACCATGTTTTTTACCTTCAGGATGAGCGCCCTGCTTCAGATCAGTTTCATCCATGGCATCTGGTTGAGACAACTGATGCCTCTTCTTATGATTATAAAGGAGTAGCCATTCCTTGTGGCGA
>DHQK01000052.1:2506-6221 GCA_002411085.1 Marinilabilia sp. UBA5340 | reverse complement strand
AACCCTGGGACAACCTTGAAATCCAGATTTACGAAGGAGCCGACGGAGAATTTACTTTGTATGAAGATGAGAATGACAACTATAATTACGAAAAGGGCTTGTATTCAACCATTAAGTTTAGTTGGGACAACTCGGAAAACACCCTGATCATAAGTAACCGCGAAGGTAAATTTCCCGGAATGCTGACTGATCGAAAATTCAACATCGTAATAGTCCAACCTGAGAAAATGGGTGCTGAAAAGTATGACAAAACAATAACTTACAAAGGAAAAGAAGTCAGTGTTAAATTATAGAAAACAGAACCAGGATGAAAAAAATTAGGGTAGCTATACTTTTATGTGTTTTAATTTCTTGCAGCTTAACACAAGCTCAGGACAAACTGTACAAAAATGCGTTTCCTTTATCGGATATAAAGTTACTCGACGGGCCGTTTAAACATGCCCGCGATCTGAATATCGAAGTGCTGTTAAAATACAATGTTGATCGTTTATTAGCACCTTACCGCTCAGTTGCCGGATTGCCCCAAAAGGCAGAAAGTTATCCCAACTGGTCAGGCCTTGATGGTCATGTTGCCGGCCATTACCTGTCGGCCATGGCAATGAATTATGCTGCCACAGGAAATAAAGAGTGCAAAAAGCGTATGGAATATATGCTTTCGGAATTAAAGGAAATTCAGGAAGCAAACGCTGTAAACAATGCAGAATGGGGCGTAGGATACGCAGGCGGTTTTCCAAACAGTGATCATTTATGGTCAGCCTTCAAAAAAGGCGATTTCAGCATTTATCTTTCCGCCTGGGCCCCTTTTTACAACCTGCATAAAATGTATGCCGGACTCAGAGACGCATGGTTATACGCTGACAATGATTTAGCAAAAGAACTATTCCTAAACTTCTGCGATTGGGGCATCAGCATCACATCAAACCTCAGCGATGAACAAATGGAGACCATGCTGAACATGGAACATGGTGGCATGAACGAAGTTTTTGCCGATGCTTACCAGATTTCAGGAGAAGAAAAATACCTTGTGGCTGCCAAAAGGTATTCGCACAAGAAGTTTTTAAATCCTTTGTCGAAAGGGATCGACAACCTCGATAATGAGCATGCCAACACTCAAATACCCAAATTTATTGGCTTTGCCAGGATCGCGGAACTCGGTGGCGATGAAAAATACAAAAAGGCAGGTCGCTATTCGTGGGAAACAATTACGAAAAACCGTTCACTGGCTTTTGGTGGCAACAGTCGCCGGGAACATTTTCCAAGCGTTGAGTCATGTGGTGACTATATTGCCGATGTTGATGGTCCCGAGTCGTGTAACTCGTATAACATGCTAAAACTGACGGAGGACTTGTTCCGCATGCAGCCATCGGCACATTATGCCGATTACTACGAGCGTACCTTATTTAACCATATCCTCTCGACTCAGCATCCTGAACATGGCGGATATGTCTATTTTACCACTGCCCGCCCACGTCATTACAGGGTGTATTCCACCCCCAACAATGCCATGTGGTGCTGCGTGGGTACAGGTATGGAAAACCATGGAAAATACAACCAGTTTATTTACACCCATTCAGCCGATTCATTATTTCTTAACTTATTTATTGCTTCGGAACTGAATTGGAAGGATAAAAATATAAGCATCAGGCAGGAAACGGATTTCCCATACGAAGAACGCACTAAACTAACCATTACACAAGGGTCTGCGAACTTTAATCTGATGGTCAGATACCCGGAATGGGTAAGTAAAGGTGTATTGAAAATTTCTTTGAACGGAAAAAGTGTGGACTATTCATCCCAGCCTTCTTCATATATCTGCATCGACAGAAAATGGAAAAAAGGAGATGTTCTGGAGGTAGAATTCCCCATGCAAAGCACCATCGAGCATTTGCCCAATGTACCAAACTACATTGCATTTATGCATGGGCCCGTTCTGCTGGGAGCCAAAACAGGAACCAATGACCTGCAAGGACTACTGGCAGATGACGGACGCTGGGCACAGTACCCGGGAGGGGAAATGTTACCGGTGGATAAGGCACCTATTTTGATTGATGATAATATCCAAAATACGGAAGGCAAATTGGTTCCAATTAAGGATGAACCTTTGCACTTCAGGTTGAATGTAAAAATGGAAAATCCCATTGATGTAAAACTTGAGCCATTTGCAAATATCCATGATGCCCGATACATGATGTACTGGCTGGCACTTACCAATAATGGATACAAATCCTACATGGATTCCTTAACTGCAGTAGAAAAGCAAAAGATTGCACTCGAAAAGCGTACCATCGATTTTGTGGCTACAGGAGAACAACAACCCGAAACCGATCATGCCATGGAAAAAAAGAATTCAGGATCGGGCAACACCCATAATGAATTTTACCGGGACGCAAACGGGGATGGATATTTCAGCTATGACTTAAATACCAATTCCGAAACAGATCTTAGCCTTATCGTCCGCTACTGGGGTGCCGAGTGGGGAGGTCGCAAATTTGATATTTACATTGATGATGAAAAACTATTGACCGAAGATAATACCGGACGTTGGAATCAGTCAAAGTTTTTTAATTTGGAATATGCCATTCCCAATTCGATGGTAAAAGGCAAAAGCAACATTCGTGTTAAGTTCCAATCAATACCAGGGAATACAGCCGGAGCCGTTTACTTTGTCCGCCTGGTTAGAAAATCAAATTAATTGAAAAACCACCAGGCCCCATGTAAAAAAATGAAAGAAAGCAAGTTAAAAATTAAAGAGATCCATTGAAGTTATGAATAATTATCACTTTAGAATATTGACCAGGAATATTCGATCATTCTTATCAATCATTCTTCTGCTGCTGGTTTCTGTTGCATGTAAGCAACAAAATCAACCTGCGCGTATAGAATCTCTTTTCGACGATGGCTGGAAATTTCATTTGGGTGATGTCCAAGGTGCCGAAATACCTTCATTTAACGACAGTGCGTGGCGAAGTATTGATTTACCACACGACTGGAGCATAGAGGATCTTCCCAATCCGGAACCGGGAAAAGTTGTTGGCCCATTTTCAAAAGAAAGCATTGGCACAACTGCGACAGGATATACCGTTGGTGGTACAGGCTGGTACCGTAAAACTTTTACTTTAGAGAGTGATGACCGGTTCAACCAAACGCTCATCAGTTTCGATGGTGTATATATGAACAGCGAAGTCTGGGTCAATGGCAAGTTAGCAGGCACCCATCCATACGGCTATACAGCTTTTCACTTCGATATTACAGAATATCTCAACCCTGCGGGAAAGCCCAATGTTATCGCCGTAAAAGTTAAAAACGAAGGGAGAAATTCCCGGTGGTATAGTGGCTCAGGGATTTACAGGCATGTACATCTTATCCAAAAACAAGCGATACACATTGCGCACAATGGTCTTTTTATTTCCACAAACCAGATTACAACAGATAATTACGATATAAATTTCACTGTTGATTTGGTTTATTATCAGGATTATGAAAATGACATTGCCATTTCAACAAAAATTTTTGGTCCTGAAGGCAACTTTCGGTCACAAGGTGAAATTTCACTTCAAGAAATGCCTCTTGACGATAGCCAATTTACTTTTAGCATCCAAGAAGGCAATCCGAAATTATGGTCTATTGAGGAGCCCAATCTTTATACAGCCGAAGTAAGCATAAAACTAAATGGAAAGATTGTAGATAAGGTTACCGAAAAATTTGGTATCCGCAC
>DHQK01000052.1:0-2116 GCA_002411085.1 Marinilabilia sp. UBA5340 | reverse complement strand
ATGCCTGCGATCGTCTGGGAGTTTTAGTGATAGACGAAGCCTTTGACCAATGGGTACGACCCAAAAACCCACAGGATTACCACTTGTATTTCAGGGAATGGTGGAAAAAAGACCTTCAATCGATGATCTATCGCGACAGGAATCATCCTTCGGTGATTCTTTGGAGTATAGGTAATGAACTAAATGAACGAGCCGATTCACTGGGGTATGCTATCCGGAAAGAGCTGGTTGCTGAAGCACACAAACTGGATTCGACAAGACCTGTAACCGAAGGTGTTTGTGAGTTTTGGGATCATCCGGGACGGGAATGGTCAACAGCCGCACCTGTATTTGACGATCTGGATATTGCAGGATACAATTACCTGCAGAAACAATTCGAGGCAGATCACGCTGAATACCCAGATAGAATTATCGTGAGTACTGAATCGCATGCTGCCGACGCTTATGCATATTGGCAGGGGGTTGAGAAAAGCCCGTATGTAATTGGTGATTTTGTATGGACAGGAATGGATCATTTAGGTGAAACCGGCTGTGGCTATTCCAAAATTGCAGAAAAACCCGGGCCTCGCGTGGGACTTCAGCCCTGGCCCTGGTTTACGAACAATTGTGGCGACATTGACCTGTGTGGCAATAAAAAACCGCAATCGTACTACCGCGATGTAGTTTGGGACAACAGCAAAATTGAAATGATGGTTCATTCGCCCATCCCCGAGGGCATGGTAGAAACCTATAGTTACTGGGGATGGCCCGATGAGTATCCAAGTTGGAACTGGGCCGGCAATGAAGGCAAACTGATGGATGTACGGGTTTTTTCCAAAAGTCCGATGGTACGTCTCGAATTGAATGGGAATGTTATTGGTGAACAAGCCATAAATCACAAAAACGGGCATTACAGCTGATTTCAGGGTTCCGTATGAGCCCGGTGTATTGAGAGCCATTGCCCTGGAGGACGGAGAAAGAGGTTGCTTCCAAAATACTTGAAAACCACTGGTGCACCTGCAAAAATTAAACTTATTGCCGATCGTTCCGTCATAAATGCAAGTCGCAACGACTTATCGTATATTGGTGTTGAAATTACCGATACTGATGGTAATGTAATACCCAACGCAGCGATACCTGTAAAATTTACCGTAACAGGAGTTGGTGAAATTGCCGGATCAGGAAATTCAAACCCAAACGACATGAAGAGCTTTAACAACCCTGTTTGTAAAACTTTTCGCGGAAAAGCCCTGGCAATTCTTCGTCCATTGAAAGATAATAAGAGTGGTACAATTACTCTAATGGCAGAAGCTGATGGCCTGGAAACGGGTAAAGTAATAGTTCAGGTTCAATAAATTTTAAAGCACAAAGAGAAAGTTAAAAAATACAGACGATATGATAAGCAAAAGAATTTCTGTAACAACCTTACTACTGATGGCAATGGCAATGAATTATTTTGTCGATGCACAAAACACAGTCCAACAACAACCCATCATCCAAACAAAATACACTGCCGATCCCGCACCCATGGTGTATAACGACACAGTATTTCTCTACACCAGCCACGACGAAGACGATGCCATGGGCTTTAAGATGGAAGATTGGTTGCTTTATACGTCCACCGATATGGTAAACTGGACAGAGCACGGGGCAGTGGCATCATTGGACGATTTCGATTGGGTGCCCTACGACAACGGGGCCTGGGCAGTGCAATGTGTTGAGCGTAACGATAAGTTTTATCTCTACTGCCCCATGCCAGGAGGTGTGGGCATTGGCGTTCTGGTGGCCGACAGTCCTTACGGTCCTTTCAAGGACCCGCTTGGAAAACCTTTGATTCAAAACAGTGATCATGACATCGACCCTACCATTTTGATTGACGACGACGGGCAGGCTTATATGTATTGGGGAAATCCAAAAGTTTATTACGTGAAACTGAACGAGGATATGATTTCCTATTCCGGGGAGATTATTCAGGAACCGACAACGCCCGAAAATTACCAGGAAGGCCCCTGGGTTTGGAAGCGCAACGGCCATTATTATATGGCCTACGCCTCCACCTGCTGCCCCGAAGGAATTGGGTATGCCATGAGCAACTCCCCAACCGGACCATGGGAGTACAAGGGCATGATTGTAGATG
>DHQK01000049.1:17190-37390 GCA_002411085.1 Marinilabilia sp. UBA5340 | reverse complement strand
CTTCGTATCCAACCCCACGAACCGTTATGTTTGGAGTTAATTTGTCCTTCTAAAAACAATCTAAAACAAGATCAACATGAAAAATTTAAATATATTCATTCTAATATTGGCACTCATCGGAGGATTGACAGCCTGCGATGACCAGCTCGATGTTACGAACCCAAACGAACAGACGACTGTCGACTTTGGCGATTCTGAATCAGAACTGCAGGAAGTGGTTATCGCCGCCTACAACCGTATCCGTCTCGAAGGCTCATTTGCACGTGTTGGTTACACCCTGGATGCAGTACGTGGAGACGAGGTATGGAATTCATCTCAACAATGGTATATCGACTACGACCGCCTGAATTCTCCCGGCACCAACGAAATTGGTGATATGTGGCCCTACCGCGACTGGTTTCATGTGGTGAACCGTACCAACTATATTTTATCGAAAGTTGATGATGTTGAAATGTCTGAAGATTCGTATAATCAGATTGCCGGACAGGCACTCTTCCTCAGAGCTTTGGCATATTATCATTTGTCCACCTATTACCAGACAGTACCTCTTATTACGGACTATGAAGCATATTCGGACATGAATACCTTGTTTGCATCCAACAACACCCAGGATGAGATCTTTGACCAGATTGAAATTGACCTCGGTAAGGCAATGGAAATGCTCCCGTCAAGAGATGCAGGTGGCGAATGGGCACAAGGACGTGCCACGTCCGGTGCTGCTGCAGGATATATGGCCCGAGCCCTGATGTTCCGTCATAAATTCACTGAGGCTTATCCCATCCTCCAGGACATCATTGCCGGAGAATATGGTCATTACGAGTTGATGAACGATTACGGTGACAACTTCAAAGAAAGCACAGAAAACAATGCAGAGAGTCTTTTCGAAGTTCAATTTATGGACTTTGGCACAGGTGGTACCGACGAAGAATGGACTCCGGTAAATATCAGCTCAGAAGCGACTCAGGGCCATGCAGTGGAAAGCAATTACGCTTCTCAGGAGTTAGGAAGCTGGGGTGACCTGGCAGGTTCTCCCTGGTTATACAATCTCTTTAAAGCAGAGACCTCTACCGATGGCCGCCTGGATCCCCGTTTATACTGGACTCTGGTTACTTACGAAGATGAATACAGCAATTACACCGACCAGGCAACTGCAGCTTATCCCAACGGAGATCCCCGTAGCAACGTGGTTTATCAGGAAGATATCACCAAAACACCATTGTCCAACAGTGCTCAGGGTGGTATCTCCATCGCAAAATGGACCAATGCAAGGAACAACATCTATCCAACCATTACCAACGGATTGCAGTGCGGAGTCAACCTGCGTCTGATGCGTTACAGTGATGTTCTGTTGCGGGCAGCAGAATGCGAAAACGAAATCAACGGCCCCACGCAGACAGCCATTGATTACATTAACCAGGTTCGTCGTCGCGTAGCTTTGCCGGATCTTGAGCTGGCAGATTTCCCATCAGCCGATCATCTGTTCGAACAAATAGCCAACGTTGAACGACCGAAAGAATTCGGTTGCGAAAATGGCCGGGGAATCGACCTGATTCGTTGGGGATTCTTCTACGACCAGTCGCGTCTGAATCAACTTATTGAACATGGATATTACATTCTGGCTCCAAAGAATGAAGCAGGCGACATCATCGTAAACACAGATGTAGTGACTGCTGAAACAGCCAGTGGTTCATCATTCCAGTATTACAATCCGGGACATGAATATTTCCCGCTTTTCCAAAACATACTCAATGCCAATCCAAACCTTGAAGGAAACTCAGCAAACAAGAGTATAGACAATGCTCCCGGGTTTAAAGAGAAATACAACATCCGACCAGTTGTTGAGTTAGAGTAGAAAATATCTGCTTATTTTTTGAAACTTCCTTATCAACCTGTCAGTAGATGTTGATAAGGAAGTTTTTTTCCAAAAATATTATATCATGAGATTTAAGTATTTACTGTTTTTATCTGCCGCCATAACTGCTCTGTTATTTGCAAGGTGTGAAGACGATAAGGTTGAACCCATAGATGAAGAGAACGGGTCTGAGCCTGAAACCGAATGGTCAATCCCGACCTACTCAGACGACTATTCACCAATAGCCTCGTGGGCGAACCGGAGTGAGTGGAATCTGGCCAATGTTCACGATCCGTCTGTTGCTTTCTATAATGGATATTATTACATGTATGGGACTGATGCCTCGTATGGAAATGAACACGAAGGACATGGCCATTTTCAGGGAAAACGATCCAAAGACCTGGTAAACTGGCAATGGGTAGGCGGACCATTCTATGATCCCCCTTCCTGGGTTGCCGATTCGCTCAATTCTATAAGAGCCGGAATGGGGCTGGATGCCATTCCCGAGGAGGATATACAATACGGTTACTGGGCACCAGTAGTGCGACGCGTCAATGTTGGCGGACAGGAAAAACTGCGCATGTACTACAGCATCGTTATTCATAATTACATTAAAACCGGAAATCCCACAACTTCCGCTTTCGACGGAAGCTGGACAGAACGAGCCTTCATCGGCATGTGCGAATCGACAGATCCGGCCGGGGCAGTATGGGAAGACAAAGGGTTTGTTACAACATCCTCTTCTGACCTTGGTCTGGACTACAGTCGCTCCAGCACAAATGACTGGAGTGCCTATTTTTACTACAACGCAATTGATCCAACGTACATTGTGTCCCCCGAAGGAAAACATTACCTGATACACGGCTCCTGGCACAGTGGTTTTGCACTATTGGAAGTAGATGCAACAACTGGAAAACCCTTGAACACTTTGGGAGCGCCTTATGCAAACAGTGTAAGTGAGTTGACAGCCCGTTATGGAAAAAGAATTGGCACACGCACAGCCTCATCTCGCTGGCAGGCCAGCGAAGCTCCTGAAATAATCTACAAGGATGGGTACTACTATTTGTTTATGGCCTACGATGGCCTTGATGTACCTTACAATACCCGGGTGGTAAGAAGCGAAAACATAGACGGCCCTTATTATGACATTACAGGACGCAACTTCACCAACGGACGCGGGGACAGTTATCCAATTGTAACCCACCCCTACAAATTCAATCTCAGCCACGGATGGGTTGGCATAGCACACTGTGCCATTTTTCAACATGAAGATACGGATGAATGGTTCTATATGTCGCAGGGAAGACTGCCAAAAGATGTCCCGGGCATTCCTGTTTCCAATGCCATAATGATGGGACACGTTCGTAAGATTGTTTGGTGCCCGGCTTCTGCAAGTGAGCCCGACAACCTGTGGCCCATAGCATTGCCTCAGCGCTATGCTGCAGTCCCGGACTACGGAACAATTACCAGAGATTCGCTGATTGGGAAATGGGAACACATTAAGCTTGAATACAAATACGCCCAACAAAACACTGCTTCATCACTCACCCTTAATGCCGATGGCACAATGTCCGGCGCCCTAACAGGAAATTGGAGTTACGATGAAGAAAAAAAGCAACTCACACTGGGCAATGTCATTGTCTGCGTTGAACGCGAAGTCGATTGGGAAGCCACCCCAAGGCATGTAACAATTGTTTACGCAGGAACAGAGAAAAACCTGAACGCAACCTTCTGGGGTAAAAAGTCCAGGTAGTGCTGAATACAAAGTAAAGGTTACCTCAAAAGAAAGAGGGGAGTAGTTTTCAGTTGAACGAAAACCACTCCCCTCTTTTATTTTATATCCTAAAGTTTTAAGTCAATATTTTTTCTTCTGCTTTCTGCCTCTTAAACTTCTGCCTTTGATTTACTATATCAAAAAAACCTAACGGTCTATTGATCACACCAGCATCTGGTAAAAAAATGTCCCGATGGTCAGGTAAATTCCCATTCCGATGATGTCGTTCAGCGTGGTCACAAACGGCCCGGTTGCTACAGCGGGGTCAATCTTAATCCGATTCAGCAATAAAGGCACCAAAGCACCAAAGACAGAAGCAAAAATAACCACCGAAAACATGGCTCCGGAAACGGTCAGCGTAAGCGCATCGGGAGACCCAATCAGGTAATTGTAGGCAAATGCAAGCACTGAAAGCACCGTCGCATTCAAAAAAGCAACACTGAATTCTTTAAAAAGCCTCCTGAAAGGAGAATCAAGCCCCATTGTTCCCGCGGCAATAGACTGCACCACAATGGCCGAAGACTGAATCCCCACGTTACCTCCCATCGCAGCAATCAACGGCATGAAAAAGGCCAGCTGCGGGTATATATCCAATACTCCTTCGAAGCTACCAACCACTCTGGACCCAAACAAACCTCCAAGCAAACCAATAAGCAACCAGGGAACCCGCGCACGCGTAAGCAACCACACACTGTCTGATGATTCCACATCGCCGGTAATCCCGGAAGCAAGGGCATAATCCTTCTCGGCTTCCTCCCGCATCACATCCATCACGTCATCCACGGTGATACGTCCAACTAAGCGTCCCACAGGATCTACTACAGGCAAGGCCACCAAATCATATTTTGTCATGATGTTACTGACCTCCTCCGACGTGGCATCCACGCCAACAGAAATCACATCAGAATAATAAATATCTTTCACATGTCTGTCCAACGGACTAAGCAACATCTTCTTCAGAGAAAGGGTTCCTTTGAGTACCCCGTTATTGTCAACCACATAGACATAATAAACCTCATCCACATTCACCGCCTGTTGCCGCATACTCCTCAGGCAGGTAGGGATAGACCAGTTTTCTTTGACCTTGATGAGCTCCTTTGCCATCAGTCCTCCGGCAGAATCCTCATCGTAGTTCAGCAGATCGACAATATCGCCGGCAACATTGACATCCTCAATAAAGGAAAGAACTTCCTGCTGTCGGTCAAGATCCAATTCAGAGATAACATCAGCGGCATCATCCGAATCCATCTTATCTATAAAACGACGGGCAATGACTTCACTGGGAAGTGCACTCAGAAACTTGAACCTGTCATTTTCATCCAGTTCAATGATAACATCAGCAGCCTTATCATCATCCAGGAGGAAATAGATGTATTTGGCCTCATCTATATTGAGCTCTTCGTAAAGCTCGGCAATATCTGCGGGGTGTAATTCATCCAGAATCCGGGATACTGATTCGTTGTCCTGATTATCGATCAGCAACCTCAATTCATCCACAAATTCTCTGGTAAGTTCAAAATTGGCCATACCCCTAATTATTTTGTAGTTCAACAATACATCTACAAGGATGCAGCGACAATATTCGTAAGTTCAACAAACTCCGGAACACTTAGTTGTTCGGGTCGTTTCTGCAGCAGCTCCTGCGTTCGTTGATCCGTGGCCTGAACACCAAAAGACTTAATGCTGTTTCGGAGTGTTTTTCTTCGTTGATTGAAAGCAGTTTTTACCACTTTCAGAAAGAGCTTTTCATCGCAACCGATATCAGTCACATCGTTACGGGTAAAACGTATGACTGCAGATTTTACTTTTGGCGGAGGATTGAAAACGTGCTCATCGACAGTAAAAAGATATTCTGCATCGTACCAGGCCTGCATTAAAACGCTCAGTATTCCGTACTCTCTGCTTCCCGGCCCGGATGTGAGCCTGCGTCCGACCTCTCGTTGCACCATTCCGGTAACATATTTCACCTGGTCGCGATGCTCCAGTACTTTAAAAAATATCTGGCTGGAAATATTGTAAGGAAAGTTTCCTATAATCGAAAATTCGCCGGCGAAATACTCCGACAAATCCATTTTCAGAAAATCAGCAGAAAATATTTTTGAAGAAAGGGCAGGATAATGAACATTCAGATAGTCTACCGACTCGGTATCGAGTTCAACAAGTGAAAGATCAATATCAGAAATTTTGCAAAGATGCTCGGTAAGCACACCCATACCAGGCCCAATTTCCAGCACCTTGTATGGTGGGATGGGTAAAGACTCCACAATCCGCATGGCCACATGCTGGTCGTTGAGAAAATGCTGACCGAGATATTTTTTTGGTTTGACTCTCTTCATCTTCCATGATAAAAAACAACTTTGGGGTTACAATACACGAAACCTCATTGATAAAAAACAAAACTTTTGGCTAAAAGAGCCGTATTTTGTAAAATTGCAAATTGTTTTCGGGGCAAAGGTAAAATTTTTATGTGGTGAGAGGATGATTGTCCACCACTTTATTTGATATAATTATTGTTTCGGCGTTTTTAACAAATATGTTGTAGAATTGACCCGCCTATTATGAGGATATCCGCAAAGTCACTTTATATTGTTTCTCTGAGCATTTTGAAATTCTGACAGACAGGCCCTTCTCTCAGTATAGAACGACAAAACACTCACATTTCATGACTTTCCGGACAGTTCCGATAGATCAACAAGTGGCAACCAAGTGAAAAGAATGAATAAATCTATACAAAAAAGCCTGCGCATTCTCTTTTTTCTGTCTCTGGGAATTATTATTCTTTGGTGGCTGTACAAAGACCAGAATCCGGAAGAACTCTTGCATATTTTGAAAAAAGATGTGGGGTATGGCTGGATTCTTTTATCTCTGTTAATGGGCCTTCTGAGTCATATTAGCCGTACCATTCGCTGGCAGATGCTCATCGAACCAATAGAAAAACGCCCAGGCACCATCAATACCTTTCTGGCAGTGATGATTGGTTATCTGGCCAATCTGGCAATTCCACGCATGGGCGAAATTTCCAGGTGCGGAGTATTGAGTAAATATGAAGACATCTCCTTCTCAAGACTTGTTGGCACAGTGGTTACCGAAAGAGTTCTTGACATCATTATGCTGTTGCTGTCGCTGGGCCTGATGATCGCCCTGCAATACAATGTATTCTCTGACTTTGTAAACAACAAAATGGATTTTTCAGGGCTTTCAGCATTCTTCTCTTCATGGTGGTTTGGTCTGATTGTATTATTTCTGCTGACAGCCTTCTTCGTCTTTCGGAAAAACATTCTGGCCAGCCAGATGTATTTTAAACTAAAGGGACTGTGGCAGAAATTCAAGGAGGGGCTGTTTTCTTACAAAAACGTTAAGAACAAACCCCTGTTTCTCCTTCATACCCTTTTGATTTATATTCTCTACTTCCTGATGATTTATGTCTGCTTTTTTGGATTCCCCTTTACCAAAGATTTGGGGATGGGAGCCGGACTGGCAGTTTTTGTACTGGGAAGTTTCGGGATGGTGGCCCCCGTTCAGGGAGGTATTGGCCCATATCATTTCATGGTCATTTCCACCCTCTTGTTCTTCGGAGTAAAAGCACCGCAAGCCGCAGCATTTGCACTGCTGGTGCATGGTTCTCTGAATGGAATGATTGTAGTGACGGGACTTCTATCGCTGGTGGCCATTCCACTGGTCAACAAAAATGAATAGTAGATGTCGCGGAGAAAGATAAACACCAATCGGTTATTGATGCTCATATCAGCTATGGCACTAATATGGGTAGGATATAAACTCTGGAGTTTCAGTGAGTGGGATACATTTATGGAATTCCTGACGAACAAAAAACATCAGATATCCGGCATTCTCTTCTTACAGCTGGGATTAACCATTTTTAATTTGTCATTGGAAACCATAAAATGGCAAATACTTGCACGACCGATTCGTATGCTCTCCTTTAAACAATCACTGACACAAATAATCAAAGGCATTCAACTGGGGATGGTTACCCCTGCACGTATGGGGGATCCGGTGGGTAAATCTGTATTTTTCGCCCCGGATGAACGTCCAGGGATTATCGTATTGTCGCTTGCAGGGAGTGTCCTTCAAAATCTGGTTATATTGCTTGGGGCCCTGGGAGCATTGCTGGCTACAACTCATTCCCCATCAGACTACCTCCACTTTTTTTCAAACCTGATTCCGCAAAACAGCCAGTTTTTATGGATCGTATTTGCTGCAACAGCACTTCTAATTATTGGCGGGGTTCTTTTCAAAAACTCATCACTCCTGAAAAAGATCCTTCATACTACCATTAAACAGGTGCGTATTTTACGACAGGTAAGCCAACCATCCATTCTCAAAGCCCTGTTGCTGACAACCCTGAGATATTCGGTTTTTTCGCTGCAATTCCTGTTACTTCTGAACTTTTTCGGCCTTGCCAATATAGAGCATGGAATCCTGGCGGTTTTCATTTTCTTTGGAGCACTTTCTTTTATCCCATCGGCAGGGGCCGGAGATCTGAGCATCCGGGCCACATTGGCAATCATGATATTTGGCAGTACCACCATTGCTGAACCAGGAATTGTACTAGCCTCTCTATTCCTGTGGTTTTTCAATCTGGGGCTTCCGGCGATGCTGCCATCAATAATTCTTATGGTTGGATCTCTTCATCCTGTATTCCAGAAATTTTCATTGAGGATCTAAGATCCGGCAGGTGTTTTTTTAGATCAAAGGCTATTGTCAAAACAATTTTCTATATTTGTTTACTATATAAAAACTGCATCAGATATTAATCGTTCAGAACTATCAAAAGGTAAAAACATTTGCCTGCAGATGCAGAAACACAACCAACATTCGGAGAAAAAAAGAAATCATCTTTTCTATGGATAAAACAAAAATTAAACTTAATATATTAGGTCTGTCCTATTCTCAAACACAATCGGGAGCTTATGCTCTGGTATTGGCAGAAGAAGAAGGAGAACGCCGAATCCCCATCATCATAGGAGCTGTTGAAGCACAATCTATCGCCATTAAACTGGAAGGACTGGAGCCTCCCCGTCCCCTCACTCACGATTTATTCCTCAATTTTGCACGCGCATTTAAAATCGATATTCTGGAAGTTGTTATTTATAAGCTGGAAGAAGGTATTTTCTATTCCGAACTGGTTTGTTTATACAATGATGAAATAGTTCGAATTGACTCGCGCACCAGTGATGCAGTATCACTTGCTTTACGTTTCAATTGTCCCATCTTCACGTTTGAGGACATCATGCAAAAAGCCGGAATTGTCCTAGACTTTGGAGATCAGGACGAACCGCCCCATACTGCAGAAGCAAAAGAAAAAAAGGCTCCTGCAAAAAAATCCAAAAGCCCGCTGGAAGACAAGTCTCTCGAAGAGTTAGATACATTGCTCAACGATGCAATTTCGCAGGAAAATTATGAAAAAGCCTCAGAAATCCGGGATGAAATTCAGCGAAGAAAAAAGTAATTATTGACTCACAAAACATTCACCAACCTCCTTCCCCCCCAAAACACAACAGCACCCAAAATGCCTTGCTGCAATAAGCGTTTAAATCAAAAAGTTTCCTCAAAGACACATAAAAAAATGAAGCGAACAATCCTGAGGTTTTTACCTGTCCTGATTTTACTTTTTTCCGCACCTTTGACTCTTTCAGCCAATAATCCTGTCGTAGCCTCAGGAGGGGGCTTCAGCCTCGAGAGCCTTTTCAGAGGGATACTTGGGATGACCTTTATTATGTTTCTTGCCTGGCTGTTCAGCACCAACCGCAGGGCAATTTCCTGGCGGGTAGTGGGAACCGGGTTACTCATCCAGTTGATACTGGCACTTGCTATTTTGTATGTTCCATTAGTTCAATCTGTTTTTGACGTATTGGGGAAAGTCTTTGTAAAAATTCTTAGTTTCTCAGATGCAGGAGCAAAATTCCTTTTTAAAAGTATGGCCACCGGAGAAATTGAAGAACCTCTTTTGAATTTTGCCATCACCATTCTGCCCACCATTATTTTCTTCTCAGGGCTTACAAGTATTCTGTTTTATTTTGGAATTATCCAGCGTGTTGTTTACTGGCTGGCCAAAGGGATGACCAAACTTCTAAAAATATCCGGAGCCGAAAGTCTCTCGGTAGCCGGCAATATTTTTCTTGGTCAGACGGAATCCCCGCTCATGATCAAGGCCTATCTGGAGAAAATGAACAAATCGGAAATTATGCTGGTAATGTCGGGAGGTATGGCTACACTGGCCGGGGGAGTGCTGGCAGTATACATCAAAGTTCTGGGAGGTGGCGATCCGGTACAGGAACTCATTTATGCCAAGCACCTGTTGGCGGCATCGATCATGGCAGCTCCGGGAGTTATCATCATCTCCAAAATGTTGGTACCACAAACAGAAAAGATCAATAAAGAGGTAGAGGTTCCCAAAGATAAGATCGGCAAGAATGTACTGGATGCCATTTCCAATGGTACTACCGAAGGAATAAAGCTGGCCGTAAATGTAGCGGGAATGCTGCTGGTATTTATTGCCCTTATTGCCATGATGAATTTCATTCTTCTGAAAATAGGCGACTGGACAACCCTTAACAACCTGATCGTATCGGCCACAGATGGTCAATATAGTGGGTTATCTCTCGAGTTTATTCTGGGATACATCTTTGCCCCTTTGATGTGGGTATTGGGAGTCGGGAGTCAGGATATTGATCTGGTAGGACGTGTATTAGGAGAAAAACTTATCATGACTGAATTTATAGGATATGTAAGTCTGGGCGACCTCAAGGAAGCGGGAGCTTTCATGCATGAAAAGTCGGTCATTATGGCCACGTATGTCCTTTGTGGATTTGCTAATTTTGCCTCTATTGGCATTCAGATCGGCGGAATTGGGGCATTGGCCCCGGGCAAGAGAGTACTGCTGTCACAGTTGGGTATTCGTGCCCTGCTGGCTGGAACACTTGCTTCACTACTCTCAGCCACGATGATTGGAATGATCCTGGGATAAATTGATAGATGGTAATATAGTCAGTCCAATAGTTCGTTAGATTTTTAGACGTTAGAGGTTGGAGGCCAGAAAGAACGTATAACACTGACATTCTGAATTTTACCAAAAACATCCACATAGGATTAAATGCTTAGATTTCAAAGTCTTGAAAAACATTAACAGACTATTGTCGGTCAATATAACATATAAAAAAAACGGGTCGGCTCACTAACTGAACCGACCCGCTCCATTTATAAATTACTTGTCATTAAATAATTGCATCAAGCTTTGAGGCAAGTGCAGCTTTAGGCACAGCACCTACCTGCTTGTCTACCACTTCACCACCTTTAAAGAAAAGAATGGTCGGAATATTTCTGATACCAAACTTCACCGAGGTATCAGGATTAGAATCCACGTCCATCTTGGCCAGTACTGCTTTGCCATTATATTCTTCGGCCAGTTCGGCCACAATTGGAGCCACCATGCGACAGGGGCCACACCACTCTGCCCAAAAATCAACCAGCACAGGTTTATCCGATTTCAATACCACCTCTTCAAAATTGGCATCTGTTACTTCAACAGTCATAACGTATTCTTTTTTAATTATATCAATAAAATAAACTCACTCAACATGGGGACAAAACCCCGTCAGAAAGCAATATTTTAATAACACGATTTTATTGCTCTTGTTCAAAGATAAAACTTTTTTAGAAATCCCCCAGCCCTCTAATTTCCGCAAAGGTTATCCATTTTTCGATGAGAACCTTTATTAGAATCAGGTAAACCCCTAATCACAATAACTTACAGGGCTAATCACAAAACGAACCTTAATCTGGTTTATTATCCCAGTTTAATCTGAAGCTCCGGATGGTCATCAAAAAACTGCAAAACATCCTTCTGAGACAGATCGATACGCGCTGAACGTGACAACATCTGAACCCGGTAATTTTCATTGGACGGATCAAATACATGAAACCGGAGCGACACATGTCCTTTGTTTTCGAGCATCACATTGGTCAGCTCGTTCACCAGATCATCAGTGATTTTGTCAAGTGCAATATTTAGTGATAAACTCTGCACCTGTGTTTCCAGTACTTCATTCAGAAAAGAGATGGAATTGATCTTGGTTTCCAACTCTTCGGGCCTGTACTTTCGGGGCTGTACCTTGCCTTTAATCAGCAAAAAAATACTTCCATCATCAGGAACTGTATGAAACTTACTGAAATCAGTATAGTCCCGCCCAAATAACGGAAATTCATGAGAGCCGGAATAATCTTCAAGGGTAAGAATGGCAAAAGGATTTTCTTTCATACGGGTAACACCACGACGCACACCTGTTAGCATCCCTCCCACAACAAAACTTCTTCCATTGATGGCAGACATATCATCCAAATCGCTCAGCGACATATTGCAATAGTGCTTCAACTCCAGTTTGAACCGATCCAACGGATGCGCAGACAGATAGATCCCTATCAGTTCTTTTTCACGCCCCAATTTTTCGATACTCGTAAACTCCGGCACATTGGGCGGAGTGGGTTTCTTTACGGCACCGGTCATATCGGCGGCACCGAACAACGAAACCTGATTGCTGGCCTTATCGGCCTGGTAACGGTTACCGTAACGAAGTAAGCGTTCAATAAACGTTCCATCCTCCCCGTCAGAGATAGCAAAATACTGTGCCCGGTTAAACTCATCCAGGTTATCAAAAGCTCCGGAAGCAGCCAATCCCTCCAGGTTTTTCTTATTGACGGTTTGAAGGTTCACCCTTTCCACAAAATCAAAAACCCCTTTGTAGGGGCCTCCCTCTTCACGCTTCCGGATGATTTCCTCCACAGCTCCGGCGCCCACACCTTTAATACCAGCCATTCCAAAACGGATAGCTCCCTGGGCATTCACCGTGAATTTACGGAAGCTCTCATTCACATCCGGCCCAAGCACTTCCAATCCCATACGACGGCACTCCTCCATAAAGGTGGTAATCTTGGTGATGTCGTTCAGATTCCGGCTCAACACCCCGGACATGAATTCAGCAGGATAATGGGCTTTCAGGTATCCGGTTTGATAGGCGACATAAGCATAACAAACCGAGTGTGACTTGTTAAAAGCGTAACTGGCAAATGCCTCCCAGTCTTTCCAGATCTTTTCGATCAGCTCTTCCGGCTTTTTATTTACCTGTTTACATCCCTCAACAAACTCCTCATTCTTGAGACAGCCATCATGAAACTTGTCCTTCAGCTTGGCCATCATATCGGCCAGTTTTTTACCCATCGCTTTTCGCAAGGAGTCAGATTCACCCCGCGTGAACCCACCCAATGCACGCGACAAGAGCATCACCTGCTCCTGAAACACCGTGATCCCATAAGTATCTTTCAGGTAAGATTCCATCATTGGATGATCGTAGTTGATCTCCTGCTGACCATGTTTCCTGGCAATATAGTCGGGAATGTACTCCATTGGTCCGGGACGATAAAGGGCATTCATGGCCACAAGATCCTCAAATCGGTTGGGCTGAAGCGCTCTAAGGTGCTTTTTCATTCCGGGAGACTCAAACTGAAAAATGGCAGTGGTGTCACCCCGCGCAAACAATTCAAAAGCTTCCTTGTCATCGGGCGGAAGCGTTTCGATATCTATTTCAATTCCTTTGGAAAGTTTAATATTTTCGAGCGTTTCTTTTATTATGGAAAGCGTCTTCAGTCCCAGAAAGTCCATTTTCAGAAGTCCGATAGCCTCCACGTAACGACCATCATACTGGGTGGTCATCAGATTTTCTTCTTTTGTAGGAATCAATGGGATATGCTCATCCAGCGGATCCCTTCCAATCAAAACACCACAAGCATGAACCCCTGTCTGACGCACAGATCCCTCCAGGGTACAGGCAAGATCCATGGTCTTCAGCACTTTTTCTTCGCCATGCATCCGGGCTTCTCTGATTCGCTCTGCAAAAATTTTGTAAACTTCCAGTTTGCCTTCCAACTTACCGTTTCCTGCATTACGCGCGGCTTTTATTTCGCCTTCAATTTTCGCCACCGCACTATCAATACTGCCGGCTTCTTTTTCCCGATCCAACACTTCCTGGTAGGCGTTAGCCAGCTTGGTTCCCGGTCTTTCAGGAATGAGCTTTGCCAGTTTGTCTGTATCAGGAAGGGGCAACTTCAGCACCCGTCCCACATCCCGTATGGCCAGACGGGCAGCCATGGTACCAAACGTACAAATATGTGCGACTTTATCGCGTCCATATTTTTCGGTCACCCAATCGAGTACCAATTGTCTGCCATCATCATCAAAGTCGATATCCACATCAGGCATGGAGATACGATCAGGATTCAGAAACCGTTCAAAAAGAAGATCGTGCTTAATGGGGTCAATATTGGTAATTCCCACACAGTACGACACAGCAGCTCCGGCGGCCGATCCCCTTCCGGGACCTACCAGTACGCCCATATCACGTGCCGCATTGATAAAATCCTGCACAATAAGAAAGTATCCCGGAAAACCCATCGTTTTAATGGTATTCAGCTCAAAGTCGAGCCGCTCCTTTACATCGTCAGGAATAGGATCACCATATCTTACGGGATCTTTGGCACCCTCGTAAGTCAGATGAGCCAAATAATCAGATTCCAGTTTTACCCGAATCAGATGCTCAAAATCACCGCCCAGAGCATCATATCGATCGCCAAACTCTTCCCGCAACTTTTCTTCAGGAAATTGCTCCTTGTACCCCTCAAATGTTCCAAAATCTGAAGGGATGGAAAAGAACGGCATAATAGGTGCTGAGTTTAACTCGAACATCTCTACTTTGTCCGCAATTTCATTGGTATTCCAAAGTGCTTCAGGGACATCCCTGAATAGTTCATTCATTTCCGCAGTAGTCTTAAACCATTCCTGCCGGGTATATCGCATTCGGTTCTCATCGTCAAAATCCTTTCCTGTATTAAGACAGATCAGCAAATCATGTGCTTCGGCATCAGCGGCATCGGTAAAATGCACATCATTGGCTGCAATCACTTTTACACCCAATTCTTTGGAGAACTCCAGGAGTTTGTCATTCACCAGTACCTGATTATCATAAACATCCTTCCGTGCCTTGAGATCCTCGGCAGGATGCCGCTGTAATTCAAGGTAATAGTCATCACCAAAAACTTTCTTAAACCACAAGATACTCTCTTTGGCTCCTCCCATATCACCGGCCATAATTTTTTGAGGAACCTCTCCACCAATACATGCAGATGTCACAATCAGCCCCTCATGGTACTTTTCCAAAAGCTGTTTATCGACCCGGGGCTTGTAATAAAACCCTTCTACATTGGCAATAGAAATCAATTTCAACAGATTGCGATAGCCCACCGGATTTTTAGCCAGCAAGATGAGGTGATCTCCCCGACCATCAAGTTTACTGTCTGTTTTGTCGTGAATAGTACGTGCAGCCACATAAGTTTCGCATCCCAAAATGGGCTTAATCCCCTGCTTTTTGCAGGTATCAAAAAACTCTTTGATCCCGAACATGGTTCCATGATCGGTAAGCGCCAGGGCTTTCATTCCATCGCTTTTGGCTTTGCTAACCAAATCGCCAACGCTGGCAGCACCATCCAAAATAGAGTACTGAGAGTGAACATGTAAGTGTGTATACGGTATTAAATCCATAAGGCAGATATGAGCTATTTCTGTGAAACTACAAAATTATCTAAAATCACCGGGAAAAAAATTAATCGGTTACCCGCTTGATGAAAATCACCAAACGATGGACTAATAATAATTGTTTTATATGGCTTTTTTATTTTGAAGGAATATAATGTTATTTGTTCTTAGAAGCCAAAGGCCTTTGGAAAATTGAAATTAATACCGGGGCGGTTCCAAAAGTTAATAAACAAGGAGGGAAGCAGACGAACGTATCAGGGCAATTGATTAAAACACACAGGTAATTAAGAACCAAAGCAATAATCCATAAAGCAGATTTCAGGTAAGGTTCTAAAAATAAAGTTGAAGGATCTTTCGTAAATAAATAAATCGCCTTATATTTGCAGTCGCAAAAAAAGTAGGTTGTTTAATTGTAATTTTAGAAAACATGCCCGTAAAAATCAGATTAGCGAGACACGGACGCAAAAGGTATGCTTACTACCACATTGTGGTAGCAGATAGCAGGGCGCCACGAGATGGTAAATACATCGAGCGGATTGGATCATACAATCCCAACACAAATCCTGCTACGATCGATCTCAATTTCGATAAAGCCTTAACATGGCTTGGCAAAGGCGCCCAACCTACTGACACAACCCGTGCAATTTTGAGTTACAAAGGTGTACTCATGAAAAAACACTTGCTCGACGGTGTAAAAAAAGGTGCTTTTGACGAAGCCGAAGCTGAACGTCGATTCCAAAAATGGATGGAAGACAAAGAAGCTAAGATTCAGGCTAAGAAAGACCAGCTGTCTTCCGAAACTGAGAAAGAGCGCAAAGCTCGTCTCGAAGAGGAAGCCAAAATCAACGCTGAAAGAGCTGAGAAACTGGCGAAAAGAAACGCCGAGCTGGCTGCCGAAGCTGAAGCTGAAACCAAACAGGAAGAAGCTGCTGAAGCTGAAGAAGCTACTGAAGAAACCACAGAGGAAGCTGCACAGGAAGAACCTAAAGCAGAGGCTTCTGATGAAGAAACTAAAAAAGAAGAATAGTTCTTCAGGTTTTATACCTAAAACATTAAAAGCTGCCCCATCGGGGTGGCTTTTTTTATAGACTAATTTGCACCTCACCTACCCCTTCCTACAATAATTAAATTCTTTTACAAAAAAATAACGATTCCCCCTCGGGCAAGCTCCAACCCACTGAAATCAATAAAGAAATAAATCTCTATTTCTTCAGAATCCGCTAAAATATGCTCTACAACAGGTTACAAAGCGCAGAGAGAAAAGGAAAAATGAACTAAAAAGACTACTTTTGCAGCGATTTTCAGGAAGAAAGTACAACAAAATTTTATAAAAATTGTTTCGACATGCAGTATAAAACAGTAACCGCCGAAGAGGCCGTGAAAGTAATCAAATCAGGAGACCGCATTCACATGAGTAGTGTGGCAGTGACTCCTCATGCGTTGATCAATGCAATGGTTGAACGCGGTAAAAAAGGTGAATTCAAAAACGTAAAAATCCAGCACATCCATACCGAGGGACCAGCTCCTTATGCAGATCCTGAGTTGGAAGGTGTTTTTCAACTGGAATCTTTCTTTGTTGGGGGTAACGTGCGCAAAGTCACCCAGGCCGGATACGCCGATTACATCCCTGTGTTTCTTAGCGAGACTCAAAAACTAATTCGTGAGGGGTACCTTAAGGTTAATGTGGCCATGGTACAGGTGTCTACTCCCGACCGTCACGGATATGTTTCTCTGGGAACTTCCGTTGATGCCACACTGGCGGCTGTTGAAACCGCAGATATCGTAATTGCACAAATCAACAAGTACGTTCCTCGTACCTGGGGTGATGCTCAGATCAACATGCGCGACATCGACTATTTTGTTGAACATGATGAACCGCTCTATATCCATAACAATGCTCCCCTCTCAGACATTGAACGTGCCATCGGACACAATGTTGCAGAACTGGTAGAGGACGGAGCCTGTCTGCAGATGGGAATTGGAGGTATTCCTAACGCAGTGCTGGCTGAGTTGGGCAACCACAAAGACCTGGGAGTTCATACCGAAATGTTCTCTGACGGGATTCTGCCACTGGTAGAAAAAGGTGTCGTCAACGGTAAGAAAAAGCAACTCGACAAAGGACTAATGGTTGCTTCCTTCCTGATGGGATCACAGGATCTTTACGATTTTGTAAATGACAACCCACAGGTGGCCATGATGGATGTAAAACACACCAACAGTGTTGATGTGATTCGCAAACAAAAGAAAGTTACAGCCATCAATTCAGCGCTTTCAGTGGATATTACCGGTCAGGTTTGTGCTGACTCCATCGGAACCACACACTATTCTGGTGTAGGCGGACAAATTGACTTTATCCGTGGTGCCGGTTATTCAGAAGGTGGAAGACCTATCATTGCAATGCCATCTGTCACCGGAAAAGGCGTTTCCAAAATAGCTCCCGTATTGATGGAAGGTTCAGGTGTAGTAACAACCCGTGCCAACATGCACTGGCTCGTAACCGAGTATGGAGCTGTAAACCTCTATGGTAAAACATTGCAGGAACGTGCCCGTCTGATCACTTCAGTTGCACATCCCGATCACCGGGAGATGCTTGAAAAAGCAGCGTTCGATCGCTTTGGATCTCACTTCCACTTTGTTTCGAAATAAGGTATTTGAAATGAAACATAATTTACTGATTTGATTTTCAACTATTGCAATAAAAATCACATCAGTCTAAAAATAAAAAGCCGGCTACAAATCATGCAGCCGGCTTTTTATTTATCGTAGAAATACTTCTTTCTATTCAAAAACCTGACTCCCGGACGTACTCGAACCGGATACAAGAATACCTCCCCCGGAGATTTCCAGTCTGTCATCGGCCGATGAAGAACCGGCTTTTAATCTTCCGGATCCGGACTTTAACTTAAAGCTCAGGCTTTCTATGTCATTCTCCAGATCCATGGAGATATCGCCCGACACCGAGTTAAAGCGACTGTTTCCGGTCAACATAATCCCCGTACCTCTCTGACTGCCACTCGTGGATGACAAATTCAACACCCCGGTTACATCTTCCAGACGGATATCACCGGATACAGTTTTTCCAGTAAGATCCCCTTTAAGAATATTAATCTGAATACTGCCCGAGGTCGTTTTCATAGTGGCTCCGTTCATAAGGTTCTCACCTTTCAGGTCTCCTGATGTGGAATGGACAGAAGTTTCTCCCTCCACCATTTTTGCAGATACATTACCGGAAGTACTCTGGCCGGAAAAGTCTCCTTTGATGTTGGCCACCCTTACACTGCCACTCACCGATTTAGCATCCAGATCTCCGCCCATCAAAGAAGCATCAATTTCGCCTGATACCGAACGCAGACTAACATTGGCACCGACTCCTGAAACTTTAACATTTCCCGAAACACTTGACAGGCTCATATTGTCACTCCTGATTTTTTCAACCTCTACATTTCCTGAAACATTTTTCACATTCAGCAAGACATTCTCCGGCACTTCAAAAGACAAAAAACCCTTCACCATGCCCCGCATGTTGTTAGGGTGTTCTACCCAAACTTTCAGTTCGGTACCGTTTTGAGATGTTTCAATAGAGTAGTCATCACCCCCTCTGGTAGCCCTGATTTCACCAACTAAATGTACACCGGAGGTATTTCCGGGCTTTACAGTCACATTACAGAACACCCCTTCCACGGAGACACTGCGGACATTATCAAACCGACTGTCCACCTGGTCAACCAACTCCTGTGCTCCCAATTGTTGACAACTGATCAACAAAAAAGTCACTAATGACAGAGAAATAAAACGCTTCATAAGTTCAATTTTAGATTAGACCATTATGTGACGCGTTCTTCCCCGGGATAGTTACATCATTGATGAATTATCTTTTGTGAAAGAGCCTTCACATCAATACCGGCAAGGTTTCCCGAAGTCATCAGCAACAAATTTGCATGGGCCAGGGATTGACCTTCCAAAAACTGCTTTAATTTACGCTCATCCGTAAAAACTTTCAAGCCATTTTTTGCAAAGGCCTCTTCGATATCTTCAACTGATATTCCAGGTAATTTCTTATGCTCCACCACTTGCGGATTAAAATAAACAACCGTCTCATCTGCCTCATTTAAGGCACCATGGTACTGAGGCAAAAAATCCCGGTTAAGGCTGCTGAAAGTGTGCAATTCCACAATTGCCAACAACTTTCTGTTGGGAAAACGCTCCCTGACTGCCTCAACAGTGGCTTTTACTTTAGAGGGTGCATGGGCAAAATCGTAAAACACAGAGGAATGATCATTATGCGCAAGCACCTGCAAACGACGTGAGGCACCTTCAAAAGTCTCCATCGCTTTCCAGAAATCACTGCCGGATATACCCAACTCTTCGGCCACAAGCAATGCACCCGCAAGATTCTGATAATTGTGGCGACCAAATATCTTTAATGGATGGCGACTTCCGTGGTGCTGAACGACTACACCATCTCCTTCCGAAATTGCTTCAACTTCCTGATAAGGCAACACTTTCAACCCCCTTATATTTTTAGCAATTCTCTGTAAAACAAGATCTTCATTGTAATAAATAAATGCCCCACCCGGAATAATGGTATCGGCAAAAAGGCGGAATTGATCATTATAGTCTTTTTCGGTGGGGAAAACGTTGATATGATCCCAGGCAACGCCGGTAACTAAAGCTACATGCGGCCGGTACCACAGAAACTTAGGACGCAGATCAACAGGAGAAGACAAATATTCATCACCCTCAAAGATAGCTATTTCCGCCTCCTCTGATAATTCCACCATGGTATCAAACCCTTTGATCTGGGCTCCTACCATAAAGTCGAATTTTCGGCCAAGCGTTTTCAGAACATGAAGCAACATAGAAGTAATAGTCGTCTTCCCATGACTTCCGGCAATAACAATTCGCTTTTTATCTTTGGTTTGTTCAAAAAGATATTCGGGATAAGAATAAACCTTCAAATTGAGTTCCCGGG